>NZ_JBEZYF010000039.1:0-77786 GCF_040638415.1 Kribbella sp. NPDC026596 | reverse complement strand
GGTTGCCCACTGAGAATCTCAGGGGGCAACCCTCCAACTGAGGGGTTGTCCCCCCAGCTGGAGGGTTTGCCCGGCCGGTGGACCCGGCCAAGAGCCAGAGCGCCGTCCGGGGTGGTGGTGGGGGCTCGGCCTGTGACACCGGTCTGCGGCGGAAGATCAGGTGCCGCGGAGCGGGTGGCTACTTTTTGCGGGGGCTGAGGTGGCTCGGATGTGTAGTTCGGTGCGGAGGGTGACTGTGGAGGGTGGGCGGCCGGGGGAGGCGGTTCGGTCTTTCAGCAGGAGGCCGGCAGTGCGGCCTAGTTCGTACGTCGGCTGGGCGACTGTGGTGAGGCTTGGCACGACCAGATCGGCCCAGGGGATGTCGTCGAAGCCGACTACCGCGATGTCCTTAGGGGCCCGGAGGCCCTTCTTTGCCAGGCACTCCAGGGCGCCGACCGTCATCAGGTTGTTGGTGACGAACAGGGCCTCGGGTGGCTCGGGCAGTTCGAGCAGGCTTTCCATCGCGGCGTACCCGCCGGCCTCGCGGAAGTCGGCGTGCCGGACGAGATCCTTGTCGTAACGGATACCGCCGGCCCGGAGAGCGGAGCGGTAACCGGCGAGGCGGTCCATGGCGGTCGAGACCTTGCGGGGACCGGTGATGCAGGCGATCCGGCGGTAGCCGCCGTCGATCAAGTGTTTGACGCCCTCGTTCGCGCCGTGCTCGTTGTCGACCAGTACGGTGTCCGCCTCGACGCCGTCGACGCGACGGTCGATCAGGACCATCGGGAGCTTCGCGTCGGCGAGGAGTTGGACGCCTTCCGCCGTACTGGTCGGGGAGATCACCACGCCGGCCATCTGGTCGGTCAGTACCGCCGACGCGTACGCCGCTTCCTTCGCCGGGTCCTCGTCGGAGTTGCAGAGGACCACGTGGTAGCCCTCGGTCTGGGCGACGTCCTCGAGACCGCGGACCAGCGAGGTGAAGAACGGGTTCTCGATGTCGGAGATGACCACGGCCCATAGGTTGGTGCTGGACTTGCGCAGGTTGCGAGCGACGCCGTTCGGGCGGTACCCGAGCTCGGCCACTGCAGCGCGGACCTTCTCAGACAGCTCCGGATCGACGTTGCGGCGGCCGCTCAGTACGCGCGACACGGTCGCCGGCGACACACCGGACCTGCGCGCGACGTCGTAGATCGTCGTCATGCCCGCTCCCCGCCTGAGGTCCGATGGTCGTCTGGATCGCACTTTAGTCCCGATCCAGTGCAAAGGATCTCACGGTGACCGCAAACCAAGGCCCGCGCCGTCCAGCAGGGCCAGGGCGGCTGCGCGGTCGGGAGCGGAGTCCGCGGCGCCGTTCACGGTGGTGGACAGGGCGCCGGCCGCGTTGGCGAGTCGGACGGCGTCTACCAGGCGTGCCGGAGGCGATGGAGGCGGCCAGCGACCCGCAGAAGGCGTCGCCGGCGCCGACCGTATCGACGGTTGCGACCTCGTGCGCGCCGACCCACTCCTCGGCGCGGGCGGCACGATCGACCACGAACGCTCCCCGCGAGCCGAGCGTGACGACGAAGCCCTGGAGGTCCACGAGTCGGCCAGCTTGCGGGCGATCACGGGCACCTGCGCCGAGTCGTCGCAGTCCAGCCCGGTCAGCGCGGCGGCCTCGACCTCGTTCGGGACCAGGATGTCGACGTACGACGTCAGCGACGGATCGACCGGGCCGACGGGGGCCGGGGTGAGGATCGTCGTGTCGCCCGCGGTCGAGGCGAGCCGGAGGGCAGCGCGACTCGCCTCGACCGGGAGTTCCAGTTGGACGCTGAGCACCGAGCTCGCGGTCAGTACGTCCGCGGCCGCCTCGACATCGTCCGGTGTGATCGCGGCGTTGGCGCGGGACACGATGATGATCGAGTTCCCACCGTCGGGCAGCACCAGCGGCAGGCCGACACCGGTCCCCAGCGAAGGGTGCCGCACGACCCACGACGTGTCGACTCCATCGGCCGAGAGGAGCTCG
The DNA here is from genome assembly GCF_040638415.1 of Kribbella sp. NPDC026596. NCBI lineage: Bacteria > Bacillati > Actinomycetota > Actinomycetes > Propionibacteriales > Kribbellaceae > Kribbella > Kribbella sp. NPDC026596. The sequence goes on along the minus strand of NZ_JBEZYF010000039.1, from coordinate 75,805 downwards.
AGGAACTCCTCGCCGTACCGGTCCTCGCCGATGGTGCCGACGATCGCGGTCCGCGCACCCATCCGCGCGGCTGCGATGGCCTGGTTCACTCCCTTCCCACCAAGGAACTCGGCGAACCCCGTGCCGTGCAACGTCTCCCCGGGCAACGGCCTCCGCTGCGCCGAGGCAACCAGATCTTTCATGAACGAACCGAGTACGCACACGTCGTACCGGCTCATGCGGTCTCCCCCGAGAGACGCTTGCCCAGGGCACCGGATGGATGAAACCGCGCGAAGTCGTGGTGGCTGAAACTCCCGCAGTACGACGAGCGCGCAGGCCAGCGCGTGGTCACCACGACTGCCCCTCCGTCCAAGCCCCTGGTGAAGGCTTCGGCGAAGCCCAAGACCGGCATGACGAGGAAGCGGCGCGAGGCGCTGGCGGCGTTCGCCTTCCTCGCGCCGGACACCATCGGCCTGCTGATCTTCGTCGCGTTGCCTATGGTGCTCGCCTTCGGTGTCGCGTTCTTCAAGGTCGATGGCTTCGGCAACTATCAGTACGCCGGCCTGGCCAACTACAAGCTGATGGCCGGTGACGACCAGCTCTGGGCGTCGCTCAAGGTCACCGCGACCTACGTGGTCGCGTTCGTACCGATCGCGTTCGTGGTCAGCTTCGCGCTGGCGATGCTGGTCCGCAACCGCTTCAAGAGCATCGGCTGGGTCCGCTCGGCGTTCTTCCTGCCGAACGTGGTCAGCCTGGTCGTGGTCGGCCTGATCTGGCAGTTCCTGCTGGTCGACAAGAGAGGAGCGCTCTCCAAGCTGCTCGCCCCGTTCGGCCTTGGTGACGTCTCCTTCCTGGTGCGGGCTCGTGGCAACGATTCCGCTACGTGATCTGGCCGCTGCTCCGGCCGACCAGCTTCTTCGTCGTCGTCAACTCGACGATCGGTGCGGTCACCGGCTTGCAGGCGTTCGACCTGGTCTTCGTGCTCACCAAGGGCGGTCCGGCCCGCGCGACCAGCACGGTCGTGCTCTACATCTACGATCAAGCCTTCACCTTCAACAACATGGGGTACGCCGCCGCGCTGACCACCGTCGTCGTCGCGCTGCTCGTGGTCTGTACCGGCCTCATGTTCGCCTTCACCCGGGGAGGACGTTTCGATGAAGATTAGGTTCCTCCCGATCCTCGCGCATGTATTGGCGATCATCGCCGTGCTGCCGTTGCTGTGGATCGTGATCAGCGCGCTGAAGCCGGCCGAGGACGTGTTCAACTTCGGCTGGCCGTCGACCTGGACGCTGGACAACCTGCAGTACGTGCTGCTGAAGATCCCGCTGCCGCGGTTCATGATGAACAGCGCGATCGTCGCGGTGGTGGTCACCGTGGTCGCCCTGTTCTTCCACTCGATGGCGGCGTACGCGCTGGCCCGGTTACGGTTCCCGGGCCGCGGGATCATCTTCTCCGGGATGATGTCGACGCTGCTCGTGTCGCTGCCGGTGATCCTGGTGCCGCTGTTCCTGGTGGCCAAGCAGCTCGGGCTGCTGGACAGCTACGCCGGGCTGATCGTGCCGAGCATCTTCCATGCCTTCGGCATCTTCCTGCTCCGCCAGTACTACCTGAACATCCCGCGGGAGCTGGAGGAGGACGGCAAGGGGTTCAGCCTGGACCAGGACTTCGCCGACATCGCGGTCAGCGAGATCACCGGCTCGCCCGGGAATTTGTCCGGGGCAACGATCTCTCGGGGAGATCAGGTGGGATCGATTTGGAGTGGTGCGGGATACAGCCGGAAGCCGACCGGGATGGTCTGCGTCGGGGACACGATGTATCTCGCCGTCCAGGACCTCGCTTTGGACTTCAACGACGTACCGGCGGCGACGATCCTGAAGTCGACCGATCACGGTCGGACGTGGACCTGGGGCAAGCGCAAGCCGATGTTCTCCGACCATGTGTTCACGACGATCTGGTTCGCTGACTTCGGTCGCGGCGGAGCGCTGGCGCCGGACGGCTGCGTCTACGCGTACGGGCTGGACGGGAACTGGCGGGACTCCTTCGACGACACGGTCGCGGATCCGCAGAGCGTGTTCAGTCGTACGGTACGAACGCGTCGAACCTGAGCGTGATCAGCCAGGGTGGTGTCACGTATCTGGCCGCGCAGAAGCGATATGTCTACACGTCCTGGACGGAGTACACGTTCGAGTTCTACGAGTCGCCGACGCCGTGGGGACCGTGGAAACACTTCCTGTCGAATGACTTCGGTGGGTATCCGTTGTCGACGTCGAAGTACGGCGGGTACGGCGTGACGATCCCGTCCAAGTTCGTCCAGCCGGACGGCCAGACGATGTTCCTGCAGGCGAACGTCTGCCCGTGTGGCGGTGGCGGGATCGGGACCTCGGTCTACAACTTCAACCTGCGCAAGCTCGTACTGACGCCTTCGACGGATGCGCCGGCCACGGATCTGCCTTCGGCCTCGGTGAATCTGGCCGCGCCGTCGACAGGGGCCGTCGCGATCTCGAAGTCGACGCAGTCGGGCAGCCTGGCGCTGATGAACGACGGTGTGCTGTCCGGTAGCGAGTCCGACTTCGACGACGAGGTGAAGGGTGCGTCGTGGTGGGGCTACGAATGGCCGGCTCGCCACAAGGTCAACAACGTGGAGTTCACGTCTGGTGCCGTGTCGGCCGAGGGCGGGTACTTCACCGGGCGTCCGCGCGTACAGGTGAAGCAGAACGGGTCGTGGGTCGAGGTCGGTGCGCAGACCGTGTCGCCGGCGTACCCGGGTGATGTCTCGGCCGGCGCCAACAAGAGGTACACCATCACCTCCCTGCGCAGGAGACCGATGGGGTGCGGGTGATCGGATTGCCCGGAGGCACCCGCAGCTTCACCTCGGTCTCCGAACTGGCGGTGAAGTATGTGGCCCAGCTCGCGGATGGTGGCTTCGAAGGCACCGGTGGTGGCAAGCCCGCGTGGTTGTTCGAGGGCACCGCGACCAACGGTGTGGACCGAGGGCTGGGCTTCGCCCGCTCTGGTGCCAACAACGGCTGGATCCGCTGCACCTGCACGGGTTGGAGCGCCTTGTACCAATCCGTCCCGGTGACTCCTGGTACGACGTACACCTTCGGCTCCTGGATCAACGCGTCGGCGAACCTGCCGGCCGACCAAGGCCGCTTCGGCGTCCACCTCGGCGCCCAGGACCTGGCCTCGCAGACCTTCGGAGCCTCCACCGGCTACGTCCACCACGAAGTCACAGTGAAGGTCCCCGCCGGAGTCCACGAGCTAACGGTCTACGCCGGCTTCAACGCCCCCGCCCTCGACACCTGGATCCAACCCGACGACTTCACCGTCAGCTAAGGCCAGGGGAGCAGGTCGGGTGCCGGGCCGGTCATCGGGCCGGCAGCCGTCCTGCCGGCGTACCAGGCTGTCAGGTCGGTGAGGTTGCCGGTGAGGACCCGGGTCTCGCCGGTGCCGTTCTCCCAGGTGGGGCCGTCGTTGGATTGCAGGACGAGGTGGATGTTTTCGGGGGTGCGGGCGCGGAGGAAGTCGAGGAGGTGGAGGCAGAAGGCGGGGGGCCACCTGGCCGGGGTGATGCCCAGGTCGAGGTCGACGGAGTGGATCGCTAGTTCGCGCCAGCAGGCGTCGATGGCGGCCGCGAGGTTGCTGTTGCGGTGCAGAACTGGCCGGGTCCAGTCGTCCGGCCCGACCTTGTCCCAGGCGGTCAGCAGGGCGGTGGTTGCTTGGGCGAGGTGTTCGGTCAGCTCGACGGCGGGACGGTGGGCGCCGGCCTCGATACCGGCGTCCCGGGCTGGGCGGCCGCCGTCGTACACCTCGATCACGCGGCCCTGGAGGGCCTCCTCGACCTGGCGGGTCATGGCTTCGGAGAAGTTGGCGATGTGGGTGATCACATGACCGCGGGACCAGCCGGGCAGGCCGGACGCCGCCCGGGCGGCGTCGTCGTCCAGGTCGGCCACCAGCGTGTTCAGCCGGTCGGCGGTGGTTTTCACATCGGTCAGGGCCACAAGCGCTCCTTGCTCCAGTTCGGTGCGTCCAGGCGGTAGCGGAGGCGGAGGTGCCGGCGATCCGGATCCGCCTGCCAGAACTCCACTTCCTCGGCCTGCAAGGTGTAGAGAGTCCAGTTCGGTGCGATCAAGCCGGGCTCGGTCGTCAGTCGCTCGGTCTGCTCGGCAACGACCGCGCCGATGTCCGCGGGATCGTCCAGTACGGCGCTCTGCCGCCCGGCCAACGTCTCAGCCCGAGCCGGCATCGGACGCGCCAAGAAGTCCCGCGCCGAGTCCTCCGGATCCGCGGGCTCGACTCTGCCCAGTACACGGACCTGCCGACCGAGCGGGATCCAGTAGAACGTCAGAGCGGCGTACGGCGACGCAGCGAGCTCCTCGCCCTTCCGGCTGCTCGCGGACGACGCGAACTGCCAGCCGTCGTCGGTCACGTCCTTCAGGATGAGCACTCGTGCATTGGGCCGCCCATCGGCGCGCACTGTCGACAGAGTCGCGGCACAAGCCTCCGGCACCTGTCGGTCGACCGCGTCCAACAGCCAGTCGACGAAGAGCGGGTGCGGCGTTTCTGGCGTACGGACTGGGTCGAACGGAGGCGGGGTGCCGGTGAGTGTCGGGACTGCGCGCAGTCTGGTGCGGAGGTCGGTCATCGACTGCCTAACGGTAGGTGCGGCCTGTCGCGTTAGTGACCCTAAGCCAGTAATCACATGGCAGCAACTGCTTATCCCATTAGACTGCGTTCGTGAGCACGCTGGCCTTCGCCCTCGCGGCGACCATTCGGCACGACGGTCACGGCGGTGTCGCCGACCTGCTGGCGAGCCCCGCCGACGCTGCTGCCTGGCTCGATCAGCACGACGACCTGATCACCCAGGTGCTCGGCCGTCCGCTCGGGGGAGTGGACGCTCACGAGGAGCTGGTGCAGATTCGGCGCGCGGTACGAGCGCTGTTCGCGCGGGCAGTCGAGCCTGGGCCGCCGAGCAAGGCGGATGCGGATCGGCTGATGGATGCAGAGGCCGCGGTGCGGATGGTGAACCGGGCGGCGGATCGGCTCGGGACTCTGCAGTTGGAGTGGCCCGAGGACGGACCAGTTACCCGGTGGGCGGGGCGGACGGACGATCCGGTCGCGTTGCTGGTCGGTGCGGTCGGGCGGTCCACGATCGACTTCCTCTCCGGTCCGGACCGGGCTCGCCTGCGGGCCTGCCCGGCGGCGCGGTGCGTGAAGTACTTCCTGCAGGACGATCCACGCCAGCTGTGGTGCTCGCCGAAATGTGGCAACCGAGAGCGGGTGAACCGCCACTACCGTCGCCAGCAGGGCCGATAGCCTTTGCGTTATGACCATCGCGCGTTTCAAGGACTTGTGTGTGGACGCGACATGCCCAAGCGCGATGACGGCATTCTGGGGCCGGGTGATCGGGCTGACCTCGCCGGCCGACCACCCGAACGTGCTGGTCGGAGACGTACCGGAGAAGACCATCTGGATCAACAAGGTCGACGAACCGCAGACGGTGAAGCACCGGGTGCACCTGGACGTGCACACCGGCGCGATCGGTGATCTCGAGCGGGAGGGTGCGACGGTGCAGCTGCCCGCGACCGACGAGCAGCACTGGACCGTGATGGAGGACCCGGAAGGCGGTCAGTTCTGCGGATTCGTCCGCGCCACGGTCCCGGCGTATCGGCTGATGGAGCTCGTGGTCGATTCAGCCGATCCGGAGGCACAGGTGCGCTGGTGGGCGGGCGTGGTCGGTGGAGACATCGCGAGTACGCCGGGCAAGCCTTGGCGCTGGCTGGAGAACGTACCGGGGCTCCCGTTCCCGTACTGGGTCTTCGTGCCGGTGCCCGAGCCCAAGACCGTCAAGAACCGGGTCCACTGGGACGTCACCGCGCCCGCACTGCAGCCGGTGCTCGACGCGGGTGCGACACTGCTGCGGCCCAAGGACGACGAGATCGGCTGGCACGTCTGCGCCGACCCCGAAGGCAACGAGTTCTGTGTATTCGTACCACCAGCGGAGGAGTCTTGATGCCCAAGCTCGACCTCACCATGTCCGCCCCGGATCTGACCGAGGCGCTGGTGAACATCTCCTCGGTCAGCGGGACCGAGGAGACGCTCGCGGACGAGGTGGAGGCGGCGCTGTCGTCGTACGCGCACCTGAAGGTCTTCCGGCACGGGAACACCGTCGTCGCGCGGACCGACCTCGGACTGGACGAGCGGATCGTCGTCGCCGGGCACCTCGACACCGTCCCGCTGAACGACAACCTCCCGGCTCGCCGCGCCGACGGCCTGATCCACGGGCTCGGCGCCTGCGACATGAAGGGCGGTGTCGCGGTCGGCCTCCGGCTGGCGGCGACCCTGGACGAGCCGAACCGGGACGTCACCTATGTCTTCTACGACTGCGAGGAGGTCGAGGCGGAGCGGAACGGCCTGTTCAGGCTGACCCGGTCCAACCCGGAGCTGCTCGAAGGCGTGTTCGCGGTCGTGATGGAGCCGTCGAACGCGGTGGTCGAGGCCGGCTGCCAGGGCACCATGCGGATCGAGGTCACCACCCGCGGCGAGCGCGCGCACTCGGCCCGGTCCTGGATGGGGACGAACGCGATCCACGCCGCGGGCGAGGTGCTCGCGCGACTGGCGGCGTACGAGCCGCGGCGGGTGCCGATCGACGGGCTCGAGTACCGCGAGGGGCTGAACGCGGTCGGGATCCACGGCGGCGTCGCGGGGAACGTCGTACCCGATCTGTGCACGGTGGAGATCAACTACCGGTTCGCGCCGAGCCGGTCGGAGGCCGAGGCCGAGGCGCACCTGCGCGAGGTGTTCGAGGGGTACGACGTGGTCGTGACGGACTCGGCGCCCGGTGGACTGCCCGGGCTGGAGCGGCCGGCCGCGGCCGCGTTCCTGGAGGTGGTCGGGGGTGAGCCGAAGCCGAAGTTCGGGTGGACCGACGTCGCGCGGTTCACGCTGCTCGGCGTACCGGCGGTGAACTACGGGCCGGGGGACCCGCTGTACGCGCACAAGCAGGATGAGTTCGTGCCGGAAGCGGAGATCGAGCTGTGTGAACAGCGGCTGAGGGCCTGGTTGACGGCGTAAGTACTCCTCGTGGCGGGCCTCGCGTCGGCGGGCCTGTCCGGAATGTCCGCACTAATCTAGAGGTATGGAAGAAGCCGGGATCCACCCCGACCGCCCGATCGGCCAGCAGCAGCGCGGACCGGTCGTGATGCGGCGCAACCAGGTGCAGCAATCCACCTCCGAGCAGCGGCTGCTGGACAGCCGCGGACCGTCGGACTGGGTGCACACCGACCCGTGGCGGGTACTGCGGATCCAGTCGGAGTTCATCGAGGGTTTCGGCATGCTCGCCGAACTCGGGCCGGCGATCAGCGTGTTCGGCTCGGCGCGGACCAAGCCGGACGATCCGATGTACGCCGCCGCGGAGGAGACCGGCCGCAAGCTCGTCCAGGCCGGGTACGCCGTGATCACCGGCGGCGGACCGGGCGTGATGGAGGCGGCGAACAAGGGCGCATCGGAGGCCGGCGGGGTGTCGGTCGGCCTGGGGATCGAACTGCCCTTCGAGAACGGCCTGAACGAGTGGGTCGACATCGGGATGAACTTCCGGTACTTCTTCACCCGCAAGACGATGTTCGTGAAGTACGCGCAGGGGTTCGTGGTGATGCCGGGCGGGTTCGGCACGCTGGACGAGCTGTTCGAGGCGCTCACGCTGGCGCAGACGCGGAAGGTCACGTCGTTCCCGGTCGTCCTGTTCGGTACGTCGTACTGGGGCGGCCTGGCGTCCTGGCTGCGGGACACGATGCTCGCGGACGGGAAGATCTCGGCCGCCGACCTGGAAATGTTCACGATCACCGATGACGTGGACGAGGCGATCAGCTACATCGTCAAGGCCGGTGAGCTCGCCGACGCGGCCGCGGAGGAGGCTGCCGCGGAGGCCGCGCGCGAGGTTGCGGAGGCGGACAGCCCGGAGGCCCGGGCGCGGCGTGAGGCGCACCGCCTGGGATCCGACGGGAGCTGACGCGGTTCTGTTGTGGCCTGCCGACGCTCCGCTCTCGGCCGAATCGGGCTCCGACTGTGCGGGTGACTTCGTCGGCATGGCACGATCGGTCCCGTGATGTGGTTCTTCGGGCTGATCGTGGTGCTGTTGATCGGGGCTGTCGCGGTAGTGGCCTCGGGTCGTTGGGGTGCCATGGGTACGGCGTACGACGACCGGCCCGACATGACCGTCCCGGCCCGGCAGGCGCTCACCTCCACCGACATCGAGTCGGCCAGGTTCGCCGTCGGGCTGCGCGGCTACCGGATGGACGAGGTCGACACGCTGCTCGAGCGCGTCGCCAAGGAGGTCGCCGAACGCGACCGCCGGATCGCCGACCTCGAACGCGCGGTCGCCCCGATCGTGGACGCCCCGGACGGTGCTGGGTTCACGTCCCGGAGCACCTACGACCCTGCCGACTTCGACGACACCGGCACCCAGAAACCGATCCTCGTCGGCGGCAACTTCCCAGACTCCACTGCCCCGGAGCCCGGTCCCTCACCTGACTCAGGCGCTGGCGCCCCGTCGGCCGACGCTGCTGCCGCCTCCTCACCTGCAGCCGCCGCTGCTGCCGCCTCCTCACCTGCTGCCGCCGCTGCTGCCGCCGCTGCTTCGGCTGCCGCTGCCGCTGCCTCGACCTCAGCCGGCGCTGATTCGTCTGCCCCCAGCCCTGGCTCGACCTCACCCACCCCCGGCTCGACCTCGCCCGGTGCGGCCTCAGCCTCGCCCGGCGCTGCCTCAACGTCGCCCGGCGCCGCGTCCACCTCGCCCGGCGCCGCGTTCACCTCGCCCGGCCAGGCCCACTCGGCGCCCACCGATGCCTCTGAGCCGATCACCGCCGAGCAACCGGCCGTAGCCGAGGCGCCCGCCGACCCGCTCACTGCCGAGCAGCCCGCGGTCGAGCAGTCAGGCGTGGAGCAGTCCGCCGCCGGCCAGCGACCCACCGAGCCCGGCACCGCCTCGCCCGCCGAGGACGACGACCCGGACACCCGCGAGGTCCCCGCCAGCCACTCAGCAGCCGCCAACGAGTACGAGCGCCTCCAAGCCGAAGCCCGCGCCATGCTCGAAGCCCAATCCCAACCCACCACCCCGCACCGTCCCCCGCCGACCTCCTCACCCCAGCAGCCCGAGGACTACTCGCCTGAGCCACCTCAGGCCGGCGCCCACCAGCAGCCCAGCGCTGACGCACTCCAGCAGCCCGAGCCCTATTCGCAGCGGCACCCCGACGCCTACACACCCCAGCTGCCTGAGGCCGACACGCCCGCGCAACCCGAGGCGTACTCCCAGCAGCCGGAGCAGCAGGCGTACTCACCCCAGCACCCCCAGGCCGATACCTACGAGCCCCAGCAGCCCGCATCCGAGCCCTGGTTCCAGCCGTCTGCGCCCGCCACAGACGTCCAGTCGCACTCAGCACCTCCCCAGCAGCAGTTGTCCGTACAACTGCAAGACCGCCCCCACCCAGACTCCGCCCCCACCCAGCCGCAATCCCCAACCCTCCAGTTCCCCACAGATCAGCCACCCCCGCTGGCCCCGCAAATCCGCCTACAACAACCCCAGGCCGACGAGCAGCCCCCCGCGCAGGCGCAGATTCGACTGCAGCAGCTCTCGGCGCAGCAGCCGTTCACAGCACACGAGCAGGCTGAGTCCAACCCCGTACAGGCGCAGCCCCGCGGGGAGTCCAGCCCCGCCCGGTCGCAACCCGCCACCTCGCAGTTCCCCGCAAACCAGCCGCTCCCCGCGGATCCGCACCTCCAGACGCAGCAGCCACCAACGGCCTCCGCCCAGCCGCAGCCGCAGCCGCCGACGGCCTCCGCCCAGCCGCAGCCGCCGACGGAGTCCGCCTCCGCTCAGCCCCAGCCCGCACTCCGGTTCTCCATGAACCCGCAGCCCCCGGCTGACCACCAGCCCCCGGTTCACCAGTACTCCACGGGCCAGCAGCCAGCGGCGCAGCAACCCTCGGCAGAGCAGCAGTCACCAGCTCAGCAGTACTCCGCGGACCACCAGGCACCGACGCAGCAGGCACGAGCTCAGCAACCCCCGGCGGAGCAGCAGTCGTCCGTGCAGCAGCACCAGGCAGAGTCCAGCCCCGCCCAGCAGTACGAGAACCCCGTGCAGCAGTCGCCCGGGCAGCAGCACTCGGCAGAGTCCAGGCCCGCCCAGCAGTACGAGAACCCAGCGCAGCAGTTCGCTCGCGAGCCGCAGTCGGGCGTGGATCCGCAGGCTTCGGCTGCAGCCGACTGGCCCCAGCCGTCCGCATCTTCTGTTGGCGCGCAGCCCACGCCTACCCCGCACTGGGTGTTGGCCGAGCAGGCACCGCAGTGGCAGCAGCCGTCGGACCCATCCCCGCAGCCGCCTGTCCAGCAGCCCCAGTGGCAGCAGCCGTCTGACTCGACTTCACAGCCACCCACTCAGCAGGCCCCTTGGCAGGAGCGACCGGCCGCATCCGCGCAGGCGCCCGCCCAGCAGCCCTCGCAACAACAGGCTGCGCAGCCCAGTTTCCAACAAGAGCAGCAACCGCTCGACGAGGAGGAACCGCCGACCGCCGAGCATCCGATCTACGACCAGGCGACGTACGAGCAGGAGCAGCAGACCGCGCAGCAGCCGGCCTACCAGCAAACGCACCAGCAGCCCGCCTACGAGCAGGAGCCGCGGCAGCATCAGCCCGGCTACCAGCAGGACCAGCAGCAGCTCGACGACCAGCAGGAGTCGCCTGCCTACCAGGAGGAGCAGCAGGCTGGCTCCGAGCGGCCGGAGGGGCAGGCTGGTTATCCGTATGAGGCTGCGCAGCAGGAGGGGCAGGGATGGCAGTTCTGGCCGCCGGCGGATCAGCAGGTGGCGCCGGTGTGGCCGGTCCAGTCGGGGAACGACCACGCGGGGAACGGGCAGCCGACGGACCCGGGCGACCCGGCAGGCGACAGTACGCCCGGGCGGCACAGCTCGCCGCCTGGTGAGGGTGCTTATCAGCGTCCCAACTGATCTACTCGGGTGATGGATTCCGAGGGCAGGTGCCACGCGGAGGCGTCGATCGAGCTGGACCTCGACCCGCAGACCGCGTGGGATGTCGTAATGGATTGGGATCGGCAGTCACGCTGGATGCTGCTCACCCGCGTCTGGGCAACCGACCAGGACGGTACTGGCGTGGGCGGCGGCGTCGCGGCCCGAACTTCTGTCGGTGCCATCGGGTTCACTGACGACATGGTCATCACACACTGGGACCCACCGCGCGAATGCACGGTGAAACACCTGGGCAAACTAGTCCGCGGCACCGGCACCTTCACCATCACCCCGACCTCCTCCACGACGCCCTCTGCGGGTGTGGGGGCTGGTGGGTGCACGTTTACTTGGGCGGAGGATGTTGTGCCGCCGTTAGGGCGGGTGGGGGTGGTTGCGTGGGCGGTGGTTCGGCCGGGGTTCGAGTGGCTGATGCGGGTTTCGTTGCGGCGGCTGGTGCGGGAGGTGGCGGGATGACGGTGATCGGGGCGGACGGGCAGCCGCGGTGCGGGTGGGCGACCTCGGCGCCGGAGTACGTCGAGTATCACGACAACGAGTGGGGCAAGGAGATTCGGGACGACGTCGCGCTGTTCGAGCGGATGACGTTGGAGGGGTTCCAGTCGGGGTTGTCGTGGATCACGATCCTGCGGAAGCGGGAGAACTTCCGGGCCGCGTTCGCGCACGTCGATCCGGCGATCATCGCGAAGTACGACGTTGCCGATTTCGATCGGTTAATGGCGGATCCCGGTATCGTTCGCAACCGGCTCAAGGTCAACGCGACGATCAACAACGCGCGGGCGTTGCTCGAGCTCGACGAGGGTGAGTTCACCGAGCTGCTGTGGTCGTTCCGGCCTGCCGAGCACAAAGCACCGAAGACGCTGGGCGATGTGCCTGCGACGACGCCGGAGTCCGTTGCCATGTCGAAGGCCTTGAAGAAGAAGGGTTTCGTGTTCGTGGGGCCGACCACCGCGTACGCGTTGATGCAGGCAACAGGCATAGTCAACGACCACCTCTCAACCTGCATCGCCCGCTGATGCCGGTCGGTTGTTGAGGAAGAGAAGTGCAGGAGGGCTGGCGAGCACCTGCATCGCCCGCTGACCTGAGCTAGCTGGTTGGGGGCGATTCGCAGGTAGGGCTGGCCTGCACTGCTCGCTGATCCGTGGTGGGCGGGGTGGGGATGCGTTGTGGACTGGTCCTGGTGGGTGGTTCAGGTGGTTGTTTGGGGCCCGATCGGGACGTGTTGGTGGGTGGTTTTTGGGTGCGTGAAGCACCTGCACGTGCAGGTGGAATGTGCATCTGCAAGGGGTGCTCGGGGATGGTGAAAATGGGTGAAACACAAACGGCTGAACGAGTTGTGCTTTGGGTACTTAACGTGATGAGGTGTTCTCCGGGCACCCCCGGCTGTCAGGTGGTTGTCCGGCCGTGACTCGCCCGGCCGGAACGCGGTCGGGGGGCCCACCAACGTTTATGGGTCCCTCGACCTTTAGAGCTGCATGAGCCCTTACCTGGGCGGCGGCACCAACGTCCTAAGGGGTCTCGTTGGTGCCGGTGGGGGTGTAGGTGGTGTGGAAGGTGTCGGTGTTGGTCAGGCCGGAGAGGTCGATCCGGGTGGGGGTTGTAGTGAGGTAGAGGTTGGCTTCGGCGAAGGGGTCGGCGGCGTCGTCGTTGGGGGTGCCGAACTGGCGGGTCCACGTTCGGGCGTGGTCGGCGGAGTACTTCGTGAGGACCGCGTCGAACTTGCCGAGGGGAGTTTCGAGAGCTCCGTCGGTGAAGCCCGCGACGTAGAGGTTGCCTGAGTCGTCGACCGCGAGTGCGGCGCCCTTGTCGTTGCCGCTCGTACCGAATTGGTCCCGCCAGGTCAGTACGCCGTCGCCGTCGACGCGGGCGACGATGAAGTCCTTGTCGCCGGCCAGCGAACCGGAGAAGTCGCCGGCGGTGTAGCCGGTCAGGTAAACGCCACCCGCCGGATCAGCAGCCAGCGCCCAGGCCTCGTCGGACGCGGGAGTGCCGAACTGCTTCATCCACACCGGCTCGCCGGAGGATGAGTACCGCGCGACGAATCCGTCGATCCCGCCGGCCGGCGTACCGAGGGAGCCGGCCGTCATTCCGGCGACGTAGACAGCGCCACCGGAGACCGCGATCGCCATCCCCTTGTCCTTGCCCGTACTCCCGGCCTGCCGCAGCCAGACCTGCCGACCATCGGCGTCGAGCCGGGCGAGGAAGACATCCTTGTCGCCTTGGTTCGTGCCGCCCAGCGAGCCCTTCGTGTAGCCACCGACATAGATGTCCGACCCGTCGACAGCGATCGAGTAGCTCCGATCCGCGACCCCAGGTACGCCGAGCTGCGTCAACCAACGGCGATTCCCATCAGCGTCGAACTGTGCCACGAACGCATCGTCCGAAGCGTTCCCCGCATGCGAGCCGTCGAGATCACCTGTGGTGTACCTGGTCACCACAACACGTCCCTCAGCATCGACGGCAACGCCGTACGGGCGTTCTGTCCCAGCGGTCCCGAGCGACCGCGTCCACTCCCGTGTCCCGTCCGCGCGGGTCTTGATCAGCGCGACGTCCTTCGCGCCTGCGTACGACAGACCGTCCAGCGATCCCTCGACCGCGATCGCTTGATAAACGTTGCCTGAGGCATCAGTTGCGATTCCGCCGGCCCGGTCCTCGCCCGCTGTACCGGTGATGATCGCGTTCATCGGCACGGCCGGCGGCTTCCCGATGTACTGGAAGATGTACTTCGCTCCTTCGGCGAACGTCGGCCCCCAGACGTCCCAGTCGTGCCCGCCGTCGATGACCCGGAACTCCGAGGTCAGCGTCGGCACCCGGACCGCCTGGTTGAACACGACGTGCGCCTCGAAGTCGAGGTCGTGGGTCGCGTCGATCGCGTTCGGGTTCTTGTACTCGTCGTCGCCGACCGCGATGTAGAGGTGCGACCGCAGTCCGGTGGCCGCGAACGACTTCAACGCGGCCGGCCAGTTCAACCGCAGGTACGTCGCCTCCGAGAACGGATCCTTCCCCTTGCCGAAGGCACCGAATTCCCGGGTGCTCGAGTCCGCCGGTGGCAACGGGAAGTACACCGCCGGGCTGAGTGCGATCGACGCGCCGAAGATCTCCGGATGGGCCAGCGCGTAGCGCAGAGCGCCCGACCCGCCCATCGAGTACCCGGCGATCGCGCGCCCGGTGCGATCCGCGATCGTCCGGTACAACGCGTCCACGTGCGGGATCAGATCGCGGAAGAACGCCGTCTCGACCGGCCGGCCGGGATCCGCGCCCCGATACGCGGAGTCGACGTACCAGCTGGCGCGGCTGCTCCACGGTGCGTCCGGCATGATCGCGATCGTCGGCGGGATCTCGCCGGACCCGATCAGCTCGTCGAGCCGGCTCTTCACCTGGGTCCAGGCCGCCATCGAGTCGCCGCGCCCGTGCAGGAGATAGAGGACCGGGTAGCGCCGCGACGAGTCGGCGTACCCGGCGGGGAGATAGACGTTGTAGTTGATGTCCTCGCCGAGGGTGGCCGACCGCACGCCGGCGGGGCTGATCACTCCGGGCTCGGCAGTCGGCTGAGCACTCGAACCAGGCACGACAAGACTCCCAACCAGCGTGGCGACCGTCAGGGCGGCAGGCAGCAGCAGTTTCCTCACATGTCAGGTTGTAATCGCTTACGTAAACGATTACAAGAGCTGGAAGCAGGCAGCCACGCAGGTCGAGCGACGACGGAGCGGGTACGGCTACCGGCCGTTGAAGGTTGGCTTCTGCTTCGCGACGAAGGAGGCGACCGCGTTGTGGTGGTCCTCGGTGTCGCCGGTGAGTTGCATCTTGCCGGCCTCGAAGACGAGGGACTCGGCCAGCGTGTGGGTCGCCGAGTACCCGAGCGACTGGCGGACCGCGCCGTACGCGACCGTCGGCCCGGCGGCGAGCTTGCCGGCCAGGTCGGAGACAGCCGACAAGAACTCGTCGGCAGGAACGACCGAGGTCGCCAGGCCGAGGTCGAGGGCCTCGGCGGCCGGGATGGTGCGGGGGAAGTAGAGGAGCTCGACGGCCTTGGCATGCCCGATCAGACGGGGGAGGGTCCACGAGATGCCGGTGTCGCAGGACAGCGCAATGCCGGTGAACGCAAGGTTGAAGCCGGCCGTGTCCGCCACCACCCGGAAGTCGCACGCGAACGCCATCGACGCGCCGGCGCCGGCCGCGACCCCGTTCACCGCCGCGATCACCGGCTTCGGCATCTCGGCCAGCGCGAGCGCGATCGGAGCGTAGTGGTCCGGCACCGTGCTCCACAGCGCGTCGGTGTCGTTCGCCTGGAGCAGCCCGATGTGCTCCTTCAGGTCCTGACCGACGCAGAACGCCCGGCCGGTCCCGGTCAGGACGACGACCCGTACGGCGTCGTCCTCGGCGGCGGCCTGGACGGTGTCGCGGAGCAGGACCTTGGTCGGCGTGTCGAGCGAGTTCATCGCGTCCGGCCGGTTCAGCGTGATGGTGGCCACGCCGTCGGCAACGGCGTAGGCGACGGAGTCACTCATCGTGGTCAGCTCCTTGACATTCGGTGAGATTTTCAGTGCGGCGTCAGGCAGTCGTCGACGAAACGCCCGGCCGCGGGGCTCAGTCGTTCGGCGTGGAAATCGAAGAAGGCGGCGGCCCGGGTGCCGGCCCAGTCGGCGGGCAGCAGCTCGGCCGGCAGCCCCGGATCCCGGAACAAGAACTTGCGCCATTCGTGCACCAGCTGGGACCGGACCGCGAACGCCTGCTCGTCGGTCGTGTCAGTGGTCATGTCATCGCCGGCAGCGTCCACCAGCGCCTTGGCCTCGATCAGCCAGGCGTCGTACGACGCGCCGAGCTCGTCCAGCCGCCAGACCCGGCGGGCGAACTCGACCGCCTGGGAGTCGACCGGTGCGCGGAACCGGTCCGCGGCGATTCCTTCCACGCCGAGGATCTGGTCCACCTCGGCATCGTTCCGCAGTCCGACCCAGGCGCCGTCGGACAGCGGAGCCCAACCCAGAAAGGCGAGTTGGCTCGCCAGTTGCTCGCGGCGGCGCGCGTTCGGCACCTCGCGGAGGATGCCCAGATGCCAGTGCCGGTCCCAGTCGCCGGAACCCTCGGAGCCCTCGGCACCGGTGCCGATCGGGGTCCCGTCGGGGGCGGTGCGGTAGATCCGGGCGGCCGCGTCGTCGAGCCGGCGACGCGCCCGGGAGGTCAGGGCGTAGCCGGGCTGGCCGTCGAGCCGGACAGGCTCCAGCCAGCCCTGCCGGACCATCCGGGAGACCGCGGTGCGCACCGCCGGCGGATGGACGCCGAGCGGCGCGAGCAACCGGACCAGGGCCGCGACCGGGGCCTGCGCACCACGGGCGCGCAGGTGGTCGCCGTACAGGTCGAAAAGGGCTGAACGGGCGTGCACAAGACTTGAGTCTGCCGTATGGTGCACGGCTCTGGCCTGTGATCGGGAATAATGGGGTCCGATACACACTGCGATACGCGCCGACGGCGCATCACCGCAACGGCGCCGACGACGGTTCCCGCGCGGTGTCGTCGCTCAACACCGACACTGGGAAGGGGTGCGCGCATGGCGGCGATGAAGCCGCGGACGGGCGATGGTCCGCTCGAGGTCACCAAGGAGGGCCGGGGGATCGTGATGCGGGTTCCGCTCGAGGGCGGCGGCCGGCTCGTCGTCGAGTTGAACGCGGACGAAGCGACCGAGCTCGGTAACGCGCTCAAAGCAGTCGTCGGCTGACCGGATCCTCCCGGGGTGCCCTCGCACCTCTGCCAATGATTCCGACCCCGGTGGGTGCCATTTTTCGGCACCGGCCGGGGTCGTTACGGTTGGCCCGGCACAACTCCCTTTGATCAAACTCCAGTGAGGTCGTCCTAGTGGCTCGCCGCAGCAGCACGTTCGCGTTCCCGACTCTTCCGGCCGTGGTCTGGCAGCCAGGTCTGCCGGTGCACGGTGCCCCGACCTGGGTGATCGTGGTCGGCGAGGGCGGTCTGCCGGCCGCCGCGAAGGACGCCGGTGAGCGCCTCGGTGTCGATCTCGGCCGACTGCTCGAGGCACAGCAGGCCACCGGCTTCACCGCAGCAGCCGGCACGACGGCGACGTACCCGCTGCTGACCGGCGAGGCGACTGAGATCCTGCTGGTCGGTGCCGGTGACGGTAGTGCGAAGGACCTGCGACACGCCGGGGCGGCGATCTCCCGGTTCGGTCGCGGCAAGGACGAGCTCACCACGGTCGTTGCCGAGGGCATCGATGACGCGACGCTGCAGGCGTTCGTGGAGGGCGTCGTCCTGGGATCGTTCAGCTACACCCTCAAGACGGTCGACCCGGGCGAGCCGGTGCTGACCCGCCTCACCCTGACCGACGGCTCGGAGGCGGCGCGGCAGCCGGTGCTGGACCGTGGCGTCGTGATCGGGCGGACGGGCTGGCTGGCCCGGCAGTTCGCGATCACCCCGTCGAACGAGAAGGACCCCGCGTGGATGGCCGCCCGCGCCACCGAGCTCGCCGCGTCCACCGGTCTCGAGGTGACGGTCTGGGACGAGAAGAAGCTGGCCGCCGACGGGTTCGGCGGCATCCTCGCGGTCGGCCAGGGATCGACCCGGCCGCCGCGGTTCATCCGGCTGGACTATGTGCCGGACGGTGACACCAAGGACACGCCGTACGTCGTCCTGGTCGGCAAGGGCATCACGTACGACACCGGCGGCCTGTCGCTGAAGCCGCGCGAGGGCATGGTGTCGATGAAGCGCGACATGACCGGCGGCGGCTCGGTGATCGCGACCATGTCGGCGCTGCGCGAGCTCGGCGCCCAGGTGAAGGTGACGGGCCTGATCTGCTCGGCCGAGAACATGCCGTCCGGTACGTCGTACCGCCCGGACGACGTGATCCGGCATTACGGCGGCCGCACCACCGAGGTGAAGAACACCGACGCCGAGGGCCGGCTGGTGATGGCCGACGGACTCGCGTACGCCGTGCAGGAGCTCAAGCCGGACGTGCTCGTCGACATCGCCACGCTGACCGGCGCGATCAAGGTGTCGCTCGGGTCGATGCTGTACGGCGGACTGTTCGCGACCGATGACGCACTTGCGGACAACCTCGCCGATGCCGGTCGGGTCTCCGGTGAGGAACTGTGGCGGATGCCGCTGCCCGCGGAGTACGAAGAGCTGATCGCGACCCCGATCGCCGACTCGGTCAACAGCTCGAAGGGCCCGGGCTCCATCACTGCCGCACTGTTCCTGAAGGCCTTCACCGGCGACATCCCGTGGGCCCACCTCGACCTGTCGTCGATCGCGGAGTCTCCCGCCGACCGCTTCGAGTACTCCATCGGTGCCACCGGCGCCGGCGCCCGCCTCCTCACCACCTGGCTGACCTCCGACACGCCGACCTCCGGCATCGGATAGGTCAGTCCCCGAGCACCAGCGCGGTGAGGTCGGCCAGGCCTTCCGCACCGGCGATGGCTCGGCCGACGACGGCCGAGCTCTTGTCGCCGAGTCCGATGAAGCCGATCTTCGTCATCAGGCGCCGATTGCGTTGAGTTCGGCTACGGCGTCGGCCGGGAGGGTCAGGTCGGCGGCTGCGATGTTCTCGCGGAGGTGGGCGACCGACGAGGTGCCGGGGATGACGATGCTGGTGGAGGAGCGCTGGAGGAGCCAGGCGAGGGCGACCTGCTGCGGGGTCGCGTTCAGGCGAGCGGCAACCTTGGCGAGGGTCTCGGACTGGAGTGGGCTGAAGCCACCGAGCGGGAAGAACGAGGCGAAGGCGATGTCGTGCTCGGCGCAGTAGTCGACGACGTCGTCGTCCTGGCGCCGGACCAGGTTGTAGAGGTTCTGGACGGTGACAACCGGCGCGATGGCCTGCGCCTCGCGGATCTGGGTGATGGTGACGCCGCTCAGGCCGAGATGCCGGATCAGGCCCTCCTGCTGCAGCTCGGCCAGCGCGGTGAACGACTCGGCGATCGAGTCCTCGCTACCGCCGTCGTGCGCGGCCGTCCGCAGGTTGACGACGTCGAGCACGTCCAGCCCGAGGTGCTCGAGGTTCTCGTGCACCTGGGACTTCAGGTCGTCCGGCTCGAGCGCGTGGATCCAGGACCCGTCGTCGCCGCGGCGGGCGCCGACCTTGGTGACCAGGTGCAAGTCCGCCGGGTACGGGTACAGCGCCTCCTTGATGAGCTCGTTGACCACGGTCGGGCCGTAGAAGTCGCTGGTGTCGATGTGGGTGATGCCGAGCTCCACGGCCTCCCGCAGTACGGCGATCGCCTGGTCATGGTCCTTCGGTGGGCCGAAGACGCCCGGGCCGGCGAGTTGCATCGCGCCGTACCCCATCCGGGTGATGGTCAGGTCGTCGGCGAGGGTGATGGTCTTGTTGGTCATGTCTCCACTGTTCGTCGGGTCCGCGCCGACAGGGAGTACCCCGTTGTTCCTGGTAGTGACAGGACCCAGTCACCGCAGCGTCGCTCCGACTACCGTGGAAGCCATGGAGAGCACGAACGCTCTGGGTGAGTTCCTCCGCGCCCGGCGCGAGCAGGTCAAGCCCGAGGACGTCGGCCTCCGGCGTGTCGGGCTGCGGCGGGTGCCGGGGCTGCGGCGTGAAGAGGTCGCGATGCTGGCCGGGATCAGCTCGGACTACTACCTCCGGCTGGAGCAGGGCCGTGACCGCAACCCTTCCGTGCAGGTGCTCGAGGCACTGGCCGACGTACTGCGGCTGGACCCGGACGCGACGGCGTACCTGATCGGGCTCGCCCAGGAGCGCCCGCACGTCGCCCCGAGGCCGCGGGCGCAGGTGCCGGACAGCATCCTGGAGCTGATCGACGGCTGGCCGAACAACCCTGCCTACGTGCAGAACAAGTACACCGATGTCCTCGCGGTCAACGCGTTGTGCGCGGCGTTGTCCCCGAACTATGCCGTCGGCGTGAATCTCCTCTCCGCCGTCCTACTCGATCCCAGGGAACAGGAGCTCCGCCGGGACTGGGACGACCTGACCGAGGAAGGCGTCGCGATCCTCCGCACCGAGCTTGGGCCTGATGTGCACGACCCGCGCCTGAAGGAGCTGGTCGGAGATCTGTCGCTGCGCAGCGACCGGTTCCGGCAGCTGTGGGCGCGGCACGACGTGCGTCCGAGGCGCGGCCGGTTGAGCCAGCTGACCCATCCCGCCGTCGGTGACCTCGACCTCCGCTCGGACAAGCTCACGATTGGTGGCACCGACAACATCACTCTGGTCGTCTTCCATGCCGTGCCGGGGTCCCGCGACGTCGAGTCGCTCGCGTTACTGGGGAGCCTCACCGCCGACGAGGTTCCTGAGCGGACCATCAAGCCCACCGACCGAAGGCCCGAATGATCTGCGGGAACGCCGCGAACGCCGTGCCGAAGTGGTCGACCGCGCCCATCGAGTGGACGGTGACCTTGGCACCGCGGGCCCGCAGCGAGGTCGCGCAGGAGTCCGCGTTGGCGGCGACGACGTCGGTGTCCTTCGTGCCGCTGTAGAAATGGACCGGTACGCGCGGAGTCCAGTCGTGGCAGATCTGGTCAGCAGCGCGCAAGGCCCGCAGGAAGCGGCCGGTGGGGTGCTTCAGCCGCTCAGCGAACTTCGGTGTGAACAGCTTCTCCGGTGAGTCCGGCAGCTTGGTGACGATCTCCTCATCAGGGTGCGTTCCGTCGAACAGTCCCTCGACGGTGTCGGCGTACGGCTCCTGGAAGGCCTCGCGCGGGTCGTCGTACAGGCCAACCGTCCGGTTCAAGGCCGTGACGAAGTACGCCAGGTAGAACGCCGCGGTTGCGGGCGCGACACCGCCGTCGAAGGTTGCCGGCAGTTCGCTGCCGAGCAGGTCGTACGGTCCGGCGACGGCCTGCAGCGCACCGAGCCGGAACGGCCCGGCCTCGCCGCGGCTCAGCGCCCGCCCGAGAGCGAGCGAGGCTCGGCCGCCCTGCGAGAACCCCGTGACCAGGACGTCCCGCTTGAGCGTGACCCCGTGCTTGGCCGCGAAGGTCCGGGCCGCAAGCAACAGGTCCGCGGACGCGGTGGTCTCGGTCTTGGTGTCGATGTACGGGTGCAGTCCCGGACCGAGCCCGAGGCCCAGGTAGTCGGGCGCGACGCCGACCAGGCCCGCGCCGGCGAAGAGCGCGGTCACCAGGCGATCCGTCGAGGTGTCGTCCAGGGACGCCGCGTAGGCCTTGGTCGCGTTGGTGCCGTGCAGGTACTCCGCGACCGTGAGCGCGCCCCGGCGCCCGTCGGGAAGCACGACGATGCCGCTCGCGGTGGTCGGCCGGCCGTTGTGGTCGATCGTGCGGTAGATCAAGCGGTACACCGTGACGCCGTACCGAGCCGGTGGGGCATCGGGGAAGTCGGCCGCGGCGGCGTCCAACTGAGCGGCCGTCAGAGTGGCGACCGGGACCGCGGACACGAGGGCACCCCGCACCGCGTGCATGCTGGTGACGGCAGCCTCGGACAGCGTCGGCTCGGTGACCGAGGCGTACGCCGAGAGCGGGAAGGCGAGCAGGGCTGCGGTGGCGAGGGTGGCGGCGACCGTCCTGGTCAGGCGAGAAGTCATGCCTCAACCCAACCTCCAGGCCGCCGCCTGGACGATGGTGCGAACCCCCGGGCGGAGGTGGGGTTTTCCCTACCCGAGCAGGCTGTTGTACAGCTGCACGGTCCGATCCGCGACGGCGTCCCAGCCGAATTGCGAGACTGCGCGCTCCCGGCCGGCCTTGCCCATCGCCTCGGCTTTGGCCGGGTCGTCGACCAGCGCGTTGATCCCCGCGGCCAGACCGCGCTCGAAGGTGTCGATGTCATTCTCGTCGTACGGGACGAGGATGCCGGTCGCGCCGTCGTCGACCACCTCGGGGATACCGCCGACCGCACTGGCCACGACGGCCGTCTCGCACGCCATCGCCTCCAGGTTGACGATGCCGAGCGGCTCGTAGATCGACGGGCAGCAGAACGCCAGCGCGTGCGTCAGCACCTGCCGGACCTCCTCGCGCGGCAGCATCTCGGAGACCACGAACACGCCGTCGCGGGCAGCCTTGAGGTCGTCGATCAGCGCATCGGTCTCGGCCTTCAGCTCGACTGTGTCGGCCGCGCCGGCCAGCAGTACGAGCTGCACCGACGGATCCAGCCGCAGACCGGCCCGGAGCAGGTGCGGGACACCCTTCTGCCGGGTGATCCGGCCGACGAACGTCACGTACGGGCGGTTCAGGTCGACCCCGAGCCGCTCGAGCACCGTGGTCTTCGGGTCCGGGCGGTAGAAGTCGGCGTCGATCCCGTTCGAGATCACGTGCACCTTGGCCGGGTCGATCGACGGGTAGCAGGCCAGGACGTCGTCGCGCATCCCCCGGCTCACCGCGACGACGGCGTCGGCCGCCTCGTACGCTGTCTGCTCGGCCCAGCCGGACAGCCGGTAGCCACCGCCGAGCTGCTCGGCCTTCCACGGGCGGCGCGGCTCCAGCGAGTGCGCGGTCACCACATGCGGGACGTCGTACAGGAGCTTGGCCCAGTGGCCGGCCATGTTCGCGTACCAGGTGTGGGAGTGCACGAGCTGTGCGTCGCCGACCGCCGCCGTCATCGTGAGGTCCGTGGACAGGATGCGCAGCGCCGCGTTCGCGTTCGGCATCCGTGGGTCGTCCTCGGAGTGCGCGGTCGCGCCCTGCCGGGGCTCGCCCATGCAATGCACGTCCACGTCGATCAGCCGGCGCAGCTCGCGGACCAGGAAGTCCACGTGCACCCCTGCCCCGCCGTACACATCCGGAGGAAACTCACGCGTCAGGATGGCGACCTTCATGCAGCCGACCTTAGGACATCATCTGAGCTCTGTCGGCACCCAGAACCGCAGCTTTCCGTGTCGTTCGTCTTCCAATTCGCCGCCGGCCGCCTCGATCACCTTGCGCGAGGCGACGTTGCCGGTGTCGCAGGTCACCAGCGCCGGGTCGATGCCGAGAGCCGCCGCGATCGGTAGTGACTGGGTCAGCATCTGGGTCGCGTACCCCCGGCGCCGGGCCGACGGGCGCACGTAGTACCCGATGTGGCCGCCGACCTCGGTCAGGGCGGCGGTGAGGTCGTGCCGGATGGACAGCCGGCCGAGCCACTCGACGCCGTCGACGAACCAGAGCACGGTCTGGTGCACGATCCCGGCCGGCAGCTCGGTCTCCGGTTCCGCCTCGGTCCTGATCACCTCTACCATCCGGGCGAACTCGGCCGGATCGGCCGCCTGCTGCCGGGTCCACTCCTCCTCGGGACCGGCCACCGACCGCGCGCCCATCCACCGCTCCTCCTGCGGCCCGGCCTCGTCCCAAGCGGCCAGGAACCCACGGTGAACAGCAGTGGACGGTACGACAAGGATCGGCATCTTTACAGTGTCGCGACACTCGCAAGCGCTTATGCCCCCGGGGATCCGGAGCTAAGGTGCGGACATGGCAAAGGCGCCCAGAGTTCTCGGAATCGTGCTGGCCGGCGGTGAGGGCAAGCGGCTGATGCCGCTGACCGGGGACCGGGCCAAACCGGCCGTCCCGTTCGGAGGCAGTTATCGCCTGATCGATTTCGTGCTGTCCAACCTGGTCAATGCCGGCTACCGGAACCTCTGTGTCCTGACGCAGTACAAGTCGCACTCGCTCGACCGGCATGTCACGCTCACCTGGCGGATGTCGACACTGCTGGGCAACTTCGTCACCTGTGTACCGGCCCAGCAGCGGCTCGGCCCGCAGTGGTACCAGGGCAGCGCGGACGCGATCTACCAGTCGATGAACCTGATCAACGACCACAAGCCCGATGTGATCGTGGTGTTCGGTGCCGACCACGTCTACCGGATGGACGCCTCCCAGATGGTGCAGGCGCACCTCGAGCGCGGGAACGGCGTGACCGTGGCCGGGATCCGGGTGCCACGGGTCGAGGCGACCGAGTTCGGCGTGATCAAGACCGGCCCGGACGGGCACTCGATCGAGGAGTTCCTGGAGAAGCCGGCCGACCCGCCGGGCCTGCCGGACTCGCCGGACGAGACGTTCGCCTCGATGGGCAACTACGTGTTCAGCGCCGACGTCCTGGTGGAGGCGCTGCGCAAGGACGCCGCCAACCCGGCGTCCCGGCACGACATGGGCGGCGACATCGTCCCGATGCTGGTTGCCGAGGGCAAGGCCGGTGTCTACGACTTCAAGGACAACGACGTACCGGGCGCGTTGGACCGCGATCGCTCGTACTGGCGCGACGTCGGGTCACTGGACTCGTACCACGAGGCGCACATGGACCTGGTCTCGATCCAGCCGGTGTTCAACCTCTACAACTCCGACTGGCCGATCTTCACCTCGCACCCGCAGTTGCCGGGCGCGAAGTTCACCGACGACGCGACCGTCGGCGAGTCGATCGTCTGCCAGGGCTCGATCGTGTCCGGTGCGACCGTGGAGCACTCGGTGCTCGGCTCCAACGTGATCGTCAGCGCCGGCGCGTTCATCGAGCGCGCGGTGATCATGGACAACTGCAAGATCGGTGCGAACGCCGTCCTGAAGAACGTCATCCTGGACAAGAACGTGATCGTGCCGGACGGCGTCGAGATCGGCGTCGACCCGGATCACGACCGCGAACGCGGCTTCACCGTCTCCAAGGGCGGCGTCACCGTGCTCGGCAAGGGCCAGGTGATCGATCCGCCGAAGGCCGCTGCCCCGTCCGACGAGTCAGAAGACGAGGTTGCCAAGGCGTGAGCACGGAGACTGAGGCATTGGAGCTCGATGCCACGGATCCGGGGCACCGCGAACTGTTCGACGTACCGCCGGCGCAGGGTGGCGACTACCCCGAGGTGGCTTACTTCGCCGGCAACTCGCTCGGTCTGCGCCCGCGCGCGACCCGGATCGAGCTGCTCGAGGACCTGGACGTGTGGGCTGCCCTCGGCGTTGAGGGGCACCTGGACGCCGAGCGGCCCTGGCTGCCGTACCACGAGCTGCTGACCGGTCCCGCGGCGCGCCTGGTCGGTGCGCTGCCGAGTGAGACCGTCGTGATGAACTCGCTCACCGTCAACCTGCACCTGCTGATGGTGTCGTTCTACCGCCCGACCCGCTCGCGGCACCGGATCGTGATCGAGGACTCCGCCTTCCCCTCCGACAGCTACGCCGTCCGCTCCCAGGCTCGTTTCCACGGGTACGACGCCGAGGACGCGATCATCCGCCTGCGGCCCCGGCCCGGCGAAGACTCCCTGCGTACGGCGGACGTCGTCGAGCAACTGGGTGGCGACGTGGCCCTGGTCCTCCTGGGCGGCGTGAACTACCTGACCGGCGAGCTGATGGACATCCCCACGATCACCAAGGCCGGTCACGCGGCCGGGGCGATCGTCGGCTGGGATCTCGCGCACGCGGCCGGAAATGTCCCGTTGGCGTTGCACGATTGGGGTGTGGACTTCGCGGCGTGGTGTTCGTACAAGTACCTCAACTCGGGGCCGGGCGCGCTCGCGGGTGCTTTTGTGCACGAGCGGCACGTCGGTGGGGACCTCCCGCGGTTCGAGGGCTGGTGGAGCACCGACCCGTCGACCCGGTTCGAGATGACACCCGAGTCGCGGCCGCCCGCGTCCGCGGACGCCTGGCAGGTGTCGAACCCGCCGATCTTCTCGATGAGCCCGGTCCGGACGTCGCTGGAGATCTTCGACAAGGTCGGCATCGGGGTCCTGCGGGAGCGCAGTCTGCGGCTGACGGCGTACCTGGAGAAGCTCTTGGCCAACGGCTGTCCCTTCCGGGTGATCACGCCGTCCGACCCTGCGCGACGGGGAGCTCAGTTGTCCTTGAAGGTCGATGGGATGCGGGCGGGTGACTTGGCGCGGCGGTTGCGGTTCGAGCACGGCGTGATCGCGGATGCGCGGGAGCCCGACGTACTGCGGCTTGCACCGGTGCCGCTGTACTCGACGTACCACGACTGCTGGCGCGCCGCGTCCGCTCTGGCTGAGGTGGTGCCGGCATGAAGGTCGCGATCGTCGGGGCAGGGCTGACCGGAAGTCTGCTGGCGTGTTTCCTGGCCCGGCGTGGACTGCAGGTGACGTTGTACGAGCGTCGCCCGGATCCCCGCATCGGTACGGCGGAACGCGGCCGGTCGATCAACCTGGCGATCTCCGAGCGCGGACTGGATGCGTTGCGGCGGATCGGCCTGGTCGACCAGGTGATGGCGGACGCCTTACCGATGAAGGGGCGGATGATCCATCCGGTCGCCGGGCCACTGGACTTCCAGGCCTACTCGGCGTCCGGCGATCGGGCGATCAACTCGATCAGCCGGGGCGCACTGAACAACGCCTTGCTGTCGGCGGCTTCGGATGCCCCCGGAGTCAGCGTCGTCTTCGAGCATCGGCTGGTGGAGCTGGACTCGCAGGCCGGGCGGATGGTCTTCGCCACGCCATCGGGCAAGGTGTCGGCTTCGGCTGACGTGGTGCTCGGTGCGGACGGAGCCGGCTCCGCGGTCCGTGAGCAATTGCTTGCCGAAGGTGTCGTTGCCGAGGACGTCGACTTCCTCGACTACGGCTACAAGGAGCTCTCGATCCCTGCCGTAGCCGGCGATTTCGCACTCGATCCGGGCGCGCTTCACATCTGGCCGCGCGGGACCTCGATGATGATCGCGCTGCCGAACCCGGATCGATCCTTCACCTGCACGCTGTTCTGGCCGGCCGGGTCCTTCGATGCGTTGACGGACGCTGCCGGGATCGAAGAGCACTTCCGGGTGAACTACCCGGATCTGTTGCCGTTGGCACCGGATCTCGTCGACGACTATCTGCACAACCCGGTCGGCGTGCTCGGCACCGTCCACACGTTGCCCTGGCAGGCTCACGGGCGTACGGCGTTGCTCGGAGACGCTGCCCACGCGATCGTCCCGTTCTACGGCCAGGGCGCCAACTGCGCCTTCGAGGACGTGGTCGAGCTGGACCGGTGCCTCGACGACACCGGCGGCTCGTGGGCCCGGGCGCTGCCGTTGTTCGAGGCACGCCGCCGCGAGAACACCGAGGCCATCGCCGGCATGGCGCTGGCCAATTTCATCGAGATGCGCGACAAGGTGGCGTCCCCGGTCTTCCGGCTGACCAAGCGCGTCGAACACGCCCTGGAGCGGTTGCTACCCGGCCGGTACGTGTCCCGCTACGAGCTCGTGTCGTTCTCCACCACGCCGTACGCGGAGGTGCAGGAGCGGGTGAAGCGGCAGCACCAGGTGCTGGGCCTGGGAGCGGTCGCCGCGGCCGGTGTACTCCTCGGGTTGGCGCGAAAGTGGGGCCGGCGATGAGCTTGTGGACACCTGAGTTGCTGACCGGGCAACCCAACTCGGTCGGATTGTTGCGGCACTTCGTCGACGGAGACTTCGTGGAGAGCGCGTCGACGTTCGCGAAGATCTCGCCGGTGACGGGGGAGCAGATCTTCGACGTGTGTGAGGCTGACGCGGCGACGGTGGACGCGGCGGTGAGCGCGGCCCGGGCGGCTTTGCGCGGGCCTTGGGGACGTCTCAGCGAGCAGGAGCGGGCGGCGGTTCTGCGCCGCGTCGCGGACGGGCTGGAACGGCGGTTCGACGACCTGGTCGCGGCCGAGGTGGGCGATACCGGCAAGTCGATCAGTCAGGCGCGGACGCTGGACATCCCGCGCGGGGCAGCCAACTTCCGGGCCTTCGCCGACTTCGCGACGACGGCGCCGACCGAGTCGTATACGACCGTGTTGCCCGACGGGCGGCGGGCGTTGAACTACGCGGTCCGGAAACCCGTCGGCGTGGTGGCGATCGTCGTACCGTGGAACCTGCCGTTGCTGCTGCTGACCTGGAAGGTCGCGCCGGCGCTTGCCTGCGGCAACGCTGTGATCGTCAAGCCGTCCGAAGAGACGCCGGCGTCGGCGACCGTGCTGGCCGAGGTGATGGCGGAGGCCGGCGTACCGCCCGGCGTCTTCAACCTCGTGCACGGGTTCGGCCCGTCGTCGGCGGGGGAGTACCTGACCCGGCATCCGGGCGTGGATGCGATCACGTTCACGGGCGAGTCCGCGACCGGTACGGCGATCGCCAAGGTCGCGGCGGACCGGGTCAAGGCCGTCTCGTTCGAGCTCGGTGGGAAGAACGCCGGGCTGGTCTTCGCCGACGCGTCGCTGGATGCGGCCGTCGAGGGATCGGTACGTTCGGTCTTCACCAACGGCGGCCAGGTCTGCCTGTGCACCGAACGCTTGTACGTCGAACGCCCTGTCTTCACGGAGTTCGTCGAGCGCTTGGCCGCGCGGGCGTCCGAGCTGACCTACGGGTGGCCTGCCGACGAGGCGACCATGAACATGCCGCTGATCTCCAAACAACACCGCGACAAGGTTCTGTCGTACTACGACCTCGCGCGGACCGAGGGAGCCGAGGTACTCGCGGGTGGCGGCGTACCGTCGTTCGGTGACGCCCGTGACGGTGGCTGCTACGTGCAACCAACTGTCGTCACTGGGCTGCCGCCGGACGCGCGGACGAACACGGAGGAGATCTTCGGGCCGATCTGCCACATCGCTCCGTTCGACACCGAGGAGGAGGCGTACGCGCTCGCCAACGGGTCCGATTATGGGCTGGCAGCAACGGTCTGGACGCGTGACGTCGGCCGCGCCCACCGCGCCGGCCCAGCCCTGGACGTTGGCATTGTTTGGGTCAACACCTGGTTCCTCCGCGATCTGCGGACACCCTTTGGTGGCATGAAGTTGTCGGGGGTCGGGCGCGAGGGCGGTCGGCACTCGCTGGACTTCTACTCCGAGCCGACCAACGTCTGCGTGGAGCTCACATGACCGTCGTACCGGGGAAGGCGGTGCCGCGGGGGCGGTTTCCGCATGTGAAGGTCAGCGGCGGGTTCGCGTTCGTTTCGGGGACATCGAGCCGGCGGCCGGACAACACGATCGCCGGGGCTTCGGTGGACTCATCGGGGACGGTCTCGCTGGACATCCGGGAGCAGACGCGCGCGGTGCTGGCGAACATCGCGGACATCCTGGCGGCCGTGGGGGCGGGACTCGAGGACCTTGTCAGCGTGACGACGTACCTGGTGTCGATGAACGACTTCGGCGGGTACAACGAGGTGTACGGCGAATTCTTCGACGAGTCCGGGCCGAGCCGGACGACCGTCGCAGTTCATCAGCTGCCGCATCCCCAGCTGCTGATCGAAATCCAGGCCGTGGCGGCCGTTCCAAAAGAACACAGCCCGCAAAGGAGCGAGTGATGGTCAATCTGGAGTCGACGAACTTTCCGCAGTGGATCGAGGAGAACAAGCACCTGCTGAAGCCCCCGGTCGGCAACAAGCAGATGTTCCCGACCGGGGACGACTTCATCACCATGGTGGTCGGCGGGCCGAACCAGCGGACCGACTTCCACGTCGACCCGTACGAGGAGTTCTTCTACCAGATCAAGGGACACCTGCACGTCAATGTGATGACCGACGACGGGCCGGCCAGGGTCGACATCAACGAGGGTGAGATGTGGGTGCTGCCGCGGAACATGCCGCACTCGCCGCAGCGCGGTCCGGAGTCGATCGGCCTGGTGATGGAGCGTGTTCGTGAGCCCGGGGTGCTGGAGAAGTTCCGCTGGTACTGCGAGAACTGCAACGCGATCGTGCACGAGGTCGAGCTCCAGGTGACCGACATCGTCGCCGACCTGCCGCCGGTGTTCAAGGCCTTCTACGAGAGCGAGGACGCCCGTACCTGCCCCGACTGCGGCACTGTGCACCCGGGTAAGGGCTGATGGCTGTTGATGTCCACACCCACCTAGTGCCGAAGGGGTGGCCGGATCTCTCGGTCGCGTGCGGTGGGGACGGCTGGCCGTGGTTGCGGATCGACTCCGAGCGGGCCGCGATGATCATGGTCGGCTCGACCGAGTTCCGCCCGATCGGCCCACCGGCTTGGGATCCGGCGACCCGGCGTGCGGACATGGATGCCGACGGCATCGACGTACAGGTGGTGTCGCCGACGCCGGTGTTCTTCGGGTACGACCGGCCGGCTGATCAGGCGGTCAAGCTGGCCAGGATCTTCAACGATCTCACTCTGGAGACGCTCGCCGGGGACAGCCGTTTCGTGCCGTTCTGCCAGGTGCCGTTGCAGGATCCGGACGCTGCGTGTGCCGAGCTGGATCGCTGCCGGGCCGCCGGACATGTGGGCGTCGAGATCGGCAACCACGTTGGCGACAAGGATCTCGACGACCCCGGAATCGTTGCCTTCCTCAACCACTGCGCCGAGACCGGGACGCCGGTGCTGGTGCATCCGTGGGACATGCCCGGCGGTCCACGGCTGGACCGCTGGATGGCTCGCTGGCTGACCGGGATGCCGGCCGAGACCCATCTGTCTGTACTCGCGATGATCCTCGGGGGTGCCTTCGACGCGCTGCCGCCGTCCCTGCGGATCTGTTTCGCTCACGGTGGCGGGAGTTTCGCGTTCTGGCTCGGGCGGCTGGAGAACGCCTGGCACCGGCGCGGCGACATCGTCCGTGGTTGCTCCGAGCACCCACCATCGCACTATCTGGACCGGTTCTTCGTCGACACGGTCGTGTTTGAATCAGCGCCTTTACGGCTACTTGTCGATACCTTGGGGGAAGACCGCGTTCTGGTCGGCAGTGATTATCCCTATCCACTGGGTGAGCGGCCGGTCGGGGAGGTGGTACGGAAGGCCGGTTTCCTGACCGCGGACCAGCAGCACAAGCTGCTGTCCGGGAACGCATTGCGCTATCTCGGGAGGTCTGATGAGTGAAGACCGATCGGTACTGTCGCGTGAAGCGCGCGAGCCCGACGAGGAGCTCCGGTACGGCGACCACGCGGACCAGGTGATCGACTACTGGCACGCGAAGGAGTACCGGCCGCTGGTCGTGTTCGTGCACGGTGGTTTCTGGCGGCCGGAGTACGACCGGACGCATGCTCGCCCGCTCGGTGAAGCGCTGGCCGACCTCGGCTGGCCCGTGCTGTCCCTGGAGTACCGCCGCGAGCCCGGTGATCCCGATGTCACGACGTCGGACGTCCGTACGGCGCTCGACGCGCTGCCCGACCTGGTCGACGTCCACGCCGGCTACGTGATGATCGGCCACTCCGCAGGGGGGCAACTCGCCTTGTGGGCCGCGTCTACGCTGAACCCGGTTCGCCTCCGCGGCCTGATCGCGCTGGCCCCGGTGGCCGACCTGCTGATGGCTGACCGCCTCGGCCTCGACGACGGCGCCGTACAGGACTTCATCGGCAGCGGCGTACGCAACGACCTCGACCCGGCGCACCTGCCCGCCCCGATCGCCCGGGTCGCCCTCATCCACGGCACCGCCGACACCCGCGTCCCGATCACCCTGACCGAGTCCTACTTCACCGCCCACCCCACCGCCCGCCTGATCCGCGTAGAACACGCCGGCCACTACGACCTCATAGACCCTCTGAGCGACTCCTGGCACGAGGTCACCACCGAACTCACCCGACTGACAAGCTGAGCATCATGCTCAACGGACAACGGATTGTGTTGCGTCCGGTGCGTGAACGCGATCTCGAGGTCTTCATCACCGCGCACACCGAGATGTCCACCCGCGGTGCGTACTTCCCGCTCGGTGTCCAGTCGGAGCCGGTACTGCGGCGGACGTACGCCGAGACCGGATTCTGGCAGCGCGACGAGGGCACCCTGCTGATCTGGGACCGGAGCGAGGTCATGGTCGGCCACATCGAGTTCTTCAAGTCGGTGGGCTACTGGGACGCCTACGAACTCTCTTACCAGCTTTATGGCGCGGAGCACGCCGGCCAGGGTTACACGACCGAGGCGGTCTGCCTGCTGGTCGACTACCTGTTCGGCTCGAAGAAGGTCAACCGCCTCTCCCTGGTGATCGTCCCCGAGAACACTCCCAGCCGGCGGATCGCAGAGAAATGCGGCTTCCAGCTCGAAGGCACCGCTCGTGGAGCGTTCTTCAACGCCGGCCGCAACCTCGACGTCCTCGTCTACTCACTGCTCCGCGACGACCCACGCCCCTGGCACGTCGACAGCTGAGGGGGTCGGCCTCAGGCATCGCGGCGTGGTTGGGCGGTGACGTCATCGATGACGTCGTCGAGGCTGGCCGGGGCCTCGTCGCTCCGCCCGGGCAGCTTCGCCTCGTCGTCGACCGGGGCGGCCTCGGCCTCCTCGATCTGTTCCGCGATCTCGACGACCTCGGCGGTGGTCAGGTCCTGATCGGCCATCCGGGCGTGCACCACGAACTCGTACAGCAGGAACAGGCTGACGTCGTCGTCCCCGCGCTCCTGACCGACTTTGAAGGGCTTGTTGATGACGTTGAGAAGCCGGAGCAAGTAGAGGAAGAAGAACGACAGGAACCCCAGCGTCACCAGGGTTTCCGTCTGGCCCCCGATCCTGGTGAACATCAGCAGCAGCAGGATCATCACCACGAACGAGACGATCATCGCGTACGCCGAGGGCAGGAACTCCTCGCGCTGGATGTGGTAGACCCGCAGGGCGGACTTGCGCAGACCGGCCTGCTCGGCCCGTAACCGTACGACGTAGTTGGCGGGGGCGTCGGACTCGTCCAGTTCGAGGAACGACTCTGAGACTTGTTCGATCGCGTCCTGGCACTTCCGGGTGTCACCTGCGCTGATGTCCTGCCTTAGTGCGTCCACGACGCCGATGAGCCGCTCCCGCAGCGAGTGCAGGTTCGGCGACCCCCACACGCGGCTCATCGACTCGCATTCACGCAGGATCGCGTACAGGCCGGCCGCGAGGTCGGTGGGGGCGCGTTCGGCGTCCTTGTAGTCCGACAGCGTCCCGGCGATCACCAGCGCCATCACGAACACACCGCCGGCGATGATGCTCGAGGCGAGCGCGGTCTGGCCGATGCCCTCGACCCCGATGTTCCACAGCACGGCCCGGATCCCGACCAGCACCGCGACGACGACCAGCGTCTGGAGGGCGAGGCGGTAGTCCTTCAACGACTTTCGCCACGGCATCTGCGGCCTCCACGTGCTCCCTGCTACTGGGCATCTCCCGCTCCGGAACGGAGGGGCGGACCGCGGAGACCGGCGTACCCGCCCGTCCCGAACACCGTAACGTCCGCAGAGACCCCACTGCGACGCCTGGCACGAACTAACACTTCACCGGCTGAGGTACGGGAGAAGACTCCGAGCGGTGTCGACGATCGTGCCCTCGACCGGCCGTGGCGACCAGCCGAGGACCCGGGTCGCCTTACCGAGCCGCGGTTCGCGGCGGACGCCCGCATCCCGGGCGAGCGCACGCAACGGACGTACGACGAGCGCGACAGCCTTCAGCAACCAGGTCGGAATCCGGCGCGTGGGCACCTTCGCCGCGTCGGCCCCGAGCCTGGACCGCAGAATCCCGGCGATCCCGGCCATCGACGAATAGCCGCCAGAGGCGATGAACCGCTGACCGGCGGCCCGATCGTCGGTCATCGCGACCAGGGGCAGAGCCGCCACATCGCGGACGTCGGCCACACCGAACCGCTGGTCGGGCAGGAACGGGAGGCGGCCCTCCAGCAGTGCGGTGATGACGCCGAGCGAACTGGCGAAGTCAGGCCCGAGAGCGGGACCGAAGATGCCGGTCGGGTTGATCACGGTCAGCTCGAGCCCCGCGGCGACGGCGTACTTCCAGGCCGCGCGTTCCGCCACGGTCTTCGACTTCACATAGGCACCGATCGGCGCGTCCAGGTTGGTCCAGGTCGCCTCGTCGTACGGCCCAGGACCGTCGTGGCCGTAACCGATCGCGGCGAACGACGACGTCAGTACGACGCGACGGACGCCGGCGTCACGGGCTGCGCGCAGTACTCGCAAGGTTCCGTCGCGCGCCGGAACGATCAAGGGCCGCCGGGATCGGCGTGATAGGTGACCAGGAGCTGATCGGACTCGGGCAGCACGAACTTCTGGTACCGCAGATCGAGCCGGCCGACCTGCGGACGGAGGAACTTCGTGATGCCTTCGTCCCGCACCTTCACGTCATGGCCGGCCCAGAGAGCGCCGGAAAGGATCGGTCTTCGCGGTCATCCCGTCCCAGTCGCGATAGAGCTCCCGCAGGTCCGGCTCGAGGAACGCGGCCCGCAACGTGTTGGACCCGACCGAGAAGTGCCGCGACAACGCCACCGCAAGCCGGTTCGCGGCCAGCACGGTGAACCCCCGGCCCTGCACGTACGCCGCCGGCGTCGGCCACCCGTCGATCAACGCCTGCAGATGCCGGCTCGCAGTGTCCTTCGACCGCCGCGGCCTGGCCGGCCGCGCGATGGCCCGCAGGTACGCCGTCGCGTCGCTGTCGAGCCGCAACGCCTCGGCAAGGCTCGCCAGGACCTGGTCACTCGGATGCAGATCCCGCCCCTGCTCCAGCCGCAGGTAGTACTCCGGACTGATTCCCGCAAGCAGCGCGACCTCTTCCCGCCGCAACCCCACCACCCGCCGCCGTCCCCCGGACACCAACCCAACATCCTCAGGCCGCAACCGCCCCCGCCTGGCCCGCAAATACTCGCCCAACCCGCCGGTGCCCATGGTTGCTCCTGCCTGTTGAGTCGCGTCGGAGATCAGTCCTGATCGGGGACTTGAATCCAGACCGCGCCGCGACCTGCTCCGGTGGAATTGACCTTTCCCTCGTTCCTGAGCTGCTCCAGCACCAATCGGATGGTTTGGTCGCTCACACCCGGAAGCGCTGCCCGAACCTCCGAAACCTTGAAGACCGCGGCCGCATGCTTGAGCACATGCTGCCGAACTCGATCCTGCTTCGTCCCTCCTGAACGATCGGCCGCCGCTCGGCGGGCGAAGGCCTGATATGCCGACGCCAGTGTGGTCACGAAGTACGACAGCCATGGCCAGGGATCTGCCGCATCTTGATGCCAGTCATGGGTCGATCGGAGCAACGCGTCGTAGTACGAGTCGGCGGAGTCAGCGATGAGTTGCTCGAGAGAAACCCATCGACAGACCTCGTAGCCCGCGTCGACCAGCACGGCGTTGGTCAGAGCCCGGGCGACCCGGCCGTTGCCGTCCGCGAACGGATGGATGACCAGGAGATCGAGGACCATCAGGCCGACCAGGAGAACCGGATGGTGCCGGCCCGCCCGCTGAGCGGCCAGGTACCGATCGATCAGGTCTTTCAGGTAGGCGTCGGTTTTCGCCGCCGGCACCGGGACGAACCGAACCGTCGTACTTCCGTCCGGCGAACGATCCACGACGAGGTTGTCGTCGGTCTTCAGCTGACCGCCGGGGTAGGCCGTCTCCGACCAGAGCAGGCGGTGCAGGTGGAGGAGCAGGCCGAGGCCGAGCGGATGCCAGTCCTCCTGGAACAGATAGTCCAGCGCCTTGCGGTAACCGGCGAGCTCTTGCTCGCTTCTGGTGCGAAGGACGCCGGCGCGACCTTCGATGATGCGTTCAGCCCGTGCAGCGTCCGGTACGACGACGCCTTCGATTGCCGATGACGCGGTGATGCTCTGGATCCGCGCGCGGTTGGCGAGCTCGGTAAGGAGGGCCGGAAGCTGGTTGCGGTACAGCGCCTCGCTGCCTCTGCCGGTATCGATCGAGCGCAGTTGCATGACGACGCCGGCCGGCACCTGCCCGATCACGCGATCCAGGTCCGCGAACGAGCGCATCCGATCCTCCAAAGAAACCAACAAATTTACTAATCAGAGGTCACTTTAGCGTATTTGTTGGTTTCTTTAGCATGTTTCTACCGCCTATCGACCGCACTCGGTGGCCAATCTTGCACTAGCTGTAGTTGTCAGCTGAGGCGTTTGGCGGCGGTGAGGAGGCCTTCGGAGGTGGGGAGGAGGGCGGAGACGAGGTCGTCGTCGTCGCGGACGGCGCGGATCAGGTCGCGGAGGGCGGTGGTGTCGGGGTCGCGGATGGCCGGGTCGGCGACGCGGCCGCCGGAGAGGATGCCGGCGAAGACGACGACGCCGCCGGGGCGCAGCAGCCGGAGGGCCTCGTGCAGGTACGCCGTGTTCTCGCGGCGGTCGGCGTCACAGAAGACCAGGTCGTAGTGCCCGTCGGTCAGCCGGGTGACCACGTCCAGCCCGGCGCCGGCGATCAGGCGGAACCGGTTCGACGGCACGCCGGCGTCGAGGAACGTCTTGCGGGCCAGCCGCTGGTTCTCCGCGTCGATGTCGACCGTGGTCAGGGTGCCGTCGGTGCGCATCCCGCGCAGCAGGGCCAGCCCGGAGACACCGGTGCCGGTGCCGATCTCGACCACCGCCTTGGCGCCGACGCCGGCGGCGAGCATGCTCAGCGCGGCGGACGAGCCGGGTCCGATCGGGACCACTCCGCTTTCAGCGGCGCTCGCCCGCGCACCGGTGACGACTTCGCCTTCACCGGTGTAGTCCTCGGCGTACGCCCAGGACGTCGGGTCGATGCCGGTGGCGATGATGCCCTCCCAAGGATCTGCGGGGTGTTCTGCGGCTGCGGTACTCATGCTGAACCGAAGCCTAGCGGCACGAGGTCCGCATTCCGTGTCTCCCGCGCGGAGACTGCGCACTCTTGCTCATTACAGGTGACCTTGAATCAGATATGATCGTCCTCAGCAGGCAAACCGGACCCAGTGAGGGGAGGTGCGGAGTGAGGTCAGGCGCGGATGACGTCGATGCCGGCTTCCTTGAAGACGGTCAGCTGGGACTCGTCGGCCTGGGCGTCGGTGACGAGGGTGTCGATCTCGCTCAGCTCGCAGATCCGGGCGAACGCCCGCTGCCCGAGCTTGGAGGAGTCGGCCACCACGACCACCTTCGCGGCCCGGCTGACGATCAGCTGGTTGATGTTCGCCTCGCCCTCGTGGTGGGCGGTGGCGCCGGTCTCGTCGATCCCGTCCACGCCGATGAAGGCGATGTCCAGGGACAGGTCGGACAGGATCCGGTGCGACAGCGGGCCGATCATCTCGTAGGACTGCGGCCGTGCGACGCCGCCGGTCAGCACCATCTTCACGTGCGGCCGGACGATCAGCTCGTTGGCGATGTTCAGCGCGTTGGTGACGAGGGTGAACGCGGGCTCGCCGTGCTCGGCCGACAGCTCCGGCCGGGTCGCCAGCGTGCGCGCCACCTCGGAGATCGTGGTGCCGCCGTTCATCCCGATCACCATGCCGCGGCGCACCAGCGTGGCCGCCGCCTGCGC
The DNA here is from genome assembly GCF_040638415.1 of Kribbella sp. NPDC026596. NCBI lineage: Bacteria > Bacillati > Actinomycetota > Actinomycetes > Propionibacteriales > Kribbellaceae > Kribbella > Kribbella sp. NPDC026596. The sequence goes on along the minus strand of NZ_JBEZYF010000039.1, from coordinate 38,824 downwards.
GATCCGCTGCTTCTCGGACGCGAAACGCGCAGTCTTGTAGCGCAGCGGCAGGTCGTACGACACCGCGTTGGCGACCGCGCCGCCGCGGGTCCGAGTGAGGAGCTGCTGCTTGCCGAGGTGGTCCAGATCGCGCCGAATCGTCGCTGCGGACACATGCAACTGCTCGGCCAGCTCATCGACGTCGATGGCGCCCTTCTCGGCGAGCGACTCGAGCAAGGTGTTCAGGCGTTCATAACGCTTCACCCGGGGCTCCTCCTTCACACAATCGGTCAGCCGGGTGGCGGCTGGTTGGCACCATTCGATCACGTTCGAGCAGTTTCGACCATGACAAGTGCGGAGACGACATGACGCAGACGCCATTTGTGAGCACTGAGATCGCCACCCAGCCGGACCTCTGGAGGCAGATTTCGGACGGTTTCGCGCAGTACGGCGGTGCATTGCCGAAGGCCGGTCAGCGTGTCGCGGCGGTGGGTTGCGGCACGTCGTGGTTCATGGCGATGGCGTACGCCGCCCTCCGCGAGGACCTGGGCCAGGGGGAGACCGACGCGTTCGCGGGCTCGGAGTTCCCGGCGGGACGCGAGTACGACGCTGTGGTCGTGATCAGCCGGTCGGGGACGACGACCGAGGTGCTGGATCTGATCCGTGCGACCGACCTGCCGACCGTGGCGATCACCGCGACCCCTGGCTCGCCGATCGTCGACCTGGCCGACCAGACCATCATGCTGGACTTCGCGGATGAGCAGTCCGTTGTGCAGACCCGGTTCGCGACCACCACGCTGGCGTTGCTGCGCGCTTCGCTCGGCCAGGACCTCACTCAGGCCGCCGCGGACGCTCAGACCGCGCTGACCATCGATGTGGACGAGCTGGCGAAGCTGGAGCAGGTCACGTACGTCGGCACCCGGTGGACCGTCGGTCTGGCGCACGAGGCCGCGCTGAAGCAGCGTGAGGCCGCGTCGGCGTGGACCGAGGCCTACCCGGCGATGGACTACCGGCACGGCCCGATCGCGATCGCCCAGACCGGCCGCGGTGTCTGGATCTTCGGCGAGGCGCCGGCCAACTTCCTCGACGACGTCGCCGCCACCGGTGCAACCGTCGTACACCACGCCGACCTGGACCCGATGGCTTCCCTGGTGGTAGCCCAGCGGGTCGCAGTCGCCAAGTCCCTGGCCCTAGGCCTCAACCCCGACCAGCCCCGAAGCCTCACCCGCTCAGTCATCCTCGACTGACCCCACCAGCCATCCTCGACTGACTCGACCGACCCCGCGGGATATCCGGCTCTCCTGGGTCCGCGGGAATGCCACCAGCCCAGGGGGTTGCCCGTTCAGTTGGAGGGTTGCCCACTGAGAATCTGAGGGGGCAACCCTCCACCTCGATGTGCAACCCCTGCCATGAGGGCACCCGCTCGCCGCACCTGCCAGTCCACGTGGGGCCGGCGGGAGGCGCGGCCAGGCCTCGGCGAGTCGGCAGTGGGGCAGCCGGTCACGTGATGGCCGCCGGTGGCGGCGGCGGCGTACTGATCGACAGGTAGTGCTCAGGTGCCTGGTAGTGCAGCTGAGCGGGGACGGAGCCCGCGTGTACGTCGTATCGGGGTGCACTACCTGTCCGTTGGTACACGCACCCGGAGCGCGCGACTGGTGTGCTCGCGGCCTGGGAGTGTGACAAGCCGTGGGTGCCCGGGGAGCGAGGGTGTCGTGGACGGAGGCGTGGGGACAGGACAGGAACTGGTGGATGGGGGACCTGTCCCAGGTCACCGTCTCCTGTCAGGTCACCCGTGCACTGTCACTCCAGGCACCCACACCTACGGCACAAGAGCCGGATATCCCTCCGTCGTGTGCGTCCGGTGTGGTGGTGCGGAATTGGGATCGGCTGAGGTCTGGTGTTTGCGAAAGCGCTTGCGCTACTCTGCGGAACAGTCGGCTCGCCGACCGCCATCCCCGCTGAGGAGTTTCGATGACCAGAACCGCAATTCGTTCCACCGCGGCGTTTTCGACCGCAGCACTCGCGCTGGCAGGGCTGGTGGCCTGCTCCAGTGCACCGTCCGCGTCCGGTGACGCCGCTGCCTCCGGGCAGGTGACGATCACCGTCGGTGACCGCCCCAGCAGCTCGGACCCGGCCAACCGGGCGACGTACGACAAGAAGGTGGCCGACTTCCAGACGGCGAACCCGGACATCAAGCTGAACCCGGTCGAGACGCTCTGGGATCCGACCACGTTCCAGGCCCAGGCGGCCGGCGGGCAGTTGCCCGACGTGCTGAACGTGCCGTTCACCGAGCCGCAGGGCATGATCGCCCGCAAGCAGGTCGCCGACCTCACCAAGACGCTCAAGGACGACGGGTTGCTGGCCGAGCTGAACCCGAACGTGCTGAAGATCGGCCAGGACCAGGCGGGCAACGTGTACGCCGTCCCGACCGCGGCGTACTCGGTCGGCCTGATCTACAACCGCGACCTGTTCACCAAGGCCGGGCTGGACCCGGACAAGCCGCCGACGACCTGGGACGAGGTCCGCGCGGACGCCAAGCAGATCGCTCAGAAGACCGGTCAGGCCGGCTACGCCCAGATGACCACGAGCAACACCGGGGGCTGGATGTTCACCACCCAGACCTACGCGTTCGGCGGCTCGGTCGAGAACGAGGACGGCAGCAAGGCGTCCTTCGACGACGCGCCGTCGAAGGCCGCGCTGCAGGCGCTGCACGACATGAAGTGGGTCGACAAGTCGATGGGCCAGGCAGTGCTCTACGACATCGACGGCATCTCGAAGGCGTTCGCGGCCGGCAAGATCGGCATGTACATGTCCGCGCCGGACGCCTATCGCACCCTGGTCCAGACCAACGGGCTCAAGGCGTCGGCGTTCGGTATCGGCCCGATGCCCCAGCAGGGTGGCGATCACGGCACTCTCAGCGGCGGCAGCGTCCAGATCGTCAGCCCGAGTACGACGGACGCCGAGCGGGTGGCCGCGGTCAAGTGGATCAAGTTCGCCTACCTGAACAAGTACGTGAACCAGGACGCGGCGGTGACGAGTGCCAAGAACGGTGTGGCGGCGAAGCTGCCGGTCGGGGTGCCGGGTCTCCCCGTGGTCGCGGCCGATCAGTGGACGACGTACCAGTCGTGGATCAAGCCGTACGTGAACGTGCCGCTGGACAACTTCGCGCCGTACACGAAGGTGGCGGCCGACCAGAAGATCATCCCCGAGCCGCCGGTGAAGGCGCAGGAGGTCTACGCCGCCCTCGACCCGGTGGTGCAGACCGTGCTCGGCAACGAGAAGGCCGACATCCCGGCGCTGCTGACCAAGGCCACCGCCACGGTGAACGCCAAGCTCGGGCGCTGAGTTGCCCACCGCAACGACAACCGGCACGACCACCGGGCTGCGCTCCCGCAGCGTGGCCCGGCGGCCGGCCTGGATCCTGCTCCGCCGGGCCCGGAACGGCATCCCGGCAGTGCTGTTCGCGCTGCCGGTGCTCCTGATCTTTCTGGTCTTCTCCTGGGGCCCGATCGTCCGCGGGCTGGTGATGAGCCTGCAGCAGACCAACCTGATCGACCCGGTCAAGTGGGTCGGTCTGGAGAACTTCCGGTACGTCCTGACCGACCCCGCGGTCGGTCAGGCGACCGTGAACACGGTCTGGTTCACCCTGCTGGCGCTGCTGTTCGGCTTCCCACTGCCGATCCTGCTGGCGATGTTCCTGTCCGAGCTGCGCGGCCGGTCCTGGGCCTACACGACGCTCGCCTACCTGCCGGTGATCACTCCGCCGGTGGTGGCGATCCTGTTGTGGCGGTTCTTCTACGACCCGTCCTCGAACGGGATGTTCAACAGCATCCTCGGGGTGTTCGGGCTCGGACCGTACCTCTGGCTCGACAGTCCGTCGTCGGCGATGCCGTCGATCGTGCTGGAGGCGACATGGGCCGGTGCGGGCAACGCAGTGATCATCTACCTGGCCGCACTGACCTCGGTCCGGGCCGATCTCTACGAGGCGGCCGAGCTGGACGGTGCCGGCGTGTTCCGGCGCGTGTGGCACGTGATGCTGCCGCACCTGCGCGGCGTACTGCTCCTGATGCTGCTCTTGCAGGTCATCGGCACCATGCAGCTGTTCACCGAGCCTCTGTTGTTCACCGGGGGAGGGCCACAGGGCGCGACCATGACGATCCTGCTGCTGATCTACAACTACGCCTTCGTCAACGGTGACTATGGCGCCGCAACGGCGTTGAGTGTGCTCCTGGCGGTGGCACTCGGTGTGATGTCGGCGGTCTTCCAGTTCGCCACGCGTGGCTGGAGCTCCGAGTGAGTGACGAACGCGGTGCGCTGTCGAACTCCGACCGCAAAGAGTCCCGTATCCGGGTGCCATTCGTCATCGGTCAGGTCGTGGTGTTCGCCGGGCTGCTGGTGGCCGGCCTCGGACCGTTCCTGTGGTTGCTCAAGGCAGCGATCTCGCCGACCCAGGACAGCATCCGGCACCCGCTCGCGTTGTTCCCGTCCGGTGAGGTGCAGTGGCAGAACCTCGCAACCGCTTGGCAGCAAGGCCATATCGGCTACTACCTCGGCAACACCGCCATCATCGCGGCGGGTACGGCGCTCGCGTCGCTGATCATCTGTACGACGGCCGGCTACGTGCTCAGCGTGCTCCGGCCGCGCTGGGGACCGTGGTTGTCGGCGGCGATCCTGGTCACGCTGTTCGTGCCGCACATCGTCTCGCTGGTCCCGCTGTACCTGACCGTGCTGAAGCTGCCGGTGGTGCACACCAACCTGACCAACACGTTCTGGGCGGTCTGGCTGCCGCCCGCGGCCAGTGCGTTCAACGTGCTGATCGTGAAGCGCTTCTTCGACGGCATCCCGCGCGAGTACTTCGAGGCGGCCCGGATCGACGGGGCCGGGTCGCTGCGGGTCTTCACCTCGCTCGTGCTCCCGCTGTCGCGTCCGATCCTCGGTGTGGTCGTGCTGCTCAGCATCATCTCTTCCTGGAAGGACTATTTGTGGCCTCTGCTGGTGCTGACCAATCCGGATCTGCAGCCGGTCTCGGTGGCGTTGCCGAAGATCGCCAAGGTGACGGAGCTCAACATCCAGTTGGCGGGCCTGTTCCTGGCCCTGCTGATCCCGGTGGCCTTGTTCCTGGTCTTCCAGCGGGCGTTTCTGCGTGGCGTCGGCCTGTCCGGAGGGATCAAGGCGTGAGGCGGGTCCTGGTCACCGGCGCGGACGGATCGATCGGCCGGGCGGCGGTCGACGGCCTGCGGGCGGCTGGGTACGACGTCACCGGCCTCTCGCTGCGCTACGACCAGGCGAGTACGGCGGACCGCCCGCTGGTCGGTGACGCCCGATCATCGGCCGATGTCGTGGCCGCGCTCGACGAGGTGGACGCCGTACTGCATCTGGCCGCGATCCCGCATCCGAGCCTGGGGACGCCGGAGGAGGTGTTCGAGAACAATGTGGCGGCGACGTTCAACGTACTCGCGCAGGCCGGGCAGCGGGGGATCCGCCGGGCCGTGATCGCGAGCAGTATCAACGCGTTCGGCGTACCGATGAACGTGAACCCGGTGGTGCCGGCGTACTACCCGCTCGACGAGGACGTGCACGCCGACATCTCCGACGCGTACTCGCTGTCGAAGAGCGTCGACGAGCAGAGTGCCCGGATGGCCTGGCGGCGGTGGGGGACCAACGTGATCGCGCTGCGCTTTCCGCTGGTGAAGACGCGCGAGCAGTTGTTCAAGTTCGCGGCCAACGCGGAACGCGATCCGTCCACGATGGCGCGTGAGGGCTGGGCCTACCTCGACCTGCGGGACGGCGTCCGGGCGATCATCGCGGCGCTCGAGTCACCGGCGACCGGCGCCCACGTGGTCGGCCTGGCCGCCGACGACATCCTGATCGACCGGCCGACGAATGAGCTACTGCGCGAGTACGCCCCCACAGTCCCGGTACGCCGTCCCGTCCCCGGACGCACCGCCTTGGTCGACACGTCCCGAGCCCGAGACCTCCTCGGCTTCACCCCGCACTACTCCATCCACGAGGACGGTCAGACGGTTTCGGCGATGACCAGCTGAGGAGCGACGTACTGGATGCCGGGCCGGGGGTCGGGTTCGAGGAGGCGGGCGGCGACCAGGCGGCCGATCTCCTCGAGTCCGACGTCGATCGTGGTCAGGTGGCGGCGGACGCGCTGGTCGTGCATCAGGCGTTCCCAGTTGTCGACGCCGATCAGGCCCACGTCGCCGGGCACCTGCCGGCCGCTCGCGCGGATGACGCGCTCCGCGCCGCGGGCGATCGCGTCACTGCCACAGAAGATCGCGTCGACGTCGGGCACCTCGGCCAGCACCTCGCCGGCGGCCTCCTCGCCCCAGTCCTCCCGCCAGCGGCCGAAGCGCACCGGCGTGGCCCACTCGAGTCCGGCGTCGGCGAGGACCTCACCGGCGCCCGCCGCCCGGCGCTGCGCGGCGTTGTCGCCTGGTTCCGCGGTGATGTGGGCAATCCGGCGACGGCCGGTCGACAGCAGGTGGGTCGCGGCCAGCCGGCCGATCGCGATGTCGTCCGAGGTGATGGTGACGTCATCCGGGTCCTCGGTGAAGGTGAACGCGTAGATCACCGGGACCTCGAACCGGCTGGTGAGTGACGGGGTCGGGAACGACGTACCCGTACCGATCACGATCACGCCGTCGATCCGGCGGGCCCGCAGTTGCAGGATGCTCTCGGTGACGTCCTGCTCGTCCATCCGGGCGTCGTACAGCAGGATCGCCTGTTCCTTGGCGCCGAGCTCGGTGGCGGCGGTGGCCAGCACGACCCGGGTGAACGGGTTCGAGGCGCGGTGCGTCAGGACGCCGATCGTCTGGCTCCGGCCGCGGGCGAAGGACCGGGCCAGCGCGTTGTGCCGGAACCCGAGCCGGTCCGCGGTGACACGGACGTGCTGGCGGGTCGCCTCCGAGATCCGGTCGGTGCCGTTGAGCGCCTTCGAGGCGGTCGACAGCGACACCCCCGCGGCAGCGGCCACGTCGGACAAGGTGATCAGCTGGTCGGCCATCTGCTCATCGTAGTCAGTGATGAGCCGTTGACAGCGGGCTCGCCGGGTATCAAGGTGTGATTTGCGAAACCGCTTTCGCATACCTGGGAGGAGAACTCTATGACCCGTCGCCGCTTCGGCGCAGTCGGTCTTCTCACGGTCGGCTTGTTGCTGGCCGCCGTATTACAGATCCCCACCGCCCTGCCGGCCGCCGCTGCGGCCCCGGCGCTGACCATCGTGCCGACCACGGTCGGCAACGCGTTCACCGTCGGTCAGCAGGTCAAGCTCGGCTTCACCACTGACGCCGCAACGGTCGGCTGGACCGTGCGGGACGCGACCGGCACCGAGGTCGCCAAGGGCTCGGCCTCGGCCGCGTCGCTGAACGGCCAGCTCGCCCTCTCGATCGGTACGCCGGGCTGGTACCAGGTCGACCTCACTGCGACAGCCTCCGACGGTTGGGTGACCAACGGCGGCACGGACTTCTCCGTACTCACGCCGCACGACTTCTCCACCTCGACCGACACCCGGATCGGTGTCGCCACCGGTCTGGGCTTCAGCAGTGGCGCCAACCCGGGCCTCGACTCCGTGCCATTGCTGGCGATCGGTGGTATCTCGACCGCGCGGGACGAGGCGTTCTGGGCCAGCGCTGAGACCACGAAGGGTGTGATCCAGTTCCCGCAGAAGGTCAAGGACTACAAGGCCGCGCTGGACGCGAACAACGTCGACTTCCTGAACATCCTCGACTACGGAAACACGCTCTACTACCCGGATGAGGCGCCGTCGACCGACGAGCAGCGACAGGCCTTCACCCGGTACGCCGTGGCCGCGGTCGACGAGTTCGGTACGGCGCACACGACGTACGAGCTGTGGAACGAGTGGAACTGGCGTGACCTGGACGGCGCTGCTGGTGGCACCGCCGACAACTACGTCGCTTTGCTGAAGATGGTCAGCCCGGCGATCCGGGCGACGCACCCGGACGTCAAGCTCACCGGTCCGTCGCTGGCAGTCATCTCGGACTGGCAGGCCTGGTTCACCCGGTTCGCGGACCTGGGTGGCCTGGACTACGTCGACGCGGTCACCATCCACCCGTACGTGCAGCCGAACGACCCGGAGGCGTCGGTCGCGTACGTCAACACGATCCGCGGCATCATGGCCGCGCACGGCTCGACCAAGCCGATCTACATCTCCGAGCAGGGCTGGGCGACCGGAACGAACCCCAGTGCGGTCAGCGAGCCGGTCCAGGCGCGTGACCTGGTCCGCGGCGAGCTGCTTGCCTTCGGCAACGGCGTTGCTCGCTACAGCGGTTACAACTTCATGGACTCGGGCACCGACCCGGCCAACATCGAGCACCGCTTCGGACTGGTCCGCAACCGCCAGGACACCCGCGGTGCCCTGGTACCGAAGCCGTCGTACACCGCCACCGCCGTACTGGCCCGGCAGATCGACGAGCTGCCGCTGATCGGTCAGACCAAGTTCGGCACCAACGGCTACGACGTCGCCTTCAACGCCGGTAGCGGACAGAGTGTGCACGCTGTCTGGTCCACCACACCCGGACTGGTGAACGCTGCGGCACCACCAGGCTCGACCGTCCAGGTGACGAGCATGTACGGCGCTGTGACCAACCTGACCGCGGATGCGGGCGGCCATGTCTGGGTGACCGCAGGACCCGAGCCGGTGTACCTGCGCGGCGCCATCAGCGGCGTGGCCCCGTCGAACCGCTTTGCCCTGTCGGTCACTCCTGAAATCGCCGGTGACCCGGTCAGCGGCAGCCTGACCTTCACGAACCCTGACTCGACCGCACACGCCTTCACTGTCGACGCGGGCGGAAGCCAGACAAGTGGCAACGTCCCTGCGGCTGGTACGGCGTCCGCACCGGTCACCTACCCGGCTCAGAACTCGACCGGAGCCCGCACGTACACCGCCAAGGTCACCGTTGACGGTGTTCCGGCCGCACTCCTTAGCACCGGCGGTACGGCGACCCCACCGTTGACTGTCACCGGGTCACACGTGCTGAGCACCAGCGGACAGGACCTGCTGCGGCTCCGCGTCACCAACGCGTCGTCCCACTCGTACACGGTCGCCGGACTCGACTGGGCGTCCGGTCCCGGATCGGGAACGCTCCTGGGTGGCACCACGATCGCAGCGCACGGTACGGCGTCGGCCGACGTACCGCTCACGGTCACGGCGGCGTCGGACTGGGCAGCCAGTCTGCGGATCTCGGGCGTCGGCTTCTTCAAGGCATCCGGCAAGCTCAAGCCCGTCGGTACGCCGACAGTCGCGACCGAGCACACCGTGACACTCGACGGGGTGATCGATCCGGAGTTGAGTCAGGTCACGCCGATCGCGTTGGAGGGCACGGGGACACCACCGGTGACGGGCTGGGGCGGACCGAGCGACCTGTCCGGATCACTGTGGCTCACCCACGACGATCAGAATCTCTACCTGTCCGCGACGGTGACCGACGACGTGTTCTCGCAGCCCAACCGCAACGGCAACATCTGGGGCGGGGACGGTCTGCAGATCGGCATGACAGCCGGTGCGCCGGGGGAGGCGACCAGGATCCAGGAGATCGGTGCCGCCCTGACCGATGCAGGCACGGTGGACACGTGGCGGTGGACTCCGGTGGAGCTCGCCGGGACGCCGCCGGGGGTCCAGGCCAAGGTTGTGCGTGATGCAGCGGCCCACACCACGACGTACGAGGTCGCCATTCCCTTCAGCACGCTGGAGTTCGCGCCGGCCGACCGGTTGCTGTCCACGACGGTGGTGGTCAACGAGAACGACGGCACGGGCCGCCGTGGCTGGTTGACGTGGGGGACTGGCGTCGCGGAGGCGAAGAGTCCGGCCGGCTTCAACGCGATCCGGCTGGACGCCACACCAGCGGCACCGGCGAGCGCGACGGACGCGGCCTTCGGTATCACCACGACGGCACGGCCGCAGTGCTGGAGTGGCTCGGCAGTGCTGCCGGTCTACGCGTACAACGCGGGCTCCGCGCCGATGGACGTCCGCTTCACCACTCCGCTCGGTGAGCAGAAGATCTCGTCGGTCGCGGCCGGCAAGGGCGCTTACCACGCGTTCCAGGCCGGCGGCACGTCGCTGGCCGCGGGATCGCTCACCACAGCGGCGTACCGCTGGAACAACGGATTACCGCAGTACACCCGCCTGACCCTCAACTACCCGGCCATCAACTGTGCAGGGTGAGTAACTCGGCGTAGGTGCCCCGGAAGCTGCCCCCGGGGTACCTACGCCGGTCTGGTCCGCCCCGCCTAGGATCGAGGCGGGAGTTCCGGACCGGAGGAGTGCGAGTTGAGTCACACCGTGGTGGCCGAGCTGGTGGCCAATGTGCTGAAGGTCACCGCCCGGGCCGGCGACACGGTGGAGCCGGACGACACCCTGGTCATCCTGGAGTCCATGAAGATGGAGATCCCGGTGCTGGCCGAGGTCTCCGGCACCATCGTCGAGCTGCGGGTCGTCGAGGGCGAAGTGGTCCGCGACGGCGACCCGATCGCTGTCATAGAAGAGAAGTGATTAAACCGAAATGGCCGCCCACGCGTCTTTACCGGTGAGGGCACCCGCCGGGAACTTCCGGCTGGAGCGCCGCGTTGAGCCGTCGTACGAAGAACTCAGGGTTTTCCCCGGGTCTTCCCGACGTGCGCAGAGGACGGTGACCGCGGCACCATGGCCTTCACGCTTATTGCCGAGAGGACCCAGGGAGGCGTTGCGGTGAAGCCGGCCGACACCTCAGTGGTGCCCGCGCTGCAGCCCGTTCCGGACGCGCTGCCGTCGTGGGACGAGATCGTCCGCACCCACTCCGCCCGGGTCTACCGGCTCGCGTACCGGCTGACCGGGAACAAGCACGACGCCGAGGACCTGACCCAGGAGGTCTTCGTCCGGGTCTTCCGCTCGCTGTCGTCGTACACGCCGGGCACCTTCGAGGGCTGGCTGTACCGGATCACCACGAACCTGTTCCTGGACGGCGCCCGCCGCAAGCAGCGGATCCGCTTCGACGGCCTGCCGGAGGACGCGCACGACCGGCTGCCGGCCAAGGGCGAGGGCCCGGCCGAGAAGCTGGACTCCGACCTGTTCGACCACGACGTGCAGGACGCGCTCGACGCGCTGCCTGAGGACTTCCGCGCCGCGGTCGTGCTCTGCGACATCGAGGGCATGACGTACGACGAGATCGCGGATGTCCTGGACGTGAAGCTCGGCACGGTCCGCAGCCGGATCCACCGCGGCCGGTCGATGCTGCGCAAGCACCTGGAGCACCGGGCCCCGCGGTCCGGCCAGACCCGGGTCGGAGGCCCACCCGCCGAAGGGCACTTGGACGCTGGAGGTGAGCACCGGTGAGCCTTCAGCACCCGATGGACAAGCTCAGCGCCGTCGTCGACGGCGCGCTCGACCACGACTCCCGTGACAAGGTGCTGAGCCACCTGGTCGGCTGTGACACCTGTCGCGCCGAGGTGGACGCACAGCGCCGGCTCAAGGCCCGGATGGCGGCGCTGGAGCAGCCCGACCCTTCCACTGACCTGATGCAGCGCCTGATGGGCGTCTCGTCGTTCTCCCCAGAGCCGCGCGAGGAGATCCGTCCGGTGCTCACGCCGGCCGTCACCCTCTTCCCGCAGCGGTCCGCGTTCCCGGCCGGGCGTACAGGTGACACCCGGCCGGGCGCACCGCGCACCACGCGGTCCCGTCGGCGCACCGGCGTACTGGGTGCGGCCGGTTCGGCCGCCGCGGTCGCCTCACTGCTCGGTACGGCGTTCGTCGTCGGAGACCCGGCCCGGTCCGAGCAGCCGCCCGCGCTGCAGCCGCCGGTGGCGAGCTTCTCCTCCGACCACGCGAGTACGACGGGCGGAGCGCCGTTCGCCGACCCGGTCGCGCTACTGAACTCCTACAACGGGACCGGGTATGCAGGGCTGAACCCGACGCTGCAGCCGGTGGCCCTGACAGGACGCTGAGCTGTGAGCCTCTCCCGGCTCGCCGTGCTGGTCAGCACCGCTCTGATCGGCTTCGGCCTGCCCATGCCCGCCTTCGCCGCGCCGGCCGCCACGCGTGCGGACTCGCCGCTGGCGATCAGCTGGCTGAAGCGCGCCGCCGCGGCTCCGAACCAGGTCTCGTACCACGGCACGCAGATCATCACCGCCTGGGGACCGCAGGGCGCGAGTTCGGCGATGCTCGACATCGTGCACGCGGCGTCACAGGGCTCAGAGATCAGTGTGGTCGGCTCGTCACCCGCACCGGGCGCCAAGGCCTTCGTGCAGCGCGCGACGACCACGGGGGCGGCGATCGACGGCGGACCGCTGGCGTTGCTGCAGGCGACGTACCAGCTGGTCTACAAGTGCTGCACGGACACCATCGGGCGGAGCGCCGTACTCGTGGAGGCCTTGCGGGCCGACCAGATGCTGGCGGCACGGTTCTGGATCGACAAGGCGACCGGACTGCTTCTGCAGCGGCAGTTGTTCAGCGTGGACGGCAAGACCATGGTCCGGGCGACCGTGTTCACCGAGCTGGAGATCGAGGACACGGAGTTCATCAGCCACCTGCCTCCGATGGTGCCGAACGGGGTGGAAGCGCTCGGTCTGGGCAAGGTCGACAACCTGCGGTCCGAGGGCTGGGTCTGCGCGCCGGAGCTGCCCGCATCGCTGCAGCTGTACGACGTTCACAAGGACACGAGTAACGGGTCCCTGCAGTTCTCGTACTCCGACGGATTGTTCAACGTGTCACTCTTCGAGCAGCGCGGAGCACTGGACCCGGCGGCCGTGGCCGGCTTCAGCAGCACCGGGAACCCGGGTGTCTACCTCCGCTACGGAATGCCGTCGTACGTCGTCTGGTCGTCCGGAGGGATCGTCTACACCCTGATCGGGGACCTGCCGCCGGACACGCTCGGGCAGGTCGTCCAGGCGTTCCCGCACGACGTTCCGGTCAAGCTCTCCGCGATCCAGCGGATGGGGACCGGGCTGGCGAAAATCGCGACCTGGCTCACTCCGATGGGTGCGCTTTCGCCGAAACTGGGATAATCGAATCTGGAAGTGCCTCTCGTCACCCGAGCAGGACCTCCCGACCGACGACCACGACGACGACGTGAGGCGGGGACCGTGATCAGCGACGACGCCGAGCCGACAGTTCCGAATCCAACTTCGGAACCCACTGCAGCGCTTCCGACCGCCGACGATCCCCCTGCGGCGCCCAACGGCTCCGCACCCGTGACCAACGGCTCCGCACCGGTGACCTCGCTGGCGCCGCCGGCATCGGGCGCGGGGAGCGCCCCGCTGCGGACGCCGGGCAGCGACGCGCCGTACCGGCAGACGAACGGACGGTCCGTGACGCAGCGGAGCTTCGGCAAGCCGCAGCCGCAGGAGCCGACCTTCCGGCCGGTGTACCAGGGACAGGCGTGGCCGGCACAGCAACCGGCGTACCGGCCGGCGTACACACCGCCTCCGCCGCTCGACTGGCACCAGCAGCAGGCCCGTGCGTACACCCCGGCCCCGGCGCCGAAGGCCAACCGGGTCGTCGTCATCGCCGCCGTCGTCGCGCTGGTGATCGGCGTGATCGCCGGTGCCGGTGCGGCCGCGACGGTCGTCGCGCTGGACCACAACAGCACCCCGGTCGCCGACCAGCCCAACGTGCCGGTGGGGACCGGCGCCAACCCGAAGATCCGGAGCGGTTCCGTCTCCGCTGTCGCCGCCACCCTGCTGCCCAGCGTCGTCCAGCTGAAGGTCGAGGGCGCGGACAACTCCGACGCCACCGGATCCGGGTTCGTGATCGACAACGCCGGGCACATCCTGACCAACAACCACGTCGTCGCCGGCGCGGCCAAGGGCGGCTCGATCCAGGTCCTCACCGAGAAGGGCAAGACCTCGACCGCACGGCTCGTCGGCCGGTCCCCGGCGTACGACCTGGCCGTCGTGCAGGTGGTCGGGCTGGACGCGCCGTCGGTGCAGTTCGGCCGGTCGGACCTGGCGGTCGTCGGGCAGGACGTGGTCGCGATCGGCTCGCCGCTCGGGCTGGCGGGCACGGTGACGTCGGGGATCATCTCGGCCAAGAACCGTCCGGTGACCACGGGCGAGAGTGCCGACCAGACGTCGTACATCAACGCCCTGCAGACCGACGCGGCGATCAACCCGGGCAACTCCGGTGGCCCGCTGGTCGACATGAACGCGCGGGTGATCGGGGTGAACTCGGCGATCGCCACCGTCCGCGGGGCCGAGGAGGGGCAGAGCGGGAACATCGGCCTCGGGTTCGCGATCCCGATCGACCAGGCCCGGCGTACGGCGCAGCAGCTGATCGCCAACGGAGTGGCGTCGTACCCGGTGATCGGGGCGAGCGTGGACATGCAGTTCGAGGGCGGTGCACGGGTGAGCGCGGTGAATGCCGGCTCTCCGGCCGCGCGGGCCGGGATGCGGGTCGGTGACGTGATCACGTCGATCAACAACCAGACCGTGGATTCCGCGGAGGCGCTGATCGTCGCGATCCGGACCCATCAGCCGGGAGAGAGCGTGCGGCTGACGTTCGAGCGCAGCGGCAAGCCCCGGGAAGCCACGGTCACGCTGGCGCAGCAGATCGGCTGAGCCCTTCGCTGGTGTCCGGAATCGGCTGACCCGGCAGGCGGCGTGACCACAGTCGGGATACCCTGGTCGGCGTCGGGGCTGACGTACAGAGAGGTGGGGACATGTTCGGCATCGGGCCGCTCGAGCTGGTCGTGATCGCGATCGTCGCCGTGCTCGTCTTCGGCCCGGATCGGCTGCCGGAGTTCGCTCGTACGGCGGGCAAGCTGCTGCGCCAGGTCCGCCAGATGGTCAGCAACGCGCAGAACGATCTGCGCAACGAGCTCGGTCCCGAGTTCGCCGACCTCGACCTGCAGGACCTGAACCCGAAGAACTTCGTCCGCAAGCACCTGCTCGAGGGCTCCGACGACTACGACGACGACAAGCCCGTCGCCGACTTGAGTGACTCCGCCCCGCAACGCCTCCCGGCCGGCCAGAAGCCGCCGTACGACCCCGAGTCGACCTAGTCCAGAGGCGCCCAGATCGGTCGGAGTGCGGCCAGGCCGTCTTCGACGTACGTCGCGATCGGCTGGGTGCCGCCGTCGAGGTACCACTGCTCCAACGCGGCGAAGTAGCCGAAGACGAGCGCGTTGGCGGCGACGCGGGACTGAGTCTCGGTCAGGCTGCCGGAGAGCGCCATCAGCGGGGTGATGCGCCGGCCCGCGCGGTCGAGAGTGGCGCAGAAGGCCATCCGGACGGACGGCAGTCGGACTCTCGGTCGTGCTCGCCGTGGTCGCACTTGTCGACCAGGCCGGCGGCCGGACCCTGGCAGACCACGCCACCACCGCCTACGCGCAGCATGGCAAGCACGCGTCCGAAGGGGCGCTCTACGGCCTGCTGTACGGCGTCGCCGTACTCGATGGCCTGCTCTGGCTCCTGGTGGCGGGCCTCGCCCGTTCACGTCGCCTGATCGCGGCTAGCCTCGGCGTCCTCGCCGTCCTGCTCACGGCGACTCTCGGCGTACTCCTGCTGGTCTCCTCCGAGTACGGCGTGCACCCGTTCACACCGCTCTGGGGCGTCCTCGCTCTGCTCCCTGCTGTGGCCGGCGCGGTCGCGGTGGCCCAGCTGTTCCGTCAGCGGTCTGTGGCCAAGAGGTCGTAGGTGACCTTGCCGTCGAGGTGGGTCGAGAGTGGGAAGGCTTCGCGTTCGGTGCCGGTCAGCTGGAAGCCGGCCTTTTCCGCGGTCCGGCGGGCCGCTGTGTTGGAGGCCGCTGTACGGATGAAGAGCCTGCGGCCGCCGAACCCGCCGTCGTTCTCCGGGGTGAAGTACCACTCGGCAACCCGCTCGATCGCCTCGGTCATCACGCCGCGGCCCTGTGCGTCAGGATGCAACCAGTAGCCGAGCTCGCCGTCACGCACAGAGTCGTAGTGGATCCCGAACAGGGTGAGGTTGCCCAGCCCTTGGCCGGTCTCGGCGTCCGCCACGCACCAGTTGAACCTTCGGCCGGTGGCGGCCTGTTCGGCCATGTCCTTCAGCCAGAACCGCGCGTCCTCGGCGGTGAACGGCTGCGGGATGAACGGCAGGAAGTGCGCGGTCGCCTGGTTGGTGCGAGCCGTCGTGATCCGCGCGACCTCGTCCTCCCGCCACGTCCGCAACGTCAGCCGCGGCGTCTCGAGCACCGGGTGCTCGAACCACGGCCTCCTCGGCTCCCGCGCATCCTTCGGCCCGATCCAGGCCGTCCAGGCATCCACCCGCTCGCCGCCTTCCTCTGCCAACGCGGGAATGGTCTCGCCGAACCGGAAGCCGGTCGCCCACGCCACCCGGCGCGACGGCCAGTTGCCGACCCGCGCCCACCAGTGGATGACATGAAACCCGCAGGTGGTGAAGCCGAACTCCAGCAACAGCCGCACCGATCGGCTGCTCACGCCGGCACCCTGAGCCCAGCGCGACAGGCTGTAATGCACCCGCGCGTTGCCGTCGGTGTCGGGCTCCAGTGCGACGGATCCGGCGTACCGGCCGCCGTACTCGATGATGAACAGGAGCCGCTCGTGCTTCGCCCAGGCCTCGGTGATGCCGTAGGTGATCCACCGCCGGGCGTCCTCGGCGCCGAAGCGGCGGCCGGGCTGTTCGGCCTGGCGGTCGATCTGGCCTTGGATGTCGTCAGGGCGCGGCGCTCGAAGCGTCACGACGCCGTCGGTCAGGACCGGGTGCTCTGCGGGAATCGGCACCCGGCCTAGTCAACAACCACCGAGGGTCTTGGCGGAACCGCGCGTACGGCTCCGCGGATGCGGCGAGGTCAGCGGCCGGCGGGGGAGAGGCCCAGTTGGCGACCCAGGAGGCCACGGGGGCGGCCGCCGAGTTTGGCGGCGATCCGGTCGAGGACCTGCGCGGCCGGGGTGTCCGGGTCGGCGGTGACCAGCGGGTTGCCGAGGTCGCCACCGCTGCGCAGTCGCTCATCGAGGGGGATCTCACCCAGCAGCGGGATGTTGTACCCGAGGCGCGCCGACAGCGTCTCCGCGACTCGCGTCCCACCGCCCGTGCCGAAGATCTCGATCCGGTGCTCGGGACCGCAGTGCGGACACGGCAGGAACGACATGTTCTCGACCACGCCCGCGACCCGCTGGTGCACCATCTGCGCCATCGTGCCGGCCCGCTCGGCCACCTCGGCGGCGGCTTCCTGCGGCGTCGTCACCACGATCACCTCGGCGCTGGTCAGCCGCTGACCGACCGAGATCGCGATGTCGCCGGTGCCGGGCGGGAGGTCGAGGAGCAGTACGTCGAGGTCGCCCCAGTACACGTCCGCCAGCATCTGGACGAGCGCGCGGTCCAGGATCGGGCCGCGCCACGCGACCACCTGGTCCCGCTTCGGCTTCAGCATGCCGATCGAGATCACCTTCACGCCGTGCGCGGGCACCGGCATGATCATGTCGTCCACCGCGGTCGGCCGCTCGTCCGCGACCCCGAACATGGCCGGCACCGAGTGCCCGTAGATGTCCGCGTCCAGGACGCCGACCGACAACCCCTGCTTGGCCATCGCGACCGCGAGGTTCACGGTGACCGACGACTTGCCGACGCCGCCCTTGCCGGACGCGATCGCGAACACCTTGGTCAGCGAGTCTGGCCGGGAGAACGGGATCTCCTTCTCCGCGACGCCGCCGCGGAGTTGGGTCTGCAGGGCCGCCCGCTGCTCGGCCGACATCACGCCGAGGTCGATCTCGACCCCGGTGACGCCGTCGAGTTTGCTGACCGCGGCCGTGGTGTCGCGCCGGAGCGTGTCCTTCATCGGACAGCCCGCGACGGTCAGCAGGATCCGGACGGCGACGACGCCGTCGTCGCGCACGACGACGGACTCGACCATGCCGAGGTCCGTGATCGGCTTTTTGATCTCCGGATCCAGCACACCACCGAGCGCCGTGGTCACCTGATCAGCAGTGGGAGCCATACCCCAAGGCTACGTGCTCCAACACCCCAACCCGACCCCGGTCTATGTGACATACCCCCAACAACCCACTCCCACGCGGTCACAGGACGGTACGGCGCGGTGGGGTTAGAGGCCGGGGGCTCCGTAGACGGGGAACCAGCGGGAGAGGTCTTGTTCCATGCGGAGGTCCGTGCCGATGATCGAGCGGAGTTGGAGTTCGGTGGCGTTGTCGCGGCGGTCAGCCCCGGTGGGGACGAACGGGTACCAGGAGCCGCGTTTGTAGAGGTAGACCAGGCCCATCGACTTCGAGCCGTTGGTGAAGGCGATCAGAGTGCACAGCAGGGCCGAGCCGAAGCCGGCGTCAACCAGGGACGTGTTGACGGCGTGGAGGTCGGTCACGAGGCCCTCGAGGTCGTCGGGCGAGGTCTCGCGGACCAGCCAGGTGAAGCCGTAGGAGTCCGTGTGGGTGGTGAACTTCCCGTCGTCGAGGGCGAGCAGTTTGTCGACCTCCTCGCGCAGCGTCGAGAAACCACCACCCTCGGCCGCCTTGAAGCAGACCGAACCACTGCCGGTCGGGCGGTAGCCGGCCGCGGTCTCCAAGGTGATCGCGGCCGACGGAAGCGAGAACAGCTGATCGAGGTTCGGCGGGACGGCTTTGCTCCTGCCGAGCAGGATGTCGAGAAGGCCCATAGGTCTAAGCTTGCTCGCCCAGCTCGCGGGACAGCACACCGAGGCGGTCGAGTCGCTTCTCCAGCGGCGGGTGGGTGGAGAACAGCGACGACAGGCTCGCGCCCTTGCCGGAGATCGCGGGCGCGAAGAAGAAGGCGTTGAACGCCTCCGCCTGCCGCAGGTCGCGCGACGGTATCCGCGCGATGTCCCCGCTGATCTTCGTCAGCGCCGACGCCAGTGCGGACGGTCTTCCGGTCAGCATCGCTCCGGCCCGGTCCGCCGCCAGTTCGCGGTAGCGCGAGAGTGCCCGGGTCAGCAGGAACGAGATCGCGTACACGGCGATGGACACCGCGATGACCGTGAGCACGATGACCGCGGTGTTCTGGTCACGGTTCCGCCCCAGGCCGCCGTACAGGCCGAAGCGGGTGATCAAGCCGGCCAGTACGCCGAGGAACGACGCGATCGTCATCACGGCGACGTCCCGGTGCGCGACGTGCGAGAGCTCGTGCGACAGCACACCCTCGAGCTCGTCCGCGTCCAGCCGGCGCATGATCCCGGTCGTCACGCAGACGACCGCGTTGTTCGGGTTCCGGCCAGTGGCGAAAGCGTTCGGCAGGTCGACGTCCGCGATGGCCACCCGCGGCTTCGGCATGTCGGCCAGTGCGCACAGCCGGTCGATCGCGCCGTGCAGCTGCGGAGCCTCCTCCGGCGTGACGATCCGCCCGCGCATCGCGTACAGCGCGATCCGGTCGGAGAACCAGTACTGCACGAACAACGCGCCGCCCGCGATGATGATCGCCAGTACGGCGCTGCTGGTCAGCGCGATCAGCAGTGCCACGAAACCGACGTACAGCAGACCGAGCAGGAAGCTCGTGAGCACCATCCGCCTGGACAGCCCCCGGTCCGGCGCGAATCGAGTCTTCATTCAACGTCCTCTCTCACCTGACAACGAGCGTAGCTCGGCTCCGAAGAGCTCAAACGCGGTCGTCCTCGCGGCTCTTCAGGTCGAGATCGGCGAGCAACGAGCGGAGCTCGGAGCGGAGGAAATCACGGGTGGCGACCTCGCCGACGGCCATCCGCAGCGACGCCATCTCCCGGGCCAGGAACTCCATGTCGGCGCGCGTCCGCGAGTCGACGTCGCGGTCGCGCTCGTACTGGACCCGGTCGCGAGCCTCCTGCCGGTTCTGCGCGAGCAGGATGAGCGGAGCGGCGTACGACGCCTGCAGACTGAGCGCCAGCGTCAGGAAGATGAACGGGTACTGGTCGAAGCGCACGCTCGCCGGCGCGAAGATGTTCCAGGCGACCCAGAACAGGATCGTCGCGGTCATGTAGACCAGGAACTGTCCGGTGCCGAGGAAACGGGCGATCCGCTCCGACAGCCGCCCGAACGCGTCGGCGTCGTACGTCGGCCGCGGTACGAACGTACGTCGCCAGTCCCGCGGCACATCGAGTCGCGCGGTACTGCGGAGGCGGCGGTCGTCGGTGCTGCGGTCGTCACGAGGCATCGTGGTCCACCTCCTGGGCATCGCTGGGCTGATCCGGTTCACGCCAGTCGTCGGGCAGCAAGTGGTCGAGGACGTCGTCGACCGTGACCGCACCGAGCAGCCGGCCCTCGTCGTCGAGCACTGGTGCCGCGACCAGGTTGTAGGTGGCCAGGTACTTGCTGACCGCGGTCAGGCTGTCGTCCGGCCGCAGTCCGTCCAGATCGGTGTCCAATGCGGCGGACACCAGCTCGGACGGTGGTTCGCGCAGTAGTCGCTGGATGTGGCCGACTCCGATGAACCGTCCGGTCGGAGTCTCCAGCGGTGGCCGGCAGACGTAGATCATGGCGGCCAGTGCCGGGCTCAGCTCCGCGTTCCGCACGTGGGCGAGTGCATCCGCCACGGTGGCGTCGGCCGGCAGGATGACCGGCTCCGACGTCATCAGTCCGCCGGCAGTGCGTTCCTCGTACGTGAGCAACCGCCGTACGTCCTCCGCCTCGTCCGGCTCCATCAGCGTCAGCAGGCGCTCCGCGGTGTCCGTCGGCAACTCGGCGATCAGGTCGGCCGCGTCATCCGGTGACATCTCCTCGAGCACGTCCGCGGCCCGCTCGGTGTCCAGACCGGCCAGGATCTCCACCTGGTCGTCCTCGGGCAGTTCCTCCAGCACATCGGCCAGTCGCTCGTCGTTCAGGGCGGCCGCAATCTCCTTGCGCCGCTTGGGAGACAACTCGTGCAGTACGCCGGCCAGGTCCGCGGCCTTCATCGACTCGAACGCGGCCAGGATGTGCGTCGCGCCCTGCCCCTCCTCGACCTGGGCGAAGCCACTGACGTCGGCCCAGTCGAGCACGTGCGACTGTCCGCGCCGCCGGAACCGTTTGGTGGGCTCTCGCACCGCCACCTTTGACAGCACCCAGTCTCGCGTCCGCCTCTGCTCCATAGCCATGTCGAACACGACCGCGGTCGCCTCGGTCTCGCGGATGGTGACAGTGCGGTCCAGCATCTCGCCGAGCACCAGTACCTCGGTCTGTCGCTGCTCGAACCGCCGCATATTGACCAGACCGGTGGTGACGACGTGCCCGACGTCGACGGACGTCACCCGGGTCATCGGCACGAAGATCCGGCGCCGGGTGAACACCTCCACCACCAGACCGAGCACTCGGGGCGGCTGGGTGCCTTGCCGCATCATCGCCACGACATCGCGCACCTTGCCGACCTGGTCCCCATTCGGGTCGTACACCGGGAGACCGGCCAGCCGGGCGACATAGACGCGCGACGGTGAGCCACTCATGTTCGAAGGCTAACCCGCCACGTTCCCCAGGCCTCGGCACCGCGTCGGAACCGTAGACTTCCGGCCAGGCGAGTTCGGCACCTTCGAGACTGGGGCGGGCGCATGCTGGGGTCTGGTGGGCTCGGGGCGGAGAACGAGGCGACGTACCTGGCGCTGGTCCGGGACGGGGCCGCCACGGTCGAGGAACTGGCCGGGCGGGTCGGGCGGCCGGTGGAGGAGGTGCGCCGAGCGGTCGATCTGCTGCAGATCGAGGGGTTCGTGCACCGTACGCCGCCGCCCCGCGAGCTGGTCGTGCCGGTGCCGCCGGAGCTCGCCGTCGAGCAGATGATCGAGCGGCACGAGCAGGAGCTGCAGCGCACCCGGGAGGCGGCGTACCGGCTGACGGCCGCGGCGTTCAACCAGGCCGGCGACCGACGGACCGAGGAGCTGATCGAGATCGTCACCGGGCAGACCGCGGTCGGTCTGGCGTTCGACCGGGTGCAGCGGACGGCTCGCAAGGACATGCGGGAGCTGGTCGCCCCGCCGTACGCCGCATCCGCCGAGGTGAACCGGACCCAGCTCGACCGGCAGGCCGACGGCGTCGTCTATCGGGTCGTCTACGACAGTTCGGCGCTGGCCGACGCGGTGCTCTCGGCCAGCGCGGTCAGCCATGTCCGGGCCGGTGAGCAAGCGCGGATCGCGGACGATCTGCCGACCAAACTGGCCGTGGCGGACCGGGAGCTCGCGCTGCTGCCGCTGGACTGGGCGACGCCGGCCCACGACGCGGCTCTGCTGGTGCATCCGTGCAGCCTGCTGGACGCGCTGGTCGCGCTGTTCGAGACCGTCTGGAGCAGGGCGAGTCCGCTGTCGGTGACCGAGTCGGACGGACTGTCCGCCGAGGCCACGATGTCCGCGGAGGACCGGCACCTGTTGTCCCTCCTGGTCGCCGGACTCACCGACGACGCGGCCGGTGCGCGACTGGGGGTCAGCAGACGAACGGTGGCCCGCCGGGTCCAGGTGCTGATGGAGCAGACCAACTCGAGGTCCCGGCTGCAGCTCGGCTGGCACGCCCGCGAGCGCGGCTGGCTCTGAACCTGGCCGGATTGGCCGTGTCAGCTTTGCGCCAGCGCAATCGATGGCCTCGGGTGACCAGGCGCACATGTAATGCGGGAGATCTGCGAGTTCGCCCCGCATCCCCTGGAGCTCCCTTGTCCCTGTCATCGTCCCGCATGCGCGGGTTGATCGCGGCCGTGCTGGCGCTCGCGGCCGTCGTACCCGCCACGCCCGGCGCGGCCGCCGCCGTACCGTCCACAGGCCATCAGGCCGCTGTTCCTTCCGGCCCGCCGCGAACGGTCACCCTGATCACAGGGGACAAGGTCACGGTGACCGCCACCGCCGACGGCCGGACCACGGCGACCGTGCAGAAGCCCAACGGCACTCCGGCCGGCGCACACATCATGGCCGTGGGCAACGACACCTACGTCTATCCCGACGCG
This sequence comes from Kribbella sp. NPDC026596, assembly GCF_040638415.1. NCBI lineage: Bacteria > Bacillati > Actinomycetota > Actinomycetes > Propionibacteriales > Kribbellaceae > Kribbella > Kribbella sp. NPDC026596. The sequence goes on along the minus strand of NZ_JBEZYF010000039.1, from coordinate 16,042 downwards.
GCCCTGCCGTACCTGGCGTCCGGCGTACTCGACCAGCGGCTCTTCAACGTCACCGAACTGATCGCGGACGGGTACGACGACGCACACAGCGACCAGCTCCCGCTGATCGTCTCGTACACCGACGCCGCCACCCGGGCCCGCAAACAAGCCGTACCGGCCGGGGCACGCCGTACCCGGGAGCTCACCAGCATCCAGGGCGCGGCGCTGACGACTGACCACTCCGCCGCATTCTGGGCTTCTCTCACGGGCAGTCCGGTCGCTCGCAGCGCTAGTGCACTCCCGGGTGGGATTGCCAAGGTTTGGCTGGACGGCAAGGCGAAAGCGACGCTGTCCGACACGACCGCGCAGATCGGTGCCCCGCAGGTCTGGCAGTCCGGTGACACCGGGCAGGGCGTCGACGTCGCAGTGCTGGACACCGGCATCGACGCCGCTCACCCGGACTTCGGTGGTCGGATCGCCGCGGCGACCAGCTTCGTGCCCGGTGCGGACGTCACCGATCGGAACGGCCACGGGACGCACGTCGCCTCGACTGTCGCCGGCACCGGTGCCGCGTCCGGTGGCAAGGAGAAGGGGGTTGCTCCCGGCGCCGCCCTGCACATCGGCAAGGTGCTGGCCGACGACGGCAGCGGCCAGGACTCCTGGATCCTGGCCGGGATGGAGTGGGCCGCGCGTGATCAGCACGCGAAGGTGATCAGCATGAGCCTCGGCTCCGGGCCGACCGACGGCACCGATCCGATGAGCCAGGCCGTCAACGAGCTCAGCGCGGAGACCGGCGCCCTGTTCGTCATCGCGGCGGGCAACTCTGGACCGGATCCCTTCAGCGTCAGCGCACCCGGTGCGGCAGACGCGGCGCTGACCGTCGGCGCGGTAGACGCTGCCGACCGGCTGGCTTCGTTCTCCAGCCGCGGTCCGCGGATCGGCGACAGTGCCGTCAAGCCCGATCTGACCGCTCCTGGGGTCGATGTGCTCGCGGCCCGGTCGCAGTACGCCCAGGAGGGGGAGGGCCAGTACCTCACCATGAGTGGGACCTCGATGGCGACACCACATGTGGCGGGTGCCGCCGCACTGCTCGCCGCCACGCATCCGGACTGGAACGGCGCGCAACTCAAGGACGCGCTGGTCAGCACGACCAAGACCACCGTCCAGTACAGCCCGTTCTCAGGCGGCAGCGGTCGGCTCGATGTGGCCGCCGCGGTGAACAGCACGCTGTTCGCCACCGGTACGGCGTTCGCGGCCGTCAAGTGGCCGTATCCGTCGAGCGGACTGGTGCAGAAGGACGTCACGTACACCAACACCTCCGCTGACCCCCTCACACTGGACCTCGCCGTCCGGTCCCAGGGGATTCCAGCGGGTCTGCTCACCCTGACCGCACCGCAGGTGACCGTGCCCGCCCACGGCTCGGCGACGGTCGGCGTACTGAGTCACTTGGATCTCGCCGCCGACGATGCGGGCTACAGCTCGGTCCTCACCGCCACCGACAGCAGCGGTGTACTGCGGGCGCACACGTCCCTCGGCGTCAGCAAGCAGAGCCAGCGGGTCAAGCTGTCGCTCCGCGCCAAGGACCGGAACGGCTCGGCGTTGCCGGGCATCGTCGTACTGAAGGACATCCGGCGGGACACCGTCCCCCAGGTGTACGCCGTTGACGAGAGCGGCAGCCTGGACGCGAACGTGCGTCCGAGCACCTACGCCGCCTGGATGTACGCCGATGTCGCGGGACTCGACGGACCGCACTCGCTCGGCCGTGCTGTGCTCAGTGCACCTGAAGTCGTCGTGAACAGCGACCGGACGTTGACGTTCGACGCATCCACACTGCGCAAGGTCAGTGCGATCACCCCGCAGCCCAGTGTCAACAGCTACCTGCGCGTGGACCAGTACCGAAGCTATGGAACGCTCCACCGCTTTGTCGACACCTACCAGCTCGAGTGGTGGCTCTACGACAGCCTGTGGGCCACTCCGACCAGCAAGGTGACGCAGGGCTCGTACACGTTCGCGACCCGGTGGCGTCAGGTGCAGCCCGCGCTGACGGCGGGTTCGTACGACACGGTGGTGCAAAGCTTCTCGCCCAAGCTGCCGGAGGGGACGACGACGTATCCCGTGGTCTTCGCTGAGGACCTCACGAAGATCGTTGCCCGCGGGAAGATTGTTGTCACCCGTCGCAACGACACGGTGACCCCGACCGATCAGGCCGCCGCGGCGGCGAAGGCCGGCGCCAAGCTGTTGCTGCTCGTGAACGACGGCTACGGACCGCTGGACGCGTGGGCCGATCTTCCGCAGGAGGACGCGGCTCCCTTGCCGGTGGCGTCGCTGAGCACGGACGAGGGCCAGCGGCTCATCGCCCAGCTCGTGCATGGCGCCAAGACGCTCAAGCTGGTGTCGCATCCCTATCCGCAGTACTTGTACGACCTCGTCCAGCACCATGACGGTGCGATCCCGCGCGATCCGGCGTACCGGCCCGGAGCCGGTGAGCTGGCGAGGATCGACGAGTCGTTCCGCAACACGTCGCCGGGTGAGGCGATCGACGTTCGCTACGACCTGTCGACCGACTTCACCTGGGCCGTCGGCGCCGCGGCGACCCCGGTCCGTGCGCAGGGCGATCACACCGTCTGGGTCACTGCCGGGTCGAAGGTCAAGTGGCTCAGTCAGGCCGCTGTGCCGGATCTGAACGAGATCGGGTCATCGCTGTCCTACCCGGCCCGCAGCACGACTCGCGAAACTTGGTTCGCCGGGATCCAGCGGCCGAGGTTGCTCAGCGACAGTGCGGTGTCCACGCCGCCGTCGCGGGTCGGCGACATCATCAGCGTCTTCGGGATGCCCGGCTGGGCTGACTCCGGCCGGCACCAGGGCATCGTGTACGGCGGTGTCACGCTGAACACCTCGCTGTACCAGGGCGACACCCTCGTCGGAGAAGGCAGCGACTTCGTCTCGGCCGATGTCGCGCCGGACCGGCTTCCGTATCGACTGGTCGTGGACACCACGCGCGACCTGCCGGACCGGCCGTACTCACCGCGCACCCACACCGAGTGGGGCTTCAGCTCCGACCAGGCCGATGTCACCGCGCTGGAGACGCTTCCGCTGATCCAGTTGGACTATGGGGTCGCCACGGACCTGTCCGGCCTCGCACACCGGCGTACTGAGTTGGTGGTGAGCCCGTCGCACCTGCCGGGGGCCGCAGGGGTGGGAGAGATCGCCGATGTGAAGCTCGAGCTGTCCTACGACGACGGTGCGAGCTGGCACACGGCTCGGCTGAAGCGCAAGGGAGCGAGTTGGACGGCGCAGGTGGACGCGCCGTCGAAGGCTGGCTTCGTGAGCGTGCGGGCGACCGCCCGCGACTCTGCGGGCAACAGCATCACGCAGACAGTGGATCGAGCGTTCGGGATTCGCTAGCTCGTTCGGGACGCCGCCGCCTCAGCTCAGCTTGGGGCGGCGGCGGATCGGGCGGTGCAGGGTGGTCGGCGCCTTGCCCCGGGTCGTCGCCTTGGTCGCCACGGGTGCCTCGGCTCGCGGAGTGTCGTCGTACCGCCCGGCGGCCTCGTTGATCTCGCCAGTGGGCTCCAGCACGAGCAGGTCGGCCTCGGTCTTCCACCGCTCGAGCTGCGTGTCCAGTCCGGCCGCGTTGAGCCGCTCGGTCCGCAGTACTTGAGCCGCAGCCGTCCACTGCTCACTGTCCGGCTCCAGCCGCCGTACTGTCGCCGTCCAGCTCGCCAGCCGGTTGGTGGCCGGCTTGGCCGGTACGACGACCTCCGCCGACCCGGCCGCAGCCAGTCCGGGCAGTGGCTGCTCCGCTCCGTCGGCCGCATCCGCGAGTACGACGTACTGCCCCTCGACTGTGGCGAACCAAGCGGGAGTCGGCCGGCCGCCGTTCCATGACAGCCAGACCAGGCCAGCCTTTTTCATCACCGCCGCGATCTCGGTCACAGCCTGGTCGGTATCCACCGTCCAAGAGTGTCACAGTGAGCGATGTCACCGGGCAGGACGCGAGCGTTTCGCCGTACGCTGCCGGTGACCGGTGGGTAACCGAGCGGAGGTCGCAGCGATGTCTGAGCAGGTCTTGCGGAGCAGAAGGTCGTGTCTGGCCACGCCGGGGTCGAACCCGCGGTTCCTGGCCAAGGCGAAGGGACTCGACGCGGACCAGGTGTTCCTCGACCTGGAGGACTCGGTCGCGCCGATCGCCAAGGTGGACGCGCGCAAGAACATCGTCGCCGCGCTGAACGAGGGCGGCTGGGGGACCAAGATCCGCGTCGTCCGGGTGAACGACTGGACCACCGAGTGGACCTACGCCGACGTCATCGAGGTTGTCGGCGGAGCCGGCGCGAACCTCGACTGCATCATGCTGCCGAAGGTGCAGACCGCCGAGCAGGTGGTCGCGCTCGACCTGCTGCTCACCCAGCTCGAGAAGGTGCACGGGTACGAGCCCGGCCGGATCGGCATCGAGGCGCAGATCGAGAACGCGCTCGGCCTGACCAACGTGAACGCGATCGCCACCGCGTCGCCGCGGGTGGAGACGATCATCTTCGGCCCGGCCGACTTCATGGCGTCGATCAACATGAAGTCGCTGGTGGTCGGCGAGCAGCCGCCCGGGTACGACGTCGGCGACGCGTACCACTACATCCTGATGCAGATCCTGATGGCGGCGCGGGCGCACGGCAAGCAAGCGATCGACGGTCCGTACCTGCAGATCAAGGAGGTCGACGGCTTCCGCCGCGTCGCCGGCCGCTCGGCCGCGCTCGGCTTCGACGGCAAGTGGGTCCTGCACCCGGACCAGATCGCCGCCGCCAACGAGGTCTACTCCCCGCGCCAGGAGGACTACGACCACGCCGAGAACATCCTCGACGCCTACGACCACTACACCTCGGCCGCCGGCGGTGCCCGCGGCGCGGTGATGCTCGGCGACGAGATGATCGACGAGGCCTCCCGCAAGATGGCGCTCGTCATCTCCGCCAAGGGCCGCGCCGCCGGCATGACCCGCACCGACATCTGGCAACCGGCCGACTAAGGGCCGACCTGGGCCATGATCGCGAGCAGGTGACCGTCGGGGTCGGGGAAGAACGCCATCCATTCCTCGACCCCGTTGTCGTGCTTGTGGATCAGGTGCGGTGCCTGCTCGAACTCGACACCCCGGCCGCGGAGTTCGTCGTACGCCGATTGGATGTCGTCGACCCGGAAGTATAGGCATGACGGCTCACCGCCGGAGGACTCCTCGGTCGCGCTCAGGAACAGCCGCGTCCCGCCACAGTCGAAGAACGCCAGGTCCCCGAACGTGTACAGGTGCGGCAACCCCAGCACCTTGCCGTAGAAGTCGACCGCGGTCTGGATGTCGCTGACGGGGCGGGCGATCTGCCCGATCGCACCTAGCTGCGGGCTCATGTCCGGGTCTCCTTGTCGTCGCAGAGCACTGTCCGCGGGCACACCACGCCAGCTGCGAAGCTCGGCCCGGCGCTCCAGGCCGAGCTTCATCAGCGCGTTCGCGACATGGAACTTCACCGCGTCGGCGCTCACCCCACGCCGCCGCGCGATCTCCCGGTTCGGCATCCCGTGCCGCACCATGTCCACCACCTGCCACTCGGCCGGTGTCAGCACGTCCGGGTGCCGCGGTCTTCCACGCCTGCCCACGACCTCAAGCTAGCGCCGCAGGCCCCGAATTACCCTCCCCTCAGTGCGCCCAGACCTTGTAGATCCGGATCGGCTTGACCGGCGGGCCGTCCTGGTCGGGGTCGGCGATCCCGGCGGCGACCATCCGATCGAAGGTGGACATCCCGGCGATCACGTGGCCGAGGACGGTGTAGTTCGGGGCGATGTTGGCGAAGGAGTGGACGACGAAGAACTCGGATCCGTTGGTGCCCGGGCCCTGGTTGCCATAGGCAACGGTCCCGCGCGGGTAGGTCTCCTGGCCGGTGACCTCGTCGGGGAACTTGTACCCCGGTCCGCCCTCCTCCTGGCGGTAGATGTCACCACACTGCAGTACGCCGAGCCGCGCCGAGTTCGTCAGCCGGAAGCACTGCGTGAAGTCGTAGAACCGGCTCTTCACCAGGTGCACGAAGTTGTGCACGCCACACGGCGCGTTGGCCCGGTCCATCCGGACCACGAACGGTCCGTAGTTGGTCACGAAGTACACATCGACCGTGCCCTTCGCCCGAGCATTGGCGGACGGGATCCGGACCGGTTTGGCGGCAGGGTTCTCCGGGGTCGGGGTGAACTCGCACTTCACCACCGGCTTCGAAACCGGGGCGGCGGAAGCGGGAGTCGTGGTCAGCGTCGCGGCGACCAGGGTGGCCGCGATCAGGGCGGTAAGTGATCGCTTCATCAGCACAACGTAGTACTTCGGTCGCTCTGTGCAGAGGTTCTGCAAGCTTTCGGTCCAGAACTCGCTCTCACACGCCTCGCTTGCCTAAGGTGTTGCGGTCCACTGCGGAAGGTGTGGTGCGTGAACGGCGAGGTATTCGCGGGGCGGTACCGGTTGCTGACCCTGCTGGGCAGGGGCGGCGCGGGTGAGGTGTGGCAGGCCGAGGACACCGTTCTCGCCCGTCAGGTGGCGGTCAAACTGCTGCGCCGGCTCGAAGGCGACCCTATGGACGAGGTTGCGCGGTTCCGGGCCGAGGCCCAGGCGGCCGCGCGGCTGATGCATCCGAACGTGGTGGCGACGTACGACGTCGGCACCGAGGGCGAACACGTGTTCCTCGTGATGGAACTCGTGTCCGGACCGGATCTGGCCAAGCTGATGCGTACGGCGGGTCTGCCGAGCGCGCAGCTGGTCGCCGACATCGCCACGCAGGGTGCGCGCGCACTGGACGCCGCTCACGGCGCGGGGATCGTGCACCGCGACGTGAAGCCGGGGAACCTGCTGCTGGCGCCGGACGGCACGCTCAAGATCACCGACTTCGGCATCGCGAAGAGTGCGGGCACCGAGACGACCGGTCTGGGCGTTCTGCTCGGTACGGCGTCCTACGTCTCGCCGGAGCAGGTTCGTGGCGAGCCCGCCACTCCTGCCAGCGACTGGTACTCGTTCGGCTGCGTCCTGCACGAACTCCTGACCGGCACACCCCCATTCACCGGCCCGACTGTCGACGTGGTGATGCGCCAACACCTCGACGCACCGCCACCGCCCATCATGCGTACCGACGTACCGCCTGAGCTGGGCGACCTCATCACTCACCTGCTCGCCAAGGACCCGGCAGATAGGCCGTCGTCCTCCGGTGAGGTCGTCGAGCTGCTGACAGCGTCCAGCAGGACGCAGGTGCTGGCGTTCACGCCACCTGCGGCCGCGGAAGTGCTGGGAGTGGGCAAGTGGGAGGAAGAGCCCGAGGAGGTTGCCGAAACCGGGACTCACCGGGCGCCGGGCCGGACGTTCCCGTTGGCAAAGGTTGGCGTGGCCGCGGCGGTGGTCGTCGCCGGTGTGGTCGGCGCCCTGCTGTTGCGGGCGGGTGTGACGAACGATGCGCCCGCGCAGGCCGGTGGGACGCCGTCGGCGCCGGTGGTGGAGGCGACCAGCGCTCCGAAGACGACACCGAAGCCGACGCCCACAAAGACTCCGTCGAAGAAGCCGACACCGAAGCCCACTCCGAAGGAAACGCCGAACCCGCAGGCGGTGCTGGTGTCGACGATGCGGACACTGGCCGCGCAGGTGCGCGCGACGGAGCAGGGGAGCAAGAGCAGGGCTCCGCGCGAGGCGGCGCGCGACCTGGATCAAGCCGCGCAGGCGCTGGACCACGGCGACACCGAGTCCGCGGCGAAGCACTTCTACGAGGCCAGACAGCGGCTGGTCGAGGCGCAACAGCGCCACCGGTGGCAGGCCACTGCGCAGATCGCAGCCCTCTTCGCCACTGTCGGGCGCGCGTTGCCGCGCCCCGACGGATCAGCGAACGAGTGAGGCACGCGACCTTCGCCAGGTGGCCGGAGTCACAGCGGGTGTCACCCTCGTGCCGGGATGCTGATATTCGCGATACTCGCGGGTAAGGCCATCTCGACCGCAAGGAGCTGACGATGAGCAGGCTGCAGCAGACCGACGGGCTGACCGACATCCAGGAGGAGATCCTGAAGACGGTCCGCGCCTTCGTCGAGGCGGAGATCCTCCCGGTCGCCACCGAGCTCGAGCATCGCGACGAGTACCCGACCGAGATCGTCGAGGGCTTGAAGGAGCTCGGCCTGTTCGGCCTGATGATCCCCGAGGAGTACGGCGGCCTCGGCGAATCGCTGCTCACCTACGCGCTGTGCGTCGAGGAGATCGCCCGCGGCTGGATGAGTGTGTCCGGCATCATCAACACCCACTTCATCGTCGCGTACATGCTGCTCCAGCACGGGACCGACGAGCAGAAGCAGAAGTACCTGCCCCGGATGGCCACCGGCGAGGTCCGCGGCGCGTTCTCGATGTCCGAGCCGGGCTGTGGCTCGGACGTGGCCGCGATCAAGACCAGGGCGGTCAAGGACGGTGACGCGTACGTCGTCAACGGCCAGAAGATGTGGCTGACGAACGGCGGCTCGTCGAACCTGGTCGCCGTACTCGTGAAGACCGACGAGGGGCAGGACTCGGTCTACCGGAACATGACCACGTTCCTGGTGGATAAGGAGCCCGGGTTCGGTGAGGTGGACAAGGGCCTCACCATTCCCGGCAAGATCGAGAAGATGGGCTACAAGGGCGTCGACACCACCGAGCTGATCTTCGACGGCTACCGGATCGACGCCGGCCAGATCCTGGGCGGCATACCGGGCAAGGGCTTCTATCAGATGATGGACGGCGTCGAGGTCGGCCGGGTGAACGTCGCCGCCCGCGGTTGCGGCGTTGCCAGGCGGGCGTTCGAGCTCGGGATCTCCTACGCGCAGCAGCGGGAGACCTTCGGCAAGAAGATCGCCGAGCACCAGGCCGTGCTGTTCCGGCTGGCCGACATGGCGGTCAAGGTCGAGGCCGCGCACGAGCTGATGGTGAAGGCGGCGCGGAAGAAGGACTCCGGCTCCCGCAACGATTTCGAGGCCGGCGTGGCGAAGTACCTGGCCAGTGAGTACTGCGCTCAGGTCGTGGAGGACTCGTTCCGCATCCACGGCGGCTACGGGTTCTCCAAGGAGTACGAGATCGAGCGGCTCTACCGCGAGGCGCCGATGCTGCTGATCGGCGAGGGGACGGCGGACATCCAGCGGATGATCATCGGCCGCCGGCTCCTCGAGGACTACAAGCTCTAACTGCACCGACTCTCAAGGCACCGCCGGCACGCTGGGCCGACAGGCGGGGCGGTGCCGGTCGGCGGCCAGCGTGCGACGGGGCAGGGTCTAGGCGGTGATGCGGGTCCGGGCCGGTCGGGTGCGGCCGGAGCCGTAGCCGGAATGCAGCCAGATGCCCAGCTGGGTGATCTCGTGGCGGACGGAGGCACCGGCGCGGCGGGTGGTGATCAGGCCGGCCCCGCGCAGCACCGTCGCCTGATGGCTGGCCGCGGCCGGGGAGATCTTGCAGTGCCTGGCCAGCTCGGTCGTCGTACAACCCGTCACCGCCGCCTCCAGCGCGGCGGCCCGGGTCGAGCCGAGCAGTGAGCACAGCGGGTCGTTCGACGAGGTTGCCTCCATCGACGCCTGCCGCAGGATGCCGGGAGCGTGCTGGATCGGATACACCAGAATCGGCTTGAGTTCCGGATCCCGCAGCTTCGTCGGCACCTGCCAGCAGAACGCCGACGGCTGCAACTCGATCCCCCTGCCATCGAGGTACAGATCGCGGTCGTTCAGATCGAGCACCTGCAGCACCGGCGCGACCCACCGCACCCGCGGGTGCAGCGACGAGAGCAGCCGGTCCACCCCGTGCCGGGCCAGCGCCTCCCCGCGGTGCGCGTGATCGGCGGACACATGCGTCCCGATCGACTTCCAGTACGGCGCGATCGCGGCATTGTGATACGTCCGGATCGCCCGGCCGAGCTTCTGCAGCGACGCCCGGTTGCCCTGCGCCAGCTCCCGCGTCCACGGCGACACCGGCCGGTACTTGAATAACCGCATCTGGTCCGCGGCCACCGTGGCCCGAACGTGACGGCGCCAGTCCTCGAAGATCAGCCGGCCGTCGGACTGCTGCAGCATGTGCAGACTCAGCAGCACCTCCCACAGCGGAGCGGGAGTGGTGGCGACCGTGACCCGCGCCAGATCACGTGGCGTGAAATGAATCCGGAGCACAATCCCTCCCTTGCTGCCGAAGCGTCTCGACATCCCCCGCTACCGTCGGTCGCAGACTGTGGTGGCCTGCTGACCGAACGCGATGGGGCATTCAACCAAGGGGTCAATCGGTCCACAACCGTTTGAACATTCCAAACGAGTGGTACTCGCGGCCATGGCAGAAGGTTGCCAAGTCAGGCGTTACGCGGTAGTGGAACTCCGGCCTCAGAGCCAGTGGTTTCGCTTGAACAACCGGTAAAGCACGGTGCACGCGGTCAGCATCACGCCGAGGACGACGAAGTACGCGTACTTCAGCCGCAGCTCCGGCATGTAGTCGAAGTTCATCCCGTAGATGCCGGCGATCACGGTCGGCACCGCCAGGATCGCCACCCAGGACGAGATCCGCCGCATGTCCTCGTTCTCGGCCACCTGCACCTGGGCCAGCCCGGCTTGCAGGATCGAGCTCAGCAACTCGTCGAACGAGATCACCTGCTCCTTCACCCGCACCAGATGGTCGTCGACGTCGCGGAAGTAGTTCCTGGTCTCGTCGGCGATCAGTGGATGCCTCAGCGTCGACAGTGCCCGCATCGGCCCGGTCAGCGGCGCTACAGCCCGCTTCAGCTCCAGCACCTCGCGCTTGAGCTGGTACACCCGGTCGATGTTCCGCCAGCCGCGCGGAGTGAACATCTCGGTCTCGATCAGGTCGATATCGGCCTGTACAGCGTCCGTGACCTCCAGATACCCGTCCACGACATGGTCGGCGATGGCATGCAGCACAGCGCCCGGACCGAGGGACAGCCGCGTCGGCTCCTTCTCCAGGTTCTGCCGCAGGCCCGCCAGCTCACTGTGCTCGCCATGGCGGACCGTGATGACGAAGCCTGGCCCACAGAAGACCATCACCTCGCCCGTCTCCACCACCTCACTGGTGGCGGTCAGGTCCCCGTGAGGGACGTACCGAACGGTCTTGAGTACGGCGAACAGGGTGTCGTCGTACCGCTCGAGCTTGGGCCGCTGATGGGCCTCCGAGGCGTCCTCGAGCGCCAGAGCGTGCAGACCGAACTCCTTGCCGATGATGGCCAGCTGGTGATCGGTCGGCTGGAACAGACCGATCCAGACAAACCCCTGGCCGCGCCGCGCCCGGGCCAGCGCCTCCGTGTAGGAGTTGGTCCGGCCGTCGCGGTGACCGTCGCGGTAGAAGCCCCAGTCGACCAGAGCGCCGTCCAGCTTGCCGCTGGCGACCAGATCCGCCGGGACCGGGCCGTCACCGCCCGCACGCCGGGCGAAGACTCGTCCCATCCGGCGTGTCGCGCCTATGTCCCACCGTCGCCCGGCCATCACCGGCGAGGCTATCAAGACGCGGTAACCAGCCGTCGGCAATGATGGGGGTGGAAGCACGTGGAGAGGAACGACGATGACCACGCAGGGCATGCCCTCGATGGACCCTCGGCCGAGCGGCCTGACGATCGGAACGTACGACACCTACCGGGAGGCGCAGCGCGCTGTCGACTACCTCTCGGACGAGAAGTTCCCGGTCGAGCACACGACCATCGTCGGCAACAACCTCCGTCAGGTGGAGAAGATCACCGGCCGGCTCACCTGGGGCCGGGCGCTGACCGCGGGCCTGGCCAGCGGTGCCTGGTTCGGTCTGTTCGTGGGCCTGCTGCTGGGCCTGTTCACGACCGGTAACTGGCTGGTCGCGCTGCTGACCGGTGTGGTGCTGGGTGCTTTCTTCGGACTGGTGTTCGGCGGCCTCAGCTATTCCCAGTCGGCCGGCCGACGCGACTTCACCTCCCGGACCGCGGTGGTGGCGACGACGTACGACGTACTGTGCGACTTCAAGTTCGCCGAGGAGGCACGCAACCACCTGGCCAAGCTGGCACTCAAGGGCGAGGTGAACCCACGGTTGCCGGAGCAGCCGATCCAGCAGCCCGTCCAGCAGCAACTGCAGCAGCCGCACGACTGAGTGGCCGGGTGACCAAGGTCTCGCCCGGTTGAGAGCTAGACCACGCGCGGGCTACTGCCCAGTCACCTCATCTTTCGGCAGCATGGCCCTCGGGGACACCTGACAAGGAGCCGAGAGATGCAGTTCGGGCGTAGCTACGAGGAGTTCGAGGTCGGTGCGGTCTACAAGCACTGGCCGGGCAAGACGGTGACCGAGTACGACGACCACCTGTTCTGCCTGCTCACCATGAACCACCACCCGCTGCACCTGGACGCGAACTACGCCGGCGAGACCACCCAGTTCGGCAAGAACGTTGTGGTGGGCAACTACATCTACTCGATCCTGCTCGGCATGTCGGTCCCGGACGTGAGCGGCAAGGCGATCGCGAACCTGGAGATCGAGTCGCTGCGGCACGTCGCGCCGACCTTCCACGGCGACACGATCTACGGCGAGACCGTCGTCCTGGACAAGTGGGAGTCGAAGTCGAAGGACGACCGCGGCGTCGTCCACGTCGAGACCAAGGGCTACAAACAGGACGGCACCGTCGTCTGCCTCTTCCGCCGCAAGGTGATGGTCCCCAAGAACAACTACCTGGAGGCCCGCGGCGGGGAACAGCCGGGCCGCCCGGTCCCGATCGACCGCGACTGAGACCGACGAACGGCCTGTCCGGTGAGGGGGAACCGGGCAGGCCGTCGTCAACCGCGGACGGTTAGCTCAGGAAGAGCTCGATCACGGGGACCAGGACGTTCGGCCTCTGGATCGGGAGTTTCAGGGTGAGGGTCTCGGTGGAGACGCCGCCCATGGTGGTGTTCTGGGCCTGCTGGTGCGGGTCGCTGACGATGCGCTTGATCTCGGAGGCGTCGTTCAGGAGCTGGGCGTACTTCACCTTGCCGGCCAGGCCCTGCAGGTGGATGTGACCCATCGGCCAGGAGAACAGGTGCAGGTACAGCCGGTCGCCCTTCTGGGTGAAGCGGCAGTCGACCGGAGCGGCGTACTCGGCCGGCCGGGCGCCGCGGATCGAGCGCTCGTGCAGCCGCATCCACTCGCCGATCGAGGACAGCGTGGCCAGCGCCCGCGGGTCGAACTCACCCCGGCCGGTCGGGCCGACGTTCAGCAGCAGGTTGCCGTCCTTGGAGACCGAGTCGACCAGCATCTTCACCAGCGTCTCCGGTGACTTCCAGTCCAGGTTGTCCCGGTCGTAGCCCCAGCTGCCGTTCAGCGTCTGACACGCCTCCCACAGCACCGGCTGCCCGTCGCGCATCATCGGCCCGTCCGGCTGGTACTGCTCCGGCGTGACGAAGTCGCCCGGGATGTCGAGCCGGTCGTTGATCAGGATGTCCGGCTGCAACTCCCGGACCATCGTCATCAGTTCCTCGGACCGCCACTCGTCGCGGCCCTTGCCGTTGCCCGGTCCGGGCAGACCGTCCTCGCGGTTGCGGTTCGGGTAGGAGAAGTCGAACCACATGATGTCGATCGGGCCGTAGTTGGTCAGCAGCTCACGCGTCTGCGCGTGCAGGTAGTCGGCGTACACCTGGACGTCCCGGCCGGCGGCCTTGGCCTGCGCCTCCTCGTCGTACCGCTGCGGGTGGACGACGTCGATCGGGAACTCCGGGTGGTGCCAGTCGATCAGCGAGTGGTAGAAGCCGACCCCGAGTCCTTCGGCCCGGCAGGCCTCGACGAATTGGGCGACGAGGTCCTTGTCCTTGCCCCACGCCGTCTTCGCGACCGTGTAGTCCGACACCTCGGAGTCCCACAGGCAGAAACCCTCGTGGTGCTTGGTCGTGAGTACGGCGTACTTCATGCCGGCGCCGCGGGCCGCGCGGGCCCACTCGCGGGGGTCGTAGAGGTCGGGCTCGAAGTGGTCGAAGTACGGCTGGTAGTCCTCGTCGGTCAGCCGCTCGCGGTTCTTCACCCACTCGTGCCGGGCCGGCAGCGAGTACAGGCCCCAGTGGACGAACAGGCCGAACCGCCAGTCGCGGAACTTCTCGACGGAATGCGCGGGAGGCGCGTCGGTCATCTCAACACTCCTTGGAAGGGAGAACGAATGTGGTTGGTGGGTCAAAGCAAAGAGAAAGACGGAGGGGAGGAATTGGCTTTAACGGCCGCCCAGACCGGTGACGAGCAGGCCGCGGACAAGGTGTTTCTGCAGCAGGATGACGAGCAGAACGGTCGGAACCATGGCCATGATCGACGCCGCCATCATCAGGTTCCACTGAGTGCCCTGCTGCCCGGCGAACTGCGCCAGGCCGAGCGGCACGGTGCCCTTGGTCTCGACGCTGTTCACGATGATCAGCGGCCACAGGAAGCTGCCCCAGAAGCTGATGAAGGTGAAGACGGTCAGTACGGCGATCGCCGGCCGCGCCAGCGGCAGCATGATCCGCAGGAAGGTGCCGAACGGTCCGCACCCGTCCACCCGGGCCGCCTCCTCCAGCTCGGCCGGGACCGTCAGGAAGAACTGCCGGAGCAGGAAGGTGCCGAACGCGGTGAACGCCCAGGGAAGGATCAGGGCCCAGTAGCTGTCCACCCAGCCGAGCGACTGCATCAGCCAGTACATCGGCACGATCAGCACCTCCTGCGGCACCATCAAGGTGCCCAGGAACAGCACGAACAGTTGCTCACGGCCCCTGAACCGCAACCGGGCGAAGGCGTACGCCGACAGGCTCGAGGCAATGACCACCACCAGGGTCCCGGCCAGTGCCACGAACAGGCTGTTCACGAAGTAGCGGCCGAACGGCGCGAACGTGAACGCGTCGGCGTAGTTCTGCCAGCGGATCTCGGAGCCGAACAGATGCGGCGTCGGCGTGAACACCTCGTCCGCGGGCTTCAGTGAGGTGGACACGGCGTACACCAACGGCCCGAGGAACAGGAGCGCGACGATGATCAGCAGGATGTGGGAGACACTGCTGCGGATCCGGCGGCCGGTCACTGTGACCGCGGTTTCAGACGTCATAGTTCACCCACCTGCGCTGCCCGACGAACTGGATCGCGGTGATGGCCATGATGATCACGAACAACACCCAGCCGGCCGCGGACGCCAGGCCCATGGTGAGGAACTGCCAGCCCTGGTTGTAGACGTACATCACGATCGTCTGGGTGGACACGCCCGGACCGCCCTGGGTCAGGATGAACGGCTGCGCGAACACCTGGAACGAGGTGATCAGCGTCATCGTGGTGGCGAAGAAGATCGCCGGCGTGATCATCGGCCAGGTGATGTACCGGAACCGTTGCAGCGGGCCGGCGCCGTCGATCTGCGCCGACTCCAGTTGCGACTGCGGCACCTGGTCGAGCGCGGCGGAGAAGACCAGGAAGTTGTAGCCGAAGCCCTGCCAGACCGACATCGCCACGATCGCCGGCATCGCCCAGGTGGACGAGCCGAGGAAGTTCGGCGCGCTGACGCCGAACCAGCTCTGCATCCCGCTGTCGATCAGGCCGCCGGGCTGGAACAGCAGCTTCCAGACCATCGCGTTGGCCACCATCGGCGTCATCACCGGAATGAAGAACAGCACCCGGAACGCCTGCCGCCCCTTGATGTGCGGGCCGACCCAGGTTGCGAGCCCGAGCGACACGACCACGTTCAGCGGCACGTACAGCACCACGAACAGGACCGTGTTCAGCACCACCCGGCGGAACACCGGGTCGTGCAGCAGGTGGGTGTAGTTGTCGATGCCGAGGAACGTGCGCTCGCCGAACACCGGCCAGTCGAACAGGCTGATCCCCAGTGCCATCGCGGTCGGGAACAAAGTGAACACGGCCAGTCCGGCGAGGCTCGGGGCCAGGAAGACCCCGGCGTGCCGGCCGTCCCGTCGCAGCGCGGACCGCCGCCCCGCCCGGGCGTCGCCCGAAGGCGGCGCACCGAGCGGAGCAATGGTGGTGGTGTTCGTGGTCATGGGGCCTCCCGGCCTGGACTGAGGAGCGCAGGGAGCGAAGCGACCGGAGCGACGAGGGAAGGCCGGGAGTCAAAGCCCCATGACCCCGCCGGCGCCG
>NZ_JBEZYF010000038.1:0-81500 GCF_040638415.1 Kribbella sp. NPDC026596 | reverse complement strand
ACCGACTGCTCCAACAAGCCGTCGACACCGACCCCCACCCCCTCAAGGAACTCATCGGCGGCTGAGCGGCAACTGCACTCAAGCAGAGATGCAGGTCATATATTCTAGGTGTCTAGGCAATCGCGACCTGGCCGCTAGCCCAGCGTGTTCAGCCGTTGCCTCCACTGACTCCGACAGCTTCGTATTGGGCAGATACACGCCGCGGGCCTGCCAGTCACCGACCGGCGTACGGAGCCACTGCCGTCAGCTGGGGCTTCCCATCCACCACATGGGGCAGAATGCTCGCTTGTGAACATCTTGTCGGGTTGGCGTGAGCAGTACGACCGGATGATCCGTAGCCGCGACCAGCTCATAGAGGTCGCAACAGGCTCCGGTCCTCAACTGATCAGCTCCGACCATGCCCGAGATGCGTTGCTCCACTTCTACATGGACGCCTACCACCTCAAGGACTGGATCGGGAATGACCCGGCGGCGGGCACAGCCTCCACCTCCGTCGAGGACTTCGTGAAGGCGACCGCGACGCTACGCTTGTGCGCCGACCTGGCTAACGGTGCGAAGCACCTCAAGCTGACGAGTACGAAGACCGGCGACATGCAGACCGGAATTAGCAGCCAGAGCATCATCGTGCAGCCCGGCACGGTTAGGGCACGGGCAACAGTCAACGACGGCGGCCCGATCACCGCCACCGAGAACGTGCCGGCCGACGATCCCATGCCGGCACTCCACTCCTGGGAGGCCACTTCCGCCGGGAAAATGCACGACCTGGTGGCGCTAGCGGACGATGTCGTCGCCACCTGGACTGCATGGCTCCAGCAGCAGCATCTCCTGTAGGCGAAAACCGAGACTGGACCGCGGGTCCAAGGCTGCGTAGCCGGCCCAGGCAACGTCTCTCGCGTGCCTACCTGTTCGCCTTTAACGGCCGCAGGTTCGCGGCGGCAAACCAGGCCTCGATTGAGTCCGGGCGACGAGGGTCGGGCACGTACACGACGCGAGCCTGCCAGTCGCCGGACGAGGTACGGCGCCACTCCAGGATCAACCCGGGCCATGGCCCCCGCTCGCGGGCCGTCCGGAGCACCCAGCAGTGTCGGCGCTGTGCGTCCGGTGGAGGTTGTCGGGGGTACCGCCTGTTCGTACCCATAGCCTCAAGATTAGAACACAGGTTCGAGTAATGCGTGACCGCCCAGGTTGGCGCAGCGCGGCCAGTAGTGGTCCTCCTGGCGTATGTGCTTTCCTGGCGCCCGCGTGGCGCACCTTCGGTGCGGTCGCGGGGTGCGAACGAGCAAGCCCCGGCTAGCAGGCAACAATCGTCGATCATCGAAGTCGGTCGCCGCAGCCAGAAGTGGCAATCGACGCTCGGGCGGCCGTGGTGTGACGCAGTGCGTTGTCGTCAAGATCTGGCACGCTGGCGGTATGTGCGGACGCTATGCATCGACTCGGAGCCGATCGGAACTGCTCGAGACGTTCAAGATCGAAGAGGCCTTGGCCGACGAAGAGAAGGCTCCGGACTACAACGTGGCGCCGACCAAGACCAGCCCCACCGTGCTGGCCAGGTCACCGCGCGACGCCGAAGGCAGCGCGGAACCGGTGCGGCAGCTGCGAAACCTCAAATGGGGTCTGGTCCCGTCGTGGGCCAAGGACCCCAAGATCGGCAACCGCATTCTCTGCACTAGTCAACTTGGGTGACGTACGGCTGGAAGTCGCGTTTTCGTGGGCTGTTGTCGCGGACGGTGATCGGGCACCCTACCTGCTCCCGGACGACATGATCCGTTCGTCGCACTACGGTTGGACGCGTGACGATGCGTTTCTCGATCAACGTCCCGAGCTTCGGTGATGCCGCGCTCGCGGCGCCCCGCATCACGCTGGGTCCGCAGAGCCTTGGATGAGCTCCTGGGAGGCCGGATGACAAGCGGTCTCGAGCGCCGCGGCCCCGACCTGCTCCGCCCGGTCGCCCCGTGGACCCCGGCTGTGCACGAGTACCTGAAGCACCTCGAGCCCGTCGGCTTCCACGCAGCACCCCGGGTCCTCGGCATCGAGGGCGACCATGAGGTGCTGACGTTCCTCGAAGGCGACGTACTCGCGGATCCGCAGTGGGAGCCAGGGCGCGGTAACCCGCTCCCGGCGTACGCCCGGACCGACGATGCACTGGTCGCCGTAGGGCACCTGCTGCGCGACCTGCACGAGGCGTCCCGCAGCTTCCAGCCGCAGCACACCGGCTACCGCTTCCATCCCCACGCGCCCAATCGCGGCGAGATCGTGTCGCACGGCGACCTCGGCCCGTGGAACACCGTCTATCGAGCTGGTGTGCCAGTCGCCTTCATCGACTGGGATGCAGCCGGGCCGATCGACCCGCTGCTCGATCTCGCAACCGCCGCCTGGGCCTTCCTGCCGCTGGAGTCCGACCGTCAGCTCGCCGAGACCGGCTTCGATCCGCTGCCCGACCTGCCCCACCGACTCCGGGTGTTTGTCGACGCCTACGGACTCACCGACCGGCCAACGATCATCCCCGCGCTGCAGCAGGCGAAGTTGAAGTACGTCGAGCAGGTGCAGCACTGGCCGATAGACGCGGCCGGAGCTGCCGGCTCGCTGGAGTTCCTCGCCGGTGAGCTGCGGTGGTTGGACTCGATTGCGCCCGCTCTGCGGTGGGCGTTGTAGGGCACACGGCACAGCGCATCCCCTCGAGAGCCCGAGCGCCGCCGACAGTGGAACGTAACTCGTTGCGGACCGCCAGCTGATCGTCGCCTGTCACGAGTTGATTGCGCAGCTGCACACCGGCACCCGGTGGGTTTTCCCTGATCACGGCTGAGGACACGGGGTGATTCCGGCGGCATCGCGGCTGTTGCACCAGTCAAGCTCTCGTAGGAGCTCAGCTTTCGGTCACGGCGTGTGCAGATGGTCGGAGCCGGTGTCAGTGCGCGCCGATGAGAGGTCAGTCGGAGTTGAACGTTAGGCGCGTGACCGTTCTGGCACCGGCCCCGTGACGAATCCGCGGCCCTCATATGAGGCGCGGCGTCGTATCCAGCTGTCGTTCTCCTCGGCCCCGCGGCTGGCTTGCGCGTGCGGCGCGAGGTTCGCCTTCGGGAACGCGTCAAGCGCGACGACGGCGGACTCTCGCGCATGGTCGATCGCTGCAGAGAACCCTTGTGCACAACCCGTGTGCACAAGAGGAGCGATCTCGCTGCCGATGCAGCCTATCGGCCATCGTCATGCAGTCCTGTCTCGGGCGTTGTTAGCAACCGCGTTAGTAGAATCGCGTTGCTGTATGCAGGCCTGGGCGGCATCATCGCTCAGGTGCAAACGCCACCTATCCTCTTGCTGTCGGGCGCGCCAGGAGTCGGTAAGACATCCGTCGGATGGCGAGTCTTCGACCGCTGCACCGATCTCGCTCTTGACCCCGCCTTCGCAGACCTGGACCTGCTCGGTGCTGCGTGGCCAGCTCCCGACGATGACCCACACCAATCGCGCTTAAAGGCAACCAACCTAGCCGCAGTGTGGTCGAATTACGCCCGCGCAGGCAGCCGTCGGCTCATCATCGCAGGAGTCGTCGAGAACCTGCGCGAGAAGCAACAACTTGAGGAGGCGACGGGTGGTCATGTAGTGATCTGCCGTCTAGATGCTACGGACGCCGAACTCGCTCGGCGCATTCACGATCGCGGCCGCGAGGATGGAGATAGCCTCGACCAGCTCGTTAGGCGCGCATCCGAGCTCTCCGCTCAGCTTGCCGTTGACGACATCAGCGATTATGCGGTCCACACCACGGGCCGCACCATTGATCAGGTTGCGGACGAAGTCCTAAGACGATGGCAGGCGGATCCAGCCGCACAATCCCTTGAACCTAGCCCCACTGCGAGCCAGTGACGGCGATCCGACACCCAACTTCGACGCGTTCCTCTGCAGGGATGCCGCCTCACCGCAGAGTCTGCTCATCGCCTGCAGCACGGCGCGGAGCTTGACTGGTGCAGCGCATCCGGCTTCTGCACTAGTCAAGTCGCTGCTCGAAGCAAGCCGGCACGAATACGGCTGAGACTTCGGGCGAGTCTCGAGCTGAATCAACCCCGTGCGAGCCCGGGTGACAGCGACTGCATCGACCGCCTCGAGCAGCCCGGTAGCCGTGGTCACACCGCGGTAGATACTGGTTGGCCTGAGCCGTGGGTTCTGCACCCCCGGTGCCCGCGCCGACGGTGAAGACGAGGCACAAGCGCCGGATCTCGTCCTGGGTGGCGATCCGCGATCCCGGCGGCGCCGAGCCGCACTGAGAACCGTGCCCATTCGGCTTTGCACCATCCGTCGATTGCAGCCTCATGGCGACTCCGGGCAAGGCTGCCGGTTGGTGGCGCAGGCCGGAACGAACTGGCGGTGGATCGATTGTGGCAGGGTTCGCTGAAGGCGCCAAGCGGTGTGCTCTGCCTCCGTCTTCGTCCAACGGCAGGATTCGAGATGCCGCCCCCGAATGAGGCAACCGGTGCGCTCACACGCCAGCTATGCCAAGGACTTAATGAGTCGGCGGCACCTCACGGGGTCCTGGGTCAGGCCGGCATTGACCGCCCAGACGAGGTAACTGGCAGCACGGACGATAACCCAAGCGCGTGCGCGCTCGGCGTTGAGGTTCGCGGACGAGGCGAGGTGGGTCACTGTGGCCGGGATGTCGTCCATCTCGTCGATCCGAGTCCAGAAGAGCTCAGCGAGTGCTCGTTCCGGGTGCCCAGCGGCGGGTTTAGGGTCGATCGCCAGCCATGGCTGTCTGTCCCCGGCCAAAATATTGCCGGAGTGCAAGTCACCGTGGACCAGGGTGTTGCCAGGATCATCGCTCGCAAGCTCGGCGGCCAAGCTGCGCACGAGGGCGACGTGATGTGGCGGTAGTACCTCGGGAGGTAAATCTGGCAGCTGAGCCATGTTTGCTGCGAGCGTCGCCAGGCTAGGCGGGCCGCTGGGCGCGGGCACGCTGAGTTGGCGTAGGACGTTTGCGTAGACAGGCAGTGCCTCGGTGAGTCTCAGATTCGACAAGGACAGGTTCGGGTCGAGTCGTTCAAGCAGGAGTGCACCTGGGGCTTCGTCGACTAGGAGTACGGCGCCGTGGCCGTCCCAAACCCTGAGCGCTGTCGCCTCATCCGCCGCACTATGGCCGTCACCGACCAGCTTCAGGACGTAGGGTGTGCGTCCGCGGTGGACGAACAGGATCTGGTTCCAATCGCCGTACTGGCGAGTCATTGGGTCCAAGTCAAGCCCCCAAGCGTCGGCAAGCTCCTGGGCTCGGTTAGACATGGGAGCAGCGTTCCACGGGTAGCTCGGCAGAGTCGATCGAGTTTCGAGGGCCATCGGGTTAGGTTTGTTCGATGCATGGTGGACCGGTGAGGGTAGAAGCACTCCTGATCACGGGCACCGTTGGCGTCGGCAAGACAACAACAGCTCGGGTGATCGGCGAGCAGCTGCAGAAACTGGAGATCCCGCATGCGGTTATTGATCTGGACGAGCTGGTGCGCGGATGGCCGGCCCCTGCCGAGGATCCCTTCAACATGGAGCTCGAACTAGCGAACTTGGCCTCCGTGGTGAAGAACTACCGTGCTGCTGGGGCGATGCGTGTGGTCGTTTCTGGAGTAGTTGAGAGCCGCGCCGCCGCACGCAAGTACGAGTCGGCGATGGCGATGCCGGTGAAGCTCTGTCGGCTCAAGACCGATTTGGAACACGTCCGGGCGCGGCTGACTGAACGGCACGTGCCGGGACCCGATCTGGACTGGCACCTTAGGCGTAGTGGCGAGCTGGATCTGACCTTGGACGCAGGTCTAGATGGAGACTATGTTCTTGTCGACCCGGGGCTCGACGCGCCGACACAAGTGGCGCAACGCGTGATGCGGGCGATCGGTTGGGGAATCGCTGAAACGGTGTCCTGATCTTGTCAACGCGTTCGTGGCACCGATCGCAGGTGAGCCTACTGCCCGGCTTGCGCGGCCGACCTCGCGTCGTTCGACGGGGATTGACCTCAATCGTCATCCTTAACTGGGTCGTGCTGTATTGCTTGATCCTGAGCGTCGTGGACATGTCCACAACGGCGTGACTGACCGGGTAACCAGCACAGCCATGATTCGCTTCCGGCTCGGCCACGGGCGGCTTGCCTCGTTGGCCGGCCGCGTGGATGATCGCGACCACGGCTTCGAACTCGGCTGAGATTCAGCCAGTAGGGTCACGCGTAACAGCGCTGACCAGCCTGGGGTTTGCTTCGACGAGGAGCTGCAGATGGACGTGAAACACCGGATGATCGTGTTCGACGCCGCAGACATTGACGCCGAGAGCGCGTTCTGGGCCGGGTTGCTCGGCGGAACGGTGGTTGAGGACGGCAGGCGGTGGCGCAACATCTGGGTCGATGGCGAGTGGCAACTAGGCGTCCAACTGGCTCCAGACCACGTCCAGCCAGAGTGGCCTGATGGCCCGCCACAGCAGGTCCACTTCGACTTCTACGTTGTCGGCACCGAAGGGCTCGATGCCGCCCACGACGAGGTCATCGGGCTGGGTGGCCGGCTGTTGAAAGCTGCCGACGATCGCACGGCCGCTCGAGGGGTTCAGATCTATGCCGACCCCGCGGGTCATCCCTTCTGTGTCTGCTGGCTGCCCGCCGACTGACACTGGGAGGAACTCCGATGCCCGTTCACCGTGAGTACACCACGGGACACGCACCCGAGGTTGATGTTCACGTGGTCACCCCCGACCGCTGGAACGACCTAGTCCAGCTGTTCGAGCGCAAGGGCCCGCGCGGAGGCGTTCCGATTCCGGGCCACTGCTGGTGCATGCTCTGGCGAGACGAGCAGGGGCCGGCCGATCTCCGCAAGGCGGCGCTGAAGGCCATCGTCGATCAAGGCCGGTATCCAGGTCTGGTCGCCTACCTTGACGGCCGCCCGGTTGGCTGGGTGGCCGTCGCGCCGCGTGAGGACCACAGCCGGCTTGAACGGTCTCGGCAGTACGGCCCAACTTCTGGGGACCATGATGTATTTGCTGTCACCTGTTTCTACGTCGATCGCGACGTCCGGGGAACCGGGGTCGCCAGCGCGTTGCTGGATGCAGCGATCGACCACGCGCGAGAGCGTGGTGCCGTCGCTCTTGACGCGTTCCCGAAGACGAACCTCGCGCCGCACGCGCAGGCCAGCCGCAGGGCCGAGGAGAACGACAGTTGGATGGGACGGCGCGCCTCGTATGAGGCGCGGGGGTTCCTCGCCATCCGCGACGCCGGCGCCAGAACCGTGATGCGCCTGACGTTCAACCCCGACCAGACGGCTTGACGAGTTCAGTGAAGGTAGCCGTCCCCCTCGGGCTCGTATCTGCTGCCGCCAGGGAGTGCTGATTCCCATCGGAATCAGCACGACTGCCTTCGCGAGCTCGAGGTCGATCGGGCCAGGGAGGTCGGCCGGAAGCCGTACCGCGTCCTGTGAAGGGACCGACGTGGCCGACCGTCTCAGGTCGAAGAGCTAACCATCCTTTGGCTCGGCGCGGGCGTATGAGCAGACGTCGACGAGGAGCATGCCCGGTCCCTTGAAGACGGCTGATCGCATCCCGTAGTCGGTATCGACCGGCCCGAAGACGAGTTCGGCGCCGTTGGATCTGGCGACCTCCACGGCGGCGTCGACGTCGTCAACGATGTGGTGGAGGGTAAGACCGTCCACAATTCCGGTGGGGACGGCTGCGTTGCCGCTGAGCCAGAGTCGTACCTTGCCGGTGTCCAATTCGGCGAAGCCGTCGAACACATCGCCTAGCTTCCAGCCGAAAGCTGCGGACAGGAATCGAGCGGCTTCCGGGACATCGGGAACGATGACGCTGATTGCATCAACGGACACGCGCTCGCCTCGTCTCGTGGTCCTTCCGAATCGGATGCCGACCTAGCCTAATGAGGATCGAGGCCCTTGACGCGGCGACCGTCGAGGCTTGGCGTCGCGACTGCTCGCCGCGCCTAGCGCTGGCCGGACGTCGATCGCCAGGAGACGCTGGCCGCGACGCTGATCCACCCCGAGTCGCTGGACCTGCTCGGCTCGGTCATCACCGCTCGTCGCCTGCTCACCCTCCCCAGCACCCTGCGCACAGTTCTCATCGTGCTCCTTGGTTGACTGGTAGCTGCCTAGGATGCTAGCAATATAGCCATGGTGGATGAGGATGGCAAGAAGGTGCAGTTCAACGTTTATCTGCCGCCGGAGCTGGTGCGGCGGGTGAAGCACAAGGCGATCGACGAGGCGGCGAGCCTGTCCGCCCTGGTCGAGCAGGCCCTGTCGGAGTACCTGGACAAGCATGAGGAGGCCAGAGGATGAACGACGTACTGGTTCGGCCGTTGCGGTTCACGGCGGATGTGGAGGCGATGCGCGCGTTCCTGGAGGCGCTCGGCTTGCGGTCGCGGATCGAGTCCGAGCGCGGGGGTTGGGTGGACATGCTGACCGGCCGGGGCATGGTCGCATTGCACGACGCGGCTTCGAGTTCGACCGGCGGCCAGCCGGGGCAGACGAGTCTCACGTTCGAGGCCGACGACATCGATGCGATCAAGGACAAGCTGGACAGCGCGGGCTACCCCGACGCGACCATCTTCGACGAAGCGTACGGCCGGGTCCTCACAGCGACCGGGCCTGACGGCGTGCAGATCTGGGTCGACGAGCGGAGCGAGGATCTGTACGGCTACACGCTGCACGAGTCCCGGCCCGACGATCGATGGTCGGTAACGCCGTACCTGACCGGTGTGGACGAGACGGCCTGGCTGCGGCTGCTCGAGGTCCTTGGCTCGGAGGCATCGCTGCGCTTCGGCCCGGCCGACGAGGAATACGCCGTACGACTGGATCTGACCACCGCTGAAGACCTCGATGAGGTACGGCGGCGACTGAGCGGTCTCCAGATCACGCAAATCGATGAGGGCCTGGAGATCGTCGACCCGGATGGACAGCTGATGGTGGTGCATGGGTGATTGCGGTTGACCTCCAGCGGGCCTGAGGTTGGAGGATTCGCCATGACGACTGCGATTCCGGAGCGGCTGCGTGAAGATCCGGACTTCCGCGGCTGCTGGTCCGGGTGCGCGTTGTCGATCACCGGGTCGTTGGTCACCGCGATGGGCTGGGGCGGCTTGCGATGCTAGCCGACTCGGAATCGCGGCATGCCGAGAGAGACGGGCTCATGGTGGGACAGCCGCACCGCTCCGGCCTGTTTCTCGCGGAGCAGCCGCAGGGTGAGGTCGATGCCTTCGAGCTCACCGAGCCAGCCAGCGTCGAGCGCGTGCCGGCGACGGTCAATCAGGTCGGCCTCGAGCTCGTTGAGCCGCGACAGCATCCGGGGGTCGACGTGCAGCATCGGGCATCGCACGCAGGCGTGTTCGTGCTGGCACGGGGTTCCATACGGCCGCGCGCACGAGCCGAGCTCCACCTTGCGCTTGTCGAAGTGGTCTTCGAACTCCAACCACTCCTGGTCGCTGACCGGGCCGTACTCGTCGCCCGGGCGCAGCGCACGGCGGCGGGCCAGGAAGTCTTGGTAGTGCCGCACCGTGTCCTCCTCGAACACCGCCACGTAGCCCTGAGTGGTGGCCAGGTCGAGGTGGCCGAGGAGTTGGGCGCCGATGTGAATGGGCAGGCCGTTGTTTACCAGCTCGGTCGCGAACAGGCGGCGGAAGTCGTGCGGGGTGAACCGCAGCCCGGCAAAGGCCGGGTTAGTCACTGCGATCTGTTCGCATTGCCTCGTGATCGCCTCCCGCACGCTCTGAAAGCTCATCGCGCCGGCGCTGATCAGCGGCCGCTGGAACAGGAACGGCATCGGTTCGGACCAGACGCGTTCGTGGGGGTCCCAGCGCCGGACCGCGCGGATGGGCGCCCCACCGGCGGTGTGCCGACGGACGATTTCGGCGATCACGTGGAACAGTTCCGCCGACATCGGCACGACGCGTTCCCTGTCGGTCTTGGAGGGAGCGACGACGAGCAGACCGATGAGCTCACCGTTGGGTCGCTCGTATTGGCGGATACTGAGCTGGCTGAGCTCGAGCAGCTCCTCGATCCGCAAGCCTGTGTGCCGCAGCGTTTCGATACACGCCCAGGTCCAGAACGCCGTGTCCTCGGCGAGCGTCAGGTTGGTGACCTCGCCGGTGATCACGTCGACCACGCGCACATGGGTTTGGTCGCGGGCCACCATCTGGCGGTCGTGCGCGGTATTCGTGCGGCGGTAGACGCATCCGGCGTGGCTGAACTCAACGCCGGCCGCGATCTCTTGACTCGCTGCGAGGATGTCGCGGAGACGGGTGTGCTGCTGCTCGACATGTGCCACGAGGGTGGGAAGCCATGGCTGGCGTTCCCTGATCCGGTCGGCGGTCCGCTCGCTCACCCGCCGTTTGAGCACGGCTGCGACGTCCGGTGCCGGGCCGGACCGGACATGGGACCGCCCACTGTGCCCAGCGATCTGGTTCCTCGATCGCCCAGCTCTGCAGGTCGAGGTAGAAGGCGCGGACGGTCGCCAGGATTGAGTCGGGCCGAAGCCGCGTGCGTCCATCAGTGCGGACCCGCAGCCCGGCAACCCACTGCTCATAGGTGTGGCTCGGCAACCGCAGGTCCTTCTGGCCGGGATCGATCAACTCGATCTGCTTCCAGAATTGGCCGACCAGGCGCAGCGACAATGCCGACCAACTGCTGTAGTCGCACTCCGCCCGTCGCCGCTCCAGGTACTCGATGAGCACCTGCCGGATCTCGGCACACGAAATGTGGTGTCGGTCGACCAGTTCGGTCGGGGTTCGCTGACCGCCGTTCAGGTAGGCGGCCTTGAGCGAGTGCGGCGCACCCGGCGCGAAGTGCCCCATCCGGTGCAGCACGTCCCACGCCGCGCCGCCGGCGAGCCGGTTGGCGGTGCCGACGACGCCAGGGGTCACCCGGAGCCGTCGGGACTCGACCCCGTAATGCAGTAGCGCTTCCGGGGTTAGGTCCCGCAACCCGATGCCCTGGCTGAGCAACGCGTAGGTGACATCGAGCGCCGCGGCTGTCCGCACGGTGGCGCTGCGGCCAGACCTGGCCTCCTCGTCGAAGAACCGATCGAGGAACGGATCGCCCTCGACCATCCTGAACGTCTCGGCCAGCCCCAGAATCCGGTTCGAGCGCAGCGCAGTTAACGCGGGCTGAAAGGCCCGGACACACAGCAGTGCCCGCAGCCCTCGGGTCACCGCCTCCCGATGACCTGCCCGTCCGACCGGCGGTCCGGCGATGTCGGCCACCCGTTGGCCGGGTGTGTTCAGTCCGCTGGCATCCCACCGCTCCTGCCACGTCGGGCCGGGAAAGCCGGCCAGGTGGGTCAGCAGCACCCGCGCCCCGCGCCTGTGCGGTCCGGCAACCCTGCCGCCGCCCCATGCCCGGGTGACCACGTCGGTCAGCTCCTCGATCGACAGCTCGGAGAGATCGCCGAACCGTCCAGGCGGCTCCGACGGAGATCGTGCCGGCGCCGGGCAGATCCCCGATCGCTGCAGCCGCGCATCCGACTGGTCGGCGGCGACCGGACCGCTGGATCCGATCTCCACCTGACCGCCCGCTCGCAGGGCATCGACGCGATTAACCGGCTCGGGTGGCCTAGCCACCGAACACGACCCTGACATCATCGGGGTCGTAGCCGGCAGCCAACCTGCGCGGCGGCTGCGGTGTCGCGTAGTGCTCCTGCAGCTTGTCGAACAGATCCTCGACCCGGACCGCTGTATAGATCCCGGTTGTGTTGATGTCGGCGTGACGCAGGATTGCGCGGACTTCGTTCAGTGTCATGCCCGGGTCGTTCGCCAGCCGGGTTGCCGCGGTGTGTCGCAGATCGTGCAGCGTCCAATTCGTGCCGCGCCGCTCGTTCGCCCGTTGCAGGACGCGCCGCATCGCCCAGTACGACAGCTGCCTCGGCTCGCCACGCCGGGTCCGCCACAGCGGCTCACCATCGCCCGGGACACCCGCCTCGGCCAGGTACAGCGCCAGATATCGCAGGCTCTCCGGTGACACCGGGACCGCCTGCCTGAGCCGCGTGCCCTTGGACACCACGTGAATCAGCTGCCCACCCCAATCGACGTCGTCCAAACTGATCCCGAGCAGCTCAGACGCCCTGGCGCCGCTGGACACGTACATCGACAACAGCGCACGGTCACGATCGCAGCCCATCGAAGCGAACAACTCGTCCCACAGCCGATCCGGAATTGCCCGCGGCAACTGCTTCGGCACCCGCTGGCGCAGCCGCGACCGGCGCACAGCCGGCAACGGCTCGAGCGGGCTGCGGTGCGACAGCTTCACGCGCTGCTCATGAGACATCGGCACCGGGTTGAGCACCGGACCGAGGCCGAGATGGGCATGGAAGTCGTAGAACCGGTACACCACGGTCAGCGCATGGTTGATGGTGCGCGGCGCGTAACCACCCGCCAGCGCCCGCTTGCCAGTCCTCGGATTGACCGTCCCCGCACTGCCCGCATCCGCCCGGCGAACCCGTTGAGGATTCCGCGCCGATTTCATCCACCCAGCCAGGACCGCGACCTCCGCCGACGTCGCGCGATCCCACTCGACCCCCAAGAACCACAACAGCCGGAACCAGCGCAAAAGATCGAAGCCATAGCTGCGGCACGTCAACGGACTCACATCGCCGAGCGCCAGATCCCTCAGATACTGAACTGCGGCCTCGATCTCGCCGCCATCAGCGCCAAGCACGACGAACGGAGGAAACTGCCCCTCAACGGCGACTACCTCACCAACCCGCGGCAAATCGATCCGACCATGCAACAGCTCCCACCGAAGCTCATCCAACGAACCAAGACCTCCACAACACCAGGCGCCGACCTGCCAGAGAATAGAGACTTGGTGCAGTCAACTCGGATGATCAACGCCCGCGCCGAGACCGTCCACGAGAAGCCGGCGTTCCGGCGAGCGTTCAAGTGACGGCGGCTGCTGATCCCAGTGGACGGGTTCTACGAGTGGTTCCCGACACAGCAGCTCGGCAAGTCCGGCAAGCCGCTGAAGCAGCCCTTCTACATCCATCCCGCCAACCCCGACGACCTGCTGGCGCTCGCCGGCCTGTACGAGTTCTGGCGCGACCCCGAAAAGCCCGACGATGACCCGGACAGGTGGCTCATGTCTTTCACCATCATCACCACGACGGCCACCGACGACGTCGGCCGGGTCCACGACCGGATGCCGATGGCCGTCACCCCGGACAACTGGGAGCAGTGGCTCGACCCGCGCATGGACGACATCGACACCGTCCAAGGCCTCGTGGCGCCGCCGACCGGCCTTGAAATCTATGCCGTGTCGACCGCCGTCAACGACGTCCGCCGCAACAACGGGCCGCACCTGCTCGACCCGGTCCCCGCGTCGTGACCCTCACCGCCCGCCCCCGGAGGCCAGACTTGGTGCCGTGAACGGCGACAACGAGGCTGGCGAGCCGCCAGTCGACCCCCTGCTCGGGCAACCGAGGATGGTCGACGACCCTCGGATCTCCTTGAGCCAGGGGGCGGAGGTGCTGGGCAAGACACTCGCGCAGGTCCGTCGATACGTGGCTCAAGGTCGCCTGCCACGCCACGGGCCGGCGAACAACTTCTGGCCACTGCTGCTGTCCGAAGTCGAGGCCCTCCGCGCCAAGGGCGAACCCATCTCCCTCAAAGACGCCGCCCGCAAACTATCCCGATCCCTGGCGGCCACCAAGGAACTCGTCGCCGATGGGCACCTGCCGCTCGTTCCCGGTACCAAGTCGCCGGTGTACCCGGCCGACGTCGCGGCCATCGCCGATACGCACAGTCGATGGTCGATCCGCCGGCCGTCCGGGCCGCCCGGCTACGTCGACTCCAAGCAAGCCGCGCAAATCCTTGGACTCACAGGGCCTTACGTGACCCAGCTCGCCGCTGAAGAGAAGCTGCCTGCGATCTTCCAGGACGGCCAATGGTGGTTCGACCCTGACCAGATCGAGCTCGTCCGCCGTGCCCGCCGAGCCCGCCGCCACCGGACCGTCCACCGCCGGCCCACCCAGCCTCGCGGCAGCACATCACTCTGAACACCCGCCGCGGACCGGTCCGGGTCGGCGACCAGCCCCGCGACTTGCTATCGGCTCAACGGCCTCGGCGAAGGGCATCCAGTCCGACAACAGCGAGTCGGTGGGCAATCGCGCTGCGAGATGGAAAGCTAGCTAGCTGTGTCTTCGCGACAACCCCGGCCGAACATCGAACCCGCCGATGGACAGGACTGGATCTCCGGCGCGGAGGCCGCCCGGATCCTCGGAGTCAGCCGCCGCACTGTGTTCCGCATGGTCGAGCGTGGCGAACTCGACACCCGCGGGCGGTGCGTTCGTCCCAACTTCCACCGCGCGGCGATCGAGACCGCCCGGCACCGAGGACCAGCCATCTCGCTCGCAGCCGCAGCAAGCATTTTGGGCCGGTCGAGAAGCTTCGTCCAGGACCTCATCGCCACCGGTGAACCCACATCGTTCTCGAACCCGAAATGGCCCGTCTTCCGGCTCGAGGTCGAGGGCTACGCCCAGGCTCACCCACCGCCTCCGGCGGACTCTCCGCCCGCTGACCGGCTCGGGCAGCTGAACACCAGAGGTGCTGGCGAAGTGCTGGGGCTGGGAGTCGACCGCGTCAAACAGCTGGCCCGCGCAGGTCTTATCCCTTCAGATCCAGACGAACGCGGCCACTATTGGTTCCGGGGCGATCATCTCGCGTCCTACATGCGAGCCAAGGCGGCAGCAGCTGCCGCGGAGTACTTCAGCGCATTGCCAAGGACAGGCCAGGGCAGCCGAAACGACGACTAACAATAGCGGCTGTTGCTCTAGGCAAGCTTCTGCTCCGGCCGGACACATGACGCGTAGCGGGACGTACGGAGTGCCACTACCTCGGGTGTTGTCGACGTGCCAGCTGCCGCCTCGCGAGGCTGGCCGGGGCATTCGAGCGAAGGGCGCAGGGTTGTTGGCCAGGTCGGGTCCGTGGGCGCCGATCGACAGAATCTGATCAGTTGCGGATCCGGCGGGTTATCGCCTGTGGCCCGGGGGCACTGGGTTGGTGGAGAGGGCGACGACGGGGTCGAGGTTGCCATCGCCTCGCACGGCTGGAGGGAAGCCGGGGGCGCACCGGCCCCGTCGTCGGACTATCGGTGCCCCACGAGTCTGGGCAACCGCCAAGCCGGCCACCCGTTTCTCCCCGCGCAAGACAACCCCACCACGAAGACCGCCCCAACGTCTGGCGCTCCCCAGCGCCGGCCCCGGACACCAATCCCCTGCCGAGATTGATGTCAGATCTCCGGCCTACGTTGCCACCTCCACTGTGTCAAGAGGCCGGCCACCGTTGCCCTCGACGTATCCGTCGTCTGGAGCCGCCTGGCACGCCCCGCCCGCTTCTGCCTGGACCACGAGGTACCGGCCAGGGTGGAAACTGTCGGCGGGCGGTGAGATCGTGTTGTGGTATGGAGCTGACTGCCCGAGATTTCGAGCGCATCCGTCGCGAGAACCTGCGCGTGCGGGTAAGCGAGTTCGCTCGGCTCTGGTTGACAGCTGAGCGGCGCGGGGACGCGCTGACCGCGGCAGGCGAGAAAGACCCGTACCTACATGGTGTTCAGATGACGTGTCGCTGGTTGGCGGGCATGATCACCAGGGCCGAGGGTCCGGACGGTCCTGTCGCCCTTCGGGTGATCGCACCGATCACCGGACGGCGGGACAAGGCCTACGAGGAGCTTATCGCGGAGGAGTTGGACGCCGCGGTCTCAGCAATGTCGTCGCAGTCGATCGCGTCACCGGACTTTGTGGCCGGCGTCTGTGCCACGCTGTCGTGGACGTGGCAGCACTCAGGCCGACCGCCGATCGAGGTGGAACAACCAGACGTGCGGCGTACCGCGGAGGCCTCGCACGGGCGCCATGCGGCGGGAGGCGACTCGCTTCCCCGCTGATACCGGCTCCATCGCCTGCGGTCAGTTGCGGAAAGGGGCCTCGTGAAGCCGTCGAACGGCTTGACGAGGCCCCCTCTCACGCTCCACCTCCGGGCTGTGGATCTCAAGCGGATCGGCGCCGCGGGTGGCGTGTGCCCGCGGTCAGGCCCGAGGTGATGGTGCGCTCGGCTTCGGTACGGGACAGGCCGATCCGGGTGGCGGCTGAGATGAGTTCGTCGCGTGCGGTGGCTGTCTCGAGCAGGTGTGCGCCGACGAGTTGGCCGAGGGCGAAGGCTGCGCGGT
Organism: Kribbella sp. NPDC026596; assembly: GCF_040638415.1. NCBI lineage: Bacteria > Bacillati > Actinomycetota > Actinomycetes > Propionibacteriales > Kribbellaceae > Kribbella > Kribbella sp. NPDC026596. The sequence goes on along the minus strand of NZ_JBEZYF010000038.1, from coordinate 65,352 downwards.
TGAGGGTGTCGTTGCGCTGTCCCGGTACGGCGGCCAGGACGTTGTCGATTTCGCCGCTGAGCGCGGCGGCGGTGTAGGCGTCGGTGTCCTTCAAGTCGGCTACCGGCCGCGTCGTGTGACCGGGTGGGTGTGGAGTGTTCAGGGCGTTGATGATCCAGGTGGGCAGGGGTTGCGGTGACAGTCGAGCATCGGCAGCGGTGACGGTGTAGCGGCCGGCCGCGGTGATCGAGGAGGCGCCGACGACGTAGCCGCCGTGCCCGCGGGTGTCGATCTTCCATCCGATCCGTCCGGCGCTGTTGCCGAGCGGTCGGCCGGCGGGCTGGCGGTAGTACAGGTGTCGGCCTCCTGAGGGCGTGGTGACGGCGTACGTCGGCGCCGTCGTGTGCTCCCCCTCGCGGTGGGATGTCTGGTCCCTGGCCACGAGGGCGAGTACTTCGGCGCCGTTGCTTGCTCCGCGGGTTCGCCAGGGCTCGGGTGGTTCGTCGGCGGTGTTCTTGGGCTGATCGAGGTCCACGACGACGAGCCCTGACGGTCCGGTCCCGACGCCGATGTTGTAGGGCGCCTTTCGCCATGTCTGCACGATGGCCAGGTGGTCGGTGGTTGCCGCGGCTTCCCAGTCCTCGACGGCCGGCACTTTTCGTCCGGGTGCCAGCGGGAAGACTGCATATCCCTGATCGGCGTGCCAGTGCGCGGCCCGGCTCAACGCCTGGCGCTTCAGCTCGGCGACAGCGCGGGACATCGGTGCGTTGCTCACGGTTCAACCTCTCGCCGGGTTGGGTAGATGCGCTCGCTGCGCACTCGTTGCCTCGGGCGCTCATCGGCGCGGCGGTTCTCTCGCTCAGAATTCGCCTGGTCACCCGGCTCGGTTCTCGGGTGTTCGGAGGCCTCGCGTAGTTCGAGGTAGACACGGACACCGAAGGAACCGCGGTTGGGGTAGGCGCGGTCGCTGCCGGCGACCTCGTAGTGGTTGCGAAGGTGCTCCACGAGTCGGGTGATCTCGTCGGGCGCTCCGGACATCCGGACCTTGATCGTCACTGCTGTTCTCCTTACGTAGTTGACGTTTGCCGGCGGATCGTCCTGCGCACCTCGGCCCACGCGCGGTGCGGGCCGGGGTGAGACATCAGGCGGCCTCCTCGCGGTGGAGGACGGCGCGCAGCCGGGTGCCGATCCATTCGGCGACGGCGGGGGTGACGGCGTTGCCGTACCCGTCGACCTGGTCGCGGGCGGATCCCCAGACGATGTAGGTGCCTTTGTGGTCGCCGAAGGTGACGTCGAATCCGCAGCCGCGGCCGATCTCGTGGGCGGCCATCATGCGGAAGTAGCAGTCGTCGAGCGTGAGTTCGGCCAGGGCCGCGCGCCATTCGGCGGTCAGGACTGCGGTGGTGTCGCGGGAGGTGAGGGTTCCGAGCGGGTCCGTTACCGGGTGTGCGGCGGTCTCTGTGCCGGTCGGTCCGTTCTGCTTGTACCAACCGGAGAACAGCGGTCCGGGGATCTGCTCGGCCGTGACGGTCAGCATCGCCTCGGCGTGGACCGTCGGGGTGGTGTTCTTCCGGAACGGGACAACGCCGGTAGACAGCAGCGCCATGGTCTCCGAACCGCCTTGCGTCGGCAGTGGGTCGCCGGCGCCGCGGGGTGCGCCCTGGAAGTTGTCCACGGCGATCCGTAGCTGTCCGGTGGACAGGATGGCGGTTTCTTGCTGGCTGGTCTGGGTGGACATCGGCTGCCACGGGTGGCGCTCGACGCCGCGCATCGACTCGGCAGGCATGAGCACGGCGGGGAACTCGGCGAACCGTCGCCGGCAGCGCTCGGCGCGGGCCATCGTCGCCGGGGCCATGGGCGACATGACGTCCTCACCAGTCACCTGGTCCTTGAACGTCTTCAGTGGCTTGTCGCCGATGCGTTGCCCGAGGTTGCTCAAGTCGAGCGCGGCCAGCGACGGCGTGAACGACGGGACGACGACCCGGCGGCAGAACGGGCAGCGGTAGGCGTACTGCTTGCCGTAGCAGACGGTCCCGGTCGGCGGGATCCCCGTCTTCCACGTCTGCCTCGACTCGACGACGGTGGAGCAGCTTCCGCACCACGCCGGCGGCCGGTGCTCCAGGTCGGGTGTGGGCAGTTCCTTCTTCCAGAACACCCAGTAGCCGCGGTCGCGGGACTGCCCGACACCGAAGAACATCGAGTTCAGGAACAGGACTTTGTAGCGGTAGCCCAGGTTCTCGAACTGCTTGAGCCACCAGCGGTAGGTGGACCCGTCGCCGACTTTCCGTTTGCCGGGCACCAGGTTCCCCCAGGACTGCAACTGGGTGGTGCACTCGACGAGGATGAGCCGCGGGTGATGGACGGCGGCGTAGTGCAGGACGCAGTTCGCTGTGGCCCTGTCGCGCTCCGAGCGGGTGACACGGTCCTCGTAGTCGGGGTCGTCCATGTCGAACAACGTCAGGCCCTGCGCGTACGCCTTCATCGTGTTCGCCGGCGAGTGATTAACGCAGCTGACGCCGGCAGTGAGAATGTCCCCCGGTGGCAGGTCCCGCACGTCGTGGTAGTCGGCTGAGTCCGGGTTCGCGAGGTCAGCGATCCAGTGCCCGGCGGTCGGGTGATTCGCTTCGTGGACCTCGACCTTGTACTTGTTGTGGTTGGCCGCCATGATCACGTCGAATCCGGCCCGCTCGATGCCTTGGGTGAGACCACCGAAGCCGGAGAAGCACTCAACAGCAATGAGGGTGTCGTGACGGTAGTGGCGGCGAACCTGCGCGGGGCGGTGTGTGGCGACGCGGGAGCTGCTCATCGCTTGCCTCCCTTACGGGAACGGGGATTGCGGATCGTGTAGACGCCGGGGCAGCAGTACGGCGAGCCGCACGGGATTTTCGCGCTGCACCAGAGCTGGCACGCGGTGCTGGATACGTTCTTGATTCGCCGGGTCCTCATTCGTCCTCGCCTCCCGCTGGTGGGCTTGTGTTGCGGCAGCCCCGTTCTTTGGGGCCTGCCGGCTACTGCCGCACAGCGGGCCTGGCCGGAGGGGGCCTGGTCCGCTAGCCGCCCACCAATCCCAGCCACAGAAGGGCTTTCGCCCGGCCGAAGGCCGGGGCCGCTCTCCCGCCCGCCAGGGGCGGGAGAGCCTGCACATTCGGTGACCTCGGTTCCCCGGTTAGTCGTCGTAGCCACCGAGCTGCATGACTGGTCCGCGATCGTCTGCACCGCGATCAGCCGCGGTCGCGGCTGCGGTGTCGGCTTGTGCGGATCGGGCGTCGTCGGTGTGCCACCGGGCGAGTTCCTCGGCTCGTGCTTCGGCCTCGTCGTCGGCGTGGCGTTCTTCGGCTGCGCGGCGGTGCTGGATCTCGATCAGCGCCCGTTGTGCACGCCGTACCGCCTCGGCGGTCTCGTCGGCGGACGGGACCCGCGGCGCGTCGGCTTCGGCCACCGGCGCCTCGCCCGCGGCGACCTCGCGGATGTCAGCTGGCGCTTGGATCTCACGCACAGCGTTGTCATCCGCAGCACTGGCCACCGTCTCGGCCGCCGCGCTGGTCTCGGCGCGGGTCTGTTGTGTGTTGTCGTCGGCAACGGTCTCGGCGCCGGGGGTCGCGTTGGCAGCCTCGGGCTGGTCCGCGTCGTATGAACTGGCCAGCAGGTCGTTAACCGGTTCGGCCTCGACGAGCTCGTCACCCGCGATGGCTTCGACGGTGTCGGTCTCGCGACGGCGCACGATGTCGTCCAGTTCGTGCTCGTCGGTGACCGAGCGGTGCTCGTCACGGCGTGCTTTTTCGGCGCGCTCGTCGCTGGCGATGCTGTCCACCCACTCCTCCGGTGTCGGACCGTCGTCGGAGTTGTCGAGTCCGCGATGTTCCATCTCGGCCTCGGCTCGCTGAGCGTTGGCACGGGTCTCGGCCGTGTGCGCCCACCAGAGGGCGCGGGCGTCGTCGGCGATCTGGAGGTCGGCGGCCCGTGCGTCGAGCGCCTGAGCCAGTGCTTTCGCCTGCTCGGCCTCGGCCCGCAGTCGCTCGCGGGCGGCCTCGTCGCTGCTGGCGTCGGCTTCGGCGGCGCGCAGGGTCGCTGTCCGCCGTTCACGTTCCGCGGCCTGCCGGGTCCCGGCCAGTTCCTGTCCGACGTACGGCGGCGCCCACGCCTCCTCGCGCTTCAGCGCACGCACTCGCATGCGGAGCTGGCCGTTGGACATCTCGGCCTCGGCCCGATCGGCCTCGGGCCGACCGAGCGCACGCCACGCGGCCCGCCAGGACGCGTACTGCTCGACCTGGCCGGGCTTCGGCGGCTTGCCGAGCGCATCGTCCTCGGCCTCGTGGCCGACTACTTCGCGGTGCGCGGCCACGATCCCGGCCCGGCGGACCCATTCGCTCCGTTCGGGACCGTCGGCGGGCAACTGCTTCAACGCTTCACGCGCCCATTGCGGCTGCTGCTCGGCGACTTGCTCTCCGAGCTGGTCGGCACGCTGGTCGGCCTCGCGTGCGAGTAGCTCGAGATACGAGCCCCAGCCGCTGCCGTCCTCGACGTGCGGGAGCCGATCGGTGAACGTGTCCCCGATCGGGTCGAGGTCGCCGGTGGCCTTCTTGATTCGGTCCTGGACGACGTGGCTGATCTTGCGGGCGTCGACCAAGGAGCGCTGCTGGATCGCGTCGGTGAGCACCTGGCGGGGGTCGTGCCGTGCTAGTTCGACTTGGCGCAGGAGGTTGTCGAGGGTTCCGGCGCCGTCTTCGACCGCGAGGGCTGTGCGCTCATCGGTGGTGAGGATTCCGCTGCTTGCGAGTGTGTCTAGCCATGCTGCGGTGCGGCCTGCGGTGGCCAGGGCGATCCCGTCGGCGAGCAATTCCGCCGGCGTCCGTAGCCGGTTGGCTTCGGCGGCGGACTCTGCCGCGGCCTGTAACGCCGACAGCTGCGGGTCGTCCAGGTCGAACGCGCCGCGCAGCACCGACAGCGGCGACCGTTTCGCCGCTGTCGTGGTCTCGCCGTACTCGGCTTCCTTGGCGAGCGACTGAGTAACGACGTGCGCGGTGTTCGCTGCGCGTCCGCGGGACATCGCGACATAGAGCGCGTACACCGATGTGTTCTGGGTGGCCACGAGGTGACTGGTGTCAACGGTGAGGCCCTGTGCGGAGTGGACGGTGGTGGCGTACCCGAGCGCGACCCAGTCGTGCACGTAGCTGGCGGGCAGCACCATCGTTTCGCCGGGCACTGGTTGGCGGGTGCCGCGGATCAGCGGCGCGACCCGTAGGCCGCCGTCGTCCAGGACGTCGACCACTGTGAACTCGTCGCGGTTGAATGCGGCGCGCTTGTTGCCACGGTAGCCGTCGAGGTGCCAGGCGTTGAGCCGGGTCTGGATCAGGTCGCCCCGGCCGACGCGGTTACCAGTAGAGGCCAGCCACGCGGTGCGCTCGTCGTCCACCTGGCCGTACTCGACCAGCCGGGCGCGCAGCTGCGCGGACAGTTCGGCGGCTTGGGCGTTGGTGTCCACGATCAGCAGCGTGTGCTGGCCGCTGAGGTGGTCGGCCAACCACGCATCGGCCGCTGACCGTTGTGCCGCCTCATAGTGGCCGCCGTCCAGGATGCGTCCTTGGCGGTGGTAGTCCTCTAGGACCGACTCGTCGCCTTCGCGCAGTCGCAGCGATGCGGGGCCTTCCCACTGGGCGGTGAAGCGGCGGGTCTCGGTGAGTCCGTGGGTGAGCGCGTTCGCGGTCACCAGCTCCATGCCGCCGCCGGCGCCGATGGCGGCGAGCTGGCGGTGGTCTCCGACCAGCAGCAGTTTCGCTCCCGCGTCTGCGCAGCAGTTGTGAATGTCGGCCAGGTCGCTGGTGTTGGCCATGGCCGACTCGTCCACGACCACGAGGTCACCTGCGCGCAGTGCCCAGGCCTGCTCCATTGGCGAGGCGGCGCCTTCGGCGATGCGCTGCTGGGCCGTCAGCCACCGGGTGATGTTGCTGGCGGTGACGCCGTCAGCGGCCAGAACCTCGGTGGCGACCTGCGACGCCGCCAGCCCGATCATTCGGCGCCGCTCACCAGCCCACAGCGTGGGGTCCGCCCATGCTTTCGCGAGGGCGCCGACGACCCGAGATTTCCCGGTGCCGGCCGGGCCGATCAGGGTCTCGACCCTCGCGCCCGAGCCGAGGATGCCGCGGACCGCGGCGGCCTGGTCCGGGCCGAGCGCCAGCCCGGCCGCGGCCAGCCGCTTCACGAACGCGTCGGTCTCGGCGGCCGACATCGTTGCGGCGCCACGGGCATAGCCCGACCGGGCGAGCTGCCGTTCGGCCTTGATGTGGTCCGGGGTCACGTAGCGCTCCGCGCCCGGCGCGGAGTACGCCGACGACCCGTCGGCCCGGCGCAGCTCGGCGGGCAGCTCGCCGGTATCTGCGGTCGTTTGCCCGAGGTGGCGGCTGTCGACCTGCTGGGCCAGCGCGACGCCGCGCTCGGTGAGCTTGTCGAGCAGCCGGGTCACCTTGGCCGGTTTCATGGTGCCGAGGTTGTCCGGGAGTGCGTCACTGATCGCACGGGTCAGGTCGGCCGCGCGCCAGGTGGCGTGTTTGGCCTGCACGTCGGCCAGCGCCGTCTCGAGCACCTTGACCTGGTTGATGCGGCCCGGCAACCACTGGCGTTGCCGCAACGCGAGCACGTCATGAGCGACCTTGCCGAGTCCCCCGCGGACCTCGGCGCGCAACTGCTTGTCCCAGCGCTCCAGGCGCTGCTCGACGGTCTCACCGTCGTGGGACTTGGCCTTGCGCGTGGCCAGCGACGCCTGCTGCTGGAGGTAGGCCATCTCCAGGTTGTTCGGCGTGCGCGCGTGCTTGGTCTCGAACGCGGCCACCAGCGTCGCGGTCTTCTTCGTGATCGCCTTGCGGCGGGAGCTGAAAAGGTCCATGACCGCCCGGTCGATGCCTGCGATCTCGCGGGCCTTGCCGTCCGGGCGGGTGATGAACTGCACGCCGAGTGCCTTGCTCAGGTGCTGTTCCATGACCCGCTCACCGACCGCGCCGGCCGCGGGCTTGTAGCGGTGCAGGGCCTGGCCGTCGATGGTCCGCCACTTGCCGTCCGGTCCCTGCACGCGGTTGAGGATCGCGTTGTGGATGTGCAGCTGGGGGTCGTGCTCGCGGGAGTCGTGCTGGAAGAACGACGCGACCGTCCACCCTTGGGTGTCGGCCCAGCGGCCGGTCACTCCCCCGAAGTGACCGACGCGGGTGTAGCCGGCCTTGTCCTGCAAGTAGTTGAGCGCGGCCTGGTTCCCCGCCCAGATCGCGTCCTCGACGGCCTGGCGGTGCTTGCTCCACTGCTCGCCTTCCCGCTCTGCGGTGCGCACCGCCGCCCGGTGCACCGCCGCGGCGTTGCGGCTACCGGTGCGCTCCGCGTCGGCCAGTGCACCGCGCGCCTGCTCTGCTGCGGTGCGGGCCTGCACCTCTTGGGCCTCGAAGGCGGTGTGGAGCACCGTCACCGACTTCTGCGGACTGAACGTCGCGTCGTGGAACGACACGTTCTTGCGCACCGCTTTGCCTGCCAGTGCACGCAGCTCGGCACGGCGCTCCGGCGACGCACCGGGCTCCTTGGCCAGAGAGTCGGCGTACACCTGCTCCTCGGTCTTGTACGCCCGGCCGGTGTGGCCGAGAGTGGTGGCCTCGTCCCACCGGGCCGGGTCACGGAACGCCTCGGAGCGCGGGTCGATGAACCGCTCGTACAGCGCGGCCATGTCCTGCGCGTCGACCTCACCCGACAGGCCAAGCGCCTCCGCGCCCTTGCCGAACCAGCGGCCCGGCGGCTCACCGGCCGCCACAGCGCCGGTGTAGTAGTTCTCCCGGCCCGTCGCCACGGCGCCGGTCAAATAGTCGGCCCGGTGGCCGCTGCGCACGCTCAGCACGAGACACCTCCGACCCCGGCGACGGCCGCCGGCGCACCTGCCGTGCCGGCCGCGGCGCCGCCACGGACCGCCAAAGGCGGCAAGCCGATAGGACGACGCGAAGCGGAGTCGAGGCTCCACTTGATCGTGATGCATGGGTGTGATCTGAGTTCTTTGATCCTGCTGCTGCCTACTGGCTGCTGCTGAATCGTCAGGTCGATCGTCGGCTGCGTCATGGTTGCTGCGAGTCGGTTGCTGTGCTGATTCCTGGTCGCTGACTTCGTGTTGTGGTTGCTCATCGGCTGCTGCTCGATTCGAGTTCGCGGCTGGAGTTGTCGTCGTCGGAGTTGTTGTCGGGTTCGTTTTCGCCGGTCTCGTTGACGAGTTGGAGTTGTCCACGGACCTGTGGAGCAGGTGAGGACGCGGTGGCGGTCTCTGTGGCGGCGGGCTCGGCCCATCCCGCCAGTTCCTGGAGGCGCTTGGCGCGGCCAAAGCCGACCGGCCGTCCGAAGGCTTCTTCGGTGGCGCGGCGGATTTCGCGCTGGCCGAGGGGCGCACCGCCGTGCTCTGCTGCGTGGCGCACCACTGCGTCGAGTAGCTCGGCGTCCGACGGTGCATCTGTCTTGCGCGGTGCGGTGTCGGGGGCCTCTGTGGGCTGGTCGGTGCGGTGCGGTGCGTGCACCGGTGCGGGTGCACCGTTCGGGGCGTCGTCGTGAACCAGTGCAGCCGGTGCAGTCGGTGCGGTGCGGGCCGGGTGGTGCACCGGTGCAGCAGCCGTTGCAGTCGCCGATGCGGCGCAGAGTGCACCGATCAGGTAGGCCAACAGCCACACCGGTGCACCCGACTGCTCGACCCGCGCGGTCCTGCCGGGAACCTCAGCGGCGGTGCTCTCATCCGGTGTGCTTGGGCCGGTCAGACCAAGCGCGGCCGAATCGACCAGCGCGAGCAACTCGCCCGGCGTCAGCCGTCCGCCGGCCGGAAGCAGACCGGCCAGTTCGCTGGCCGTCAGCAGCCCGTCGCGAATCGTCTGCAGTGCGGCCGTACGGGCGGCCCGCGCGGCGTCGAATCGCCACAAGCGGTGGCTCGGGCACAGGGTCGCCAGCCGGGACGCCATACGGACAACCTGCTGGACCAGTGCTCTGGCGCCGGCCGGGTCGTCACCTCCGGTCCGGGACAGGTGCAGCCAGACGCGGGTCGTGATCACCGGCGAGGTGATCCAGGTCAGCGCCGACAGCCGCGGCTTAGCGGGCTGCGCGAGCCGCAGGTGCAGCCGCAGCAGGTGTGCCAGCATCTCGACCAGTACGGCGTAGGCCAGCGGCGCCAGGGCGTGTGCGACCGCGTCCGCGATCCCGTGGGCGGTGTCGACGTTGAGCCACACGGTGCCGCCGATGAACACGTACGTCGTCACGAGCGCGCCGGGAATCCGCCAGCCGCGGGTCAAAGCCGCCAGGCGGAGTGCGGTGCAGGCGATGATCATGCCGTCGACAACCAACGGCACCAGTGGGCTGTCGAACTTGGCCGAGACCGCGCCGAATGAGCGGGCGCCACCGACGCCAGCGACTCCGAGCGCCGCGAGGATCGCCACCGTGATCAGCACCCGCCGGGTCGTCAGCCGCCCGGCCTCGATCGCGGCAGCGACGGTGCGGACCGCGCGCCGAGCTCCCCAGATCGAGCCGGTGAGGACTGCGGCGAGAAGCAGTAGTCCGGTGCCGCCCGCGGCAATCATCGGCCAGGTAACAGTGCCTGCGTCGAACACGTCAGGCAGGTTGAAAGATCGGGTGGTCATCGCTGGCCTCCAGCGGTGTTCGGTACGGCGGTCAAGCCGCGGTCGCCGCGGCGGCCGGCCGTGATCTGGTCCGGGGTTGGAGCCGGGCCGTTGTGGTCGCGAGCTGCGGCCCACCAGGTCACGAACGGGTCGGCGTCGGCCGCCAGCGGAACAGTGATCGCGCGCTGCCCGGCAGGGTCGCGGTGGGCGAGCACGTCACACGCCGGCGCGTACTCGCCGATCCGGCGGCTGACACCGGGCCGCTGTCGGTCGTGCCAGTCACCGACGAGCTTGTTCGACGCCTCCTCTCCCTCGTAGGCGGCAGTCCAGGCGTCCATCAGCCACAGCAGTTCCTCGACGATCTCGGGGTGCCAAAGCCAGCACGGCGGCAGCGTCTCCCGCGCGGTCGCGTATCGCAGATAAGTCGATTCCATCCACGGCAGCAGTTCGCTCAGCACGGTCTGCACTGCGGCCTCGTCCTGCTCAGGCAAGCGGAGCCACGACCGCATCGGCTCCGCATCGGGGCCGGCGTCGGCGCCTGTCCCCTGGCCGCGGGCGGTGCTGGGCTTGGCCGCGAGCCGGGTCAGCAGATCCTCGAACGAGGCGACCGTGTTGCCGAGCGAGGCAACGGTGTCGTTCAGCCGTGCGACGGCGGTCTTGGAAGCGGTCTGCTTCAGACCCGCCTTCATCGCTGATACGTCCCGGGTCAGGGCCTCGACCGAGCGGGCGAGCCCGGCCACCGCGGCGAGCGCGGCGGTGCCGGGGTCCTTCTCGTCGTCGTACTGCATCAGTCATCTCCCTGGAACAGCTCGTCCATGTAGTCGTCCAGCCAGTCGCAGAACTCGTCAGCGTCGATCGCGACCAGCCCGGTCGGGCTGCCGTGCTCGTCATAGGCAGGCACAGCGCTCAGGCCGCGTCCCTCGACCTCGGCGCAGCCGTAGTAGGCGCGCAGTTCCGCGGCCGGTGATCCGTTGGTTGCCGTTGGCCACTTCATCGACGGACCTGCCGATCCACCGGCCGCTGACTGCGGCCGGCGAGCCCAGCGCGGGCCTTGCGCATCGCGCCGGCCAAGCGGAGTCGGGCGACCAGCTCGCGAGCGGGGTCGTTCACCTCAAGCCACGTCAGCGCGGCATCGAGCAGGGCGACGGCGCGGCGGGCAACAGGCCCGGTGACGCGGCGACGGGTCGTGCTTGCGGTGTCGACTGTCGCGAGGAGCTGGCCGCGCAGCCAGGCGGCATCGGTGAGCAACCGGGCACCGGCCCAGTTCTCGAGTGCCGCCACCTGGCGACTGGCCCACCGGACGCTGCGACGGTTGCCGAACCGCTCCATACGCAGGTCTCGCCGGTTCCATGCCATACGGACGCGGCCGATCGCGGGCGGCATGCCGCGGGTGATGATCAGTGCCTGCCCGGCGCGCAGCTGGGCGACCTGGCCCGGGGTGAGGACCGGGACGCGGCGGTCGCTGATCGAGATCCCGCCGGTGGTGCGGTCGCGGGTCGCGACCTGCTCCAGCCGTTCCCCGCACAGCGTGGACCAGAACTGCAGATCGTCATCGTCGCTGGTGCCGGCCAGTACGACCTTGGTCGTGACGTTGGTCAGCAGCGCACCGGTCGCGGCCTCACCGAACCTGTCGCGCAGCTGCGCGCGGGACTGCGCGGAGATGTGCAGCGTGATCCCGCGGGACCCGAAGTCACCGGTCCAGCGGTCCAGGGGGATCAGGCAGATCAGAGCGGCCTCGTCCAGCACCATCGTCAGCTGCGGGTCCAACCGGCGGCCCGGCGTCTTCACCGCCAGCGTCTTGGCCTGGCGGGCGATCTGCGCGGTCAGCGCTGTCACGAGCGGCGCGGTCTTCTTGTCCTCCGCGCCGAGCAGGTACACGGTGCCGGTCTCGGCCAGCAGCCGCTCCACGTCGAACGGCACCCCGCCAGGTGCAGCCGCAGCCGCGGCGGTCGGCACCGACAGCCACGACAGCGCGGGCATGATCGTGGTGGAGATGCTGGAGCGGGTGCGGTCGTTGTTGGTGAAGAACTGCGTGGCCTGCTGCTCGAACCCGGTCGCGTTGGCCACCCGGAGCTCCCACAGCACGTCGGACTGCGCGGCGTCGTCGGGGTGCGCGATCCAGCGCTGCACGTCGGCCATCGTGTAGCCGCCGAGGGCTGCGGCGTGCAGCAGCGCCGTGAGCGCCTGCCTAGCGAGGTTCAGCCAGTGCTCGGCGTCGTCACTCTTGGCGCCGACCCCGTCGAGCAGGTCCGACGCGCGGTCCATCACCACGCCCGGGTCGGTGCACCCGGTGAGCGGGTCGAAGGTGATCGTGGATCCGTCGTCGGTGAGGCCGTCGGGGTCGAACACCCACACCGGACCGCGCTTGGCCCGCTGGCTGCGGGTGATGTCGAGGATGTCGGTCTTCGTGCTGGTGGCGATCACCGCGCCCGGCGCGTCCAGCAGGTGGTTCATCATCAGGCCGGTCTTGCCCGCGCGCGGCCCGGCCACGGTCAGCGTGTGGTCCTCCGCGCTCGAGCGGACCTTGACCCAGCCGACCGTCGCGACCGTCGCGCCGATCTCGGTGAGCGGCACGAACCGCCGCTTCCACGCCGGCACCTCGGCCAGCGACGGCCGGACGATCTTCGCCTTCTTGCGCAGCATCCGCGCCGACGACACCCGCCGCACATCCCACCCCGACGCCAACCCATCCGTCACACGCCCAGCGCGACCCAGACGGCGCAGCAGCCCACGCGAACTGGACCGCGACCGCAGCGTGAACCCCGCCGTGGCGACCACCACCACCCCAGCGGCCAGCAACAGCTGCCACCACCGCTGCGACACGTGCACGGTCGACGGCAGGGTCCGCAGCACGAAGGCGGCGTAGCCGAGCCACAGCGCGACCGCGAGACCGGCGCCAACTGGTCGATTCACCGCCACCACCGCCAGCGTCACCAGCAGCAGGACACCGCCGCCGATCATCCACCCGGCCACGCCAGCCGGTGCTCCCAGCCGCAGCCCGATCGCCCCGGCCAGCAGAACCCACAACGGGGCCGCGATCAGCGCGCCGTGCATCAATCGCCAAAACAACAGGCCTGCCGTGAACAGCCCGACCGCGCCGGTCACGGCGACCCAGAACCCCAGCTCGGTCAGCGCCCGGGTCTTGTCCCACGCGACCGCGGCCACGCCCGCGGCCAGCAGCGCCACCATGGCGAGCGTGAACTGCGGAACCATCACGCCCTCGGTCCGGGTCGGCCGCCGCATCATCGCGCACCACCGATCAACACACCAGCCACCGCGAACACCGCACCCACAACCGCCGCAGCGAACGACACCCGCAACCACTGGTGCTTCGCCCACGCGATATTAGCCAGCCGCTTGGCCTGATGGGCCACCGCCACCAGCGGGTCGGCCACCTTGTCCCGGATCATTTGCGGGTCGATATGGCGCTCGAGCAACTGCTCAACCGAGCGACGACGCACCGCACCGAAGTACAAGAACTCCCCCGGCACCAACGCGTCAGCCGGTCGGTACAACCGCGGCACCACCACCAGCAGCGCCGAACCCAACGCCACCGCCAACGCCACCAGCGCCACACCGAACGCCGCGCGCGACACCAGCGGCGCGCCGTGCGACTGCGACACCAGGGTCAGCACGACCGCGGCGAGCGCCGTCTCGACGGTCGCCGCGAAACCGGCCTTCGTATCCGCCTTGTCGATCGCCGCAGCGGCCGCATCGTGCATCCGCCACGCCAAATCCATCCGCGTGCGCTCGCTCATTGCGCACCGCCCGCGGACTCGACAACCTCTGTGGACTCGTGAGGCTGCACGTTGTCTGCATAGGACATATGAGCCCGGTACGCCGCGTCGTACTCACGAGTGGTCGCCAACGCGTACACGCGCACCGGACCGAACATCCGCTCCGCCTGGTAATGCCCGCCGCCCGCACGGAACCCCGCCGGCGCTCCGAGCGCTGCCGCAATTCGATCGACCTCGGCCGCCTCGGCAGCGAAGTCCACGCCCCCGGGAAACATCCCTCCGGTCAGGTACGGCAACGGCATCTCGGGGTGATCCGCCACCCACGCCGCCAGTTCGAACAACCCACGGATCATCGCCGCGCGCTCCGCCGTCACCTCCAACATCCCGAACCGCGGCACCCACTCCATGCCGCCCTCTACTGCGTCAGTCATGCTGTAGACCTCTCGAACTCGTACGTGAGTGATGGGAGAACCGGCCCTGTTCTGGTTGGCGCCCGTGCGGGGCCGGTCCATCGATGTGCCTGAGCTGGTCACGCGGCACCGTCACTTGCAGGGCGATGCCGCTGCTTCCATTGCGAGCCCCAGTCCGTGATGTCCGCTGACGTTCCGGATTCGAGTAGGTCGCTCACCGCCGCTGCTGGCACGCAGTACTTCTGACCTACGCGCACTGCGGGAAAGTCATCCGCACGCACCAAGCGGTAGAGCGCCTCCGGCGAGATGCTCAGAAGCGCCGCGGCTTCCGGCACGGTGTACGTCGGAACGCCGCGACTGCGCTTGTCGAGGGCACTGTCGAGCGCGCGTCGCCGAGCTGCGGCTCTAACCGCGGAACCAACGGCTCGGGCGCTAACGAGGACTCCCGTGCGTTCGTCTGGCTGCGGCGCTGGCAGATCTGTCGTGCTGGTCATCTCTGGCTCCCCATGCAGTCTGGCTGCCATGTTTGGCTACCCTGTATGGATCAGTTAAGCACCCCTTGAATAGGAAATTCAAGGGGGTCTTAAGGCATGGATTTAGAGGCACTAGGATGGGTCAATGCAAGGAGGTGAGCTGCGTGGACGAACTTGAGCGTCTCCGGGCACTCGAGGACCCCGTCGAGCAGTTCATCTACGCCGGCGATGTCCTCAACGCGTTGGATGCGGCCATCACTGAAGTGGGCGACGTCCGGCGCGCAGCCCTGGACAAGATGCGCCAAGACGGCATGACGCTCGCCCAGATCGCGGACCGGGTAGGCCTGTCAGTTGCTCGCCTGTCGCAGCTCGGCGCTCCGCGACGACGACCAGAGCGAGTCGTCCTCAGTACAGGGGACACGGTCCACGTCGTCCTGCCTGTGGAGCAGGCTCCGTATCCAGAGGGACCACAACGGCCAGTCGTGCACGAAAGCGACATTGCGTTCAGGGACGACATCCAGCGTCTTGCAATGGAGTTCGGCCTTGAGACCAAGACGGAGCACCTGCCGGCGGGTGAGTACGTTGATCTCAACCGCGACGGGCTCGTCGTAACCTGCGGACCCCGACAGTCGCCGTGGCTTACCCAGATCCTCGCATCGGATAGCGCCTACGGGTTCGAGAGGGATGACGAGAGCTGGTACCTGCTCGACAAGGCAACCGGTGAAAAGCTGCGGTCACCGAGGCACCGAGATGAGGGTGGCGATCTGGCATATCTCGGCACGCTTCCACGCCCAGACGGCAAAGGAACGTGGCTCTACTGCGCCGGCATCCACGCTCCGGGATCTCGGGGCGGGGCTCTCTATCTAGCTGAGAACATTGCAAAGCTGTATCGCGAGACGCGCAACCATCTGTGGTCGTGTCTCGTCCAGTGCGACTACGACCCCAAGACGCAGGAGATCAGCAATGCCAGGCTCGTCGCCCCAGTTCGTCGCCGAGAGCGTCTCCGCCAACGCTGACGTGGCGGGTACGCGCGTCGTAGTCTTGGGCGCCTCGGGGTTCATGGGTCAGCACTGCGCGCAGATCCTGGCTGATCGTGGAATCGATCATCTCCGCGTCGGCCGGACCGCTGGCACGAATGTGGATGTTGGCCTTAACCTTGTTCGATCAGCGCGGGCGGAACTGGTCGACCTGCTGCGGTCGTACGAGCCAACATCTGTGATCAACTGCGCGGGTGCTGTGCGCGGTACCGCCGGCGAGATGATGCGAACCAATGTCGCAAGCGTTCACAGTCTCGTGTCAGCTGCATGGAGCGCCGCACCCACCGCGAAGATTGTGCAACTGGGGTCCTCCGCGGAGTATGGCGCGCCGGATGGGCAGCACCCGATCGATGAGAGCGCTGAAGAGCGGCCGAGTAGTCCATACGGCTACTCGAAGCTTGCTGCTACGCAGATCGCATTGCACGCACGATCCCAGGGTCTGGCAATCACAGTGCTTCGGATCTTCAATGTCAGCGGACCTCTCTCGCCTACGAGCACGATGCTGGGTGGCGCGGTGGCGAGACTGCGAAGCGGTGAGCCGCTGATCGTGGACTCACTGGATGGCTGGCGCGACTACGTCGATGTACGGGACGTTGCGGCAGCGGCCGTCGCGACCACGTACACACAGGAGACCCCTCCGCTCGTGAACATTGGCTCAGGTCACGCGGTCCGGACCGGCGACTGGCTGAAGCGCCTCATTGAGATCAGCGAAACCAAAGCCGAGCCAGTCGTGGGCGTCGACCCTCAGAGAGCCCACAAATCGTCGGCATCTGAGGTCTCCTGGCAGTGCGCCGATATCTCGCTTGCCCGGCGCAGCCTGAACTGGTCACCGCAGATCACTCTTGAGCAGTCCCTGAGAGATACATGGCTCGCCGCGATTGATAACTGAAGTCGTTCCGCGATCGGCACTGCCTCACGGAGGCAAAGTCGTTGCTGCATTAGGCTCTTACAGCAGCAATGCGCGCCTCAAGCGGGGCACAGCGCGGCCCGGGCTTACGACCTCTGCTGCGGGCACAATCTGCATCGCGCCGACCTTGAAGCCTCAGTGGTCAACTCAGATCCGGCGCTCAGACTCGCGGTGGCTGTCCCCAACTCCTACAAACATCACACCCGCCGTAGCGGCATTCAGGCGGACATCTCGAGCGTCCGCTCGGGTTCCCGCGGGAACGAGATTCGGATCGGCTGGAGAGACACGCGCAGTGGAACCAGCGGGGTCGAAGACGGCTTAGCACTCGCTGACGATTGAGTGACGGCGTGGAAGGCGTTCAGGGCCCGGCGCGCGCCGCCACCGCAGGGCGGGCCGCCTGCCCGCCACTCCGCTTCCCTACGTTCTGGGCGCGTCCCTTGGCTTGGCGCGCACGTGCCAGCAAGGTGCCGAGTCGAAGACACCACAACTCGCCATCAACGATCGACACGCTGCCAATGTGGTACTCGCCGAAACAGCCGGCTGCCCCACACCCCTCGGCTGATCCATGCACCTGTCTGACCGGAGCTCCCGCATCGCCCCGATAGCTAGCGAGCTTGACCCTCGACCCGCACCACTCCGAACCTGAGGTCGGCAGCTATCGGGGCGATGCGGGAGGGCTGGCCGGCCGCCTGCCTGCCATGTCGGTGTCGTTCTGATACACCGCCGAGTAGCTCGGTCAGGCTCATATGACCGTGGCAACCAAGTCGCCGCTGTCGGAGGGCGCGACCACCATAAGCCGCAGATCCGTGGTCGCGACAAGCTGCTTGGCCGTCTCTATGACGGTAGTCGGCATGGCCGTCGCGGCGGCCAGCACGTGCACGTCTGCGCGTATGCGCGCGGACAAGGCTACATCTCGCTGCAACTGCTCCCGATTGAATTCGCTCGCCGCAGTCTTGACCTCACCGCTTACGACGCTCGCGCCCATGTATCCGTAGAGGTCTACCTCCTCGAGCGGTCCATCGGTCCACGCGATGTTCATGCCAAGGTATAGATGTGACTCTGGTTGCCGTCGGCGCAATGCTGCCAGGCAGGCGAGATGTGGCAACACGCCTTGATCACATGCGCGGTCAACAAGACTGTCGAGGCGGTACATGACATCTAGGCCTCGGGTGCCGGCGTACTTCGCAGGCGCACCGCAGCCAGGGCAGGTGGCCTGGGCAGACGTACCAGCCAAGGGTACGAATGTCTTAGTTCCACAACGCTGGCAGTCAGTCTGGAGACCCCGCTCAGCCCAACCCTCAGCGACAAGCCGTTCAATGTCATCAGGCTTGACCTGAGCCCTTGAACTCTTGATCCCACTTATGTCCTTGTAAGTGCGCTCAGCCCGTCCACCCCATGCCGCAGCAATTTCGATCGCTCGCCACTCAGGCGTCCCTGGCGCCGTGGCCATCAGCTGTTTGCGCATCTCTTTCGAGCGCGGAGTTTTCAACGCAGTGATGACATCAAGGACTCCAGCTTCGGAGAGCGACGAGCAATCACGAGCTTCGAGCAGCGCGGCCGCAAGTCGGCCCTTGTCGCTCGCCTCTGTCTCAGCAGCTAATTCAGACCGAAGGGCATCGAGTACCTCCGATGGAGCCGGGCTCGTGATCGTTAACTCCGCGCCGCGCGAGACGCTGCACACCAACTCCAGACCCTCTGGACGCCACCTCGCGTCTCGGTGCACGAGCCTGGCAACGCTGTTCCGTCGCGGCAGCTCATCAAGATAGCCACCCGATAGCCGAGTCGGCAGCATCGGGGCGGCATTCAGCACACCGATCCTGTCCAGCACCGCATCGCCAATCGGCACGACTGTACTTTGACGAAATCTGTGCACTCGAACTTGTCCAGCGTATCCAAGTGACCTCTCGAACAAATTCCAATTGCGAGGGTCCACGTTGATCATGTAAGAAAATGGACTGTTGCGCACCTCCGGCGCCGGCCAAGAGATGGAGCCATATTTGAATTTCCCGCCGTAGGCTTGCAGCCCGATCTTGTCCGCGAACGCTCTGAGGCGTTTCTCAGCGATGCCGTGAGACAGAATAATAGCGTCTGGCGCGCCGCTATAGCGGCGCGCGAGAAGGCCATCAATCACCTGGTTAAGACCTACCCAGGTCGATGCAGCGGTTGTGGGTAACAGGACTACGGGTGCTGCGTCCAGATTCCAGGACTGGAGGGCTCGCATGTTCCAGAACCACAGGCAATCAAGAAGGCCATTTGGAATTGTTAACCAGATCAAAGCAGGGGCTGGCAATGGGCCTACGGCAACATAGTCGCCGAATCCTCCCCTGCCAGCGTCCAGGATGGTGGTGCCAGCTATTCCGGCACGACCGGCCTCATCTTCAGTCCGGCCACGGTATTCCGACACCAGGGAAGGACCATCGCTGGGGGGCTGTGGATCGCCCGCAGCTACGACCTCCCAGAGCGGAGCCTGAGGTCGCGCTGCCGTCGGGACGACTCCTCTCGTATCTGCGACTGCGGACCAATGCAGAGTGCGCCCACTTATGCCTCGATCGATATGCGTGATCGAAATCAACGGCAGCCCTAGACGTTCTGCCGCCTTGGTCGCATCATCGTCAGAACAACCGACATTGACGGCATGAATGACACCGGAGACCTCAACCACTTGCTCCCAAACCGGTCGCAGTTTTCCATTCTTCAGAACTGGCACTATGGGCTCAGTTACGCCCGCCCATCGGCTACTCGCCTCCTGTACTGCGCGCCGGAACTCGTTACGGTCGCCATTCGGAAACAGGTACACCACTCGGGCTGGTGTAACAGCAACCTTCAGCGCATCCATGCCGAGGAACTCGTCTCGCATAGCGCCGCTCCCCTCCCAACCTACCCGCGGTGACAGGCCATCAAGACCAGGCACTGTGGTCCTAGTGATACCCACGTTTCCCCTTTGATCGGGCCTGTATCGGCGGGCACATTCTTCCACGTCCAGGCAACTGCAATGGCCAGACACTTCTGCCGATCCTTCTCGCCCCACCGGCCGGTTTGGCACATAGGCGTCAATAGTTGCATACGTAGTTGCAGGATCCGCGTGCGTTCACAAGGATCCGGCAACCACAGGATGTGAGACGCTCAGGGCACCGCAAGCGACCGCGATGGGTCAGTCGGATCGGCTGGTGGGGCGTGGCTTTGGCAGGCGGCCGGCGAGCACATTCGCTGCTTGGCGGTCTGATTCTGCAACCCACGCAGCGTAGACGCGAAGCGTTGTCGTGCCGCCACCGCCGTGGCCGAGGCGGCCGGCGACTGTACGAATATCTACGCCGGAGCTGATCAGCTCAGTTGCCGAATAGTGCCGCAAGGTGTGGAGGTGACTCTTGATGCCCAGCCTTGTGCACATCTCCGTGTACCGGTGGCTTACGCCGTCCGGGTTGCACGGTCGACTGTGGTCCGCCTCGTAGGAGAAGACGAACGCTGACTCATCGAACGCCACACCAAGCCTCGTCAGCTGCCTCTGGCAGTTGAGGCGGTGTGTGGCGAGCAGTTCGACGGTTCCCGGGTCAAGGCTGATGCGGCGCATCTGATGTGTTTTGGTGTCCTTCTCTCGCGCCTTCCCGTTTCGGTGGGTGAAAGTTGCGGCGGATCTCGAGGACGCCTTGGTCCAGGTGCAAGTCATGCCAGCGCAGCGCGAGCAGCTCGCCGCGTCGCGCTCCCGTCACCATCTTCAACCAAATCAGCATGCCCCAGGCGAAGTCCTGCGTCCACGCAGCCGTGATGATCCGAGAACCCTCATCTGACGTCGGCGGCTGCGGCTGCGGCGGGGCCTGCTTCGGCTTCTTTGCGTCCGCCGCGGGATTGCTGTCGATCCATTCCCAGCGGACTGCAGCCGCCAGCGCTCCGCTGATGACGAAGTGAACCTTCCGCACCGTTCCGGCGGACAACGGCTTGCAGACATGCGACCGGCACTCAGTCACCCGGCACCCGGCCACATCGCAGTCATGCTCGGCGCGCGACTTCACCGAAGGCCGGCCCGCGGGCCACCGGTGCTTCACCACCACTCGGCATTCATGTGCATCTGCGGTTCGGTGCTCCACGAATGGCTTGCCGTCGCACCGCGCGCTGCAACGTCGCAGCTGCGCATAGAACAGCTCCAGTGCACGCGCTCCGAGCTTGGAGATCGGTACGTCTCCGAGCGCTGGGCCGATCGTCCGCTCAGCGAGCTCGCGATACCGATCGAGCGTGGACTCATCGGCTTCATGGACTTCGAGCCACGCGTCGAGCGCGTACGAGAGCGTCGATCTGGTCGCGGCGTTCGCTGGCGGTCGACCTTGGCGAGCAGTCGCGATCGGATCTCTGGGATCTTCTTCTCGTCGCGTGTGGACTCGCTAAGGTAAGAGTCCTTCCCGGTCACAGGGTCTACGCCGGCATAGACGAGCACCTGGTGGGAGTTGCCACGCTTGCGAACGTATCCGCGCTCACGCCCGCCGGTACTGCGACGTCCAGCCATGAACCGAGAGTACTCATTGTCAGATCCATTGACAGACAGTCGTTGATCACGGTAACTGTCTGTAGTAGTGCCTGGTCAGAGCAAGAGCCGGTGAGGGGACTCGAACCCCTAACCACCGCTTTACAAGAGCGGTGCGCTGCCAGTTGCGCCACACCGGCGGGTGTTGTGCCGGTCCATACTAAGGGATCGTGTGGGGGCTGTTGCGGGGGTCGCCTGGGTTTCGGCGGTTGTGGCTGGCTCGGTCGGTGTCGTTTCTGGGCGACGCGCTCGGGCTGGTTGCGCTGCTCTTGTACGTCGAGGCGTCGACGGGGGCGGCGTTAGCGGTGGCGTTGCTGCTGCTGGCGGGGGACTTCACGCCGGGGTTGTTCGGGGCGTTTGCGGGGGCGATCGGGGATCGGTTCGACCTCAAGCGGGTCATGGTGACGTGTGACCTGGTGCAGGGGGCGCTGACGATCGTGATGGCTGCCGTGCTGCCGCCGTTGCCGGTGTTGCTGGTCATGGTTGCTGCGCGGAGTATCACGGCGACGGTATTCCAGGCGAGTTCGCGGAGTGCGATGCCGGGGCTGGTCAAGGATGAGGAGCTAGAGACGGCGAACTCCGCGCTCGGCGCCGGGACCAACGGGCTGGAGGCTGTCGGGCCGCTGATCGCGGCCACCCTGTTCTTGATCACCGACGTCCGCGGGATTCTGCTGATCGACGCGGCCACGTTCTTCGTTTCGGCGGTTCTGCTGAGCCGGCTGCCGACGCTGCCCAAGACAGAGCCGTCCGGCCACAGCCTGTTCAAAGACGCGCGTGACGGGCTCGGCTACATCTGGCGGGCAAGGCAGGTCCGGGTGATCGGGCTCGGGTTCTTCGGCGTGGTCGCGTTCAGTGGGGTCGACGACGTCGCGATGGTGTTCCTCGGGAAGGACGAGCTCCACGGCAGCGACTCGGCGGCAGCGACCTTGTACGCCGGTGTCGGAATCGGGCTCGTCGTCGGGTTCGCCGTACTGGCCAAGTACGCGAGCCGCTTCCGGATGCCCGTCCTCATGCTCGTCGGGTTCGCCGTGGCCAGCGTGGGCAACCTCCTCACCGGCCTGGCCTGGGTGATCTGGGCCGCCCTCGCGCTCCAGATCATCCGCGGTCTCGGGATCTCGGGCATCGACGTGGGGATCAACACGCACCTGCAACGCGTCGTCCCGGCACACCTGAGGAGCCGCGTCTTCGGCAACCTGTACGGCGCGATCGGCCTAGCCGCCGGGTTGTCGTACATCTTCGGCGGACTGCTACTCCAGCACACCAACGCCCGTGTGACCTTCGTTGCCGCAGGCATCGGTGGGCTGCTGGCTACAGCGGCGACTGCGCTCGGAGTTCGGCGATCGGCCGACGGAGAGCGCGAGCCCCCGGTACGGCGATGAGCGCGATCGCCGCCATCACCAGGAACGCGGCCGTCGGGTGATCGACGAGCAGCCCGACCACGACCGCCACCACCAGGCCGCCGAGGTTGCCGGCCATCCAGATGAGGCCCGCGGCGGTTCCCTCGGCCTCGCCCGTACGGCGTTCTACGAGCTCGAGCACAATCGGGAGGGCCGGGAGCAGAAGTAGGCCGATCAGGGTGATCGCGACGAACCCAACAAGCACGCCCGGCGCGAACGCCAGCAGGGTGCAAGCAGCGGCGGTGACCGTGAGGCTCACGACGAGCAGGGCCGACTCCGCGTTCCGCCGTACCACCAGGATCGGGATCACGGCGCTACCCACTACCCCGGCAACGACGTTGACGAGCAGGATCGTGCTCGCGGTGCCACCGCTGACCCCGGCGGGCTCCAGCAGGGCCTGGGCGAAGGTGCTCATGGCAACGAAGACGCCGAAGGGGAAGATCGCCAGCACGCAAAGCCGACGGATCAATGAATCGCCCCAGGCAATCCGCAACGCACCGCGAACAGGGCCATGCCTAACCACCTCGAAAGGACCCTGATTGCGGAGGGCGAAGAGCAAAAAGAGAGCTGCAAGGACGCAGAAGGCGGCTGTCACGGTGAGCATGATCGGCAGGTCGGCGGCGGTGGTGAAGACCGCGGACAGCAGGAACGCGATCACCATGCCGGCGAAGATGCTGGCGGTACCGACGGCGATACCCGTCGGACGATCTTTAGGAGACAGGTAGCGCCCGGTGATGCCGGTCACGGCGTTCAGCACCAGCGGCTGAGCGACCGACGCGATGATCTGCCCGGCCAGCAGCCAGCCGAAGTCGTCCCCGATCAACCGGACGCCGGCACCCACGGCGGTCAGCAAAGCACCAGCGATCAGCCCGGCCCGGAACCACCGGTCCAGGATCAGACCGCAAGGGATCGCGAGTACGACGTACAGCAGCGGGAACACCTGGGCGAGCCAGCCGATCGCGCTCTCGGAAACCCCGTACCGGGAGGCCGCGACCGTGGTCACGCCGGCGAAGTTGAGCCAGACCAGCTGGGTGGCCGCGCCGACCAGGGAATAACCGGCGATCGCCATCCAGCGACTCCCCGTCACGACTCCAGCCATCCGCATGGCCGAACTGTAGTGCCGTCACACGCTGCATCACACGATCCCGGCGTACAAAAGAGGCATGGTGGATTGGGAGGGACCGCTCACCGAAGCGTTCGAGCGGGCGAACACGTACCTGACCGGACTCCCTGAGCGGCGGGTCGGCCCGCGCGCGACCGCGGCAGAGCTGCACGAAGCTCTCGGCGGCGCGCTCCCCACCGGGCCGACCGACGCCCGGGAGGTGGTTGCGCACCTCGCGAAGGGGGTCGAGGACGGACTGCTGCCCAGTGGCAGCGGGCGATTCTTCGGCTTCGTGTTCGGCGGCGCGACGCCGGCGGCACTCGCGGCTGACTGGCTTGCCACGGCGTGGGACCAGAACGCAGGTCTGTACGCCGCTGCGCCCGCCGCGGCCGTGGTCGAAGAAGTCGCGGCGAACTGGCTGGTCGAGCTGTTCGGATTGCCGTCAACCACGTCCGTCGGGTTCGTCACCGGCGCCCAGATGGCGAACTTCACCGGCCTCGCGGCAGCCCGTCACGAGGTTCTCCGGCGCGCAGGCTGGGACGTCGAGCACGACGGGCTGATCGGTGCCCCGCCGATCCGGGTCCTCGCCGGAGCCGAGCGGCACGACACGATCGACCGTGCACTGCGGTTCCTGGGTCTTGGGACCAACTGCATCACGCCGATCGCGGTGGACGAGCAAGGCCGGATGCGCGCCGACGCGCTCGCCAAAGCACTCGAGGACGAGGAGCACCCCACGATCGTCTGTGCACAGGCCGGCAACGTGAATACAGGCGCCTTCGACGCGATCGGCGAGATCTGCGACCTGGCTCATGCGGCCGGCGCATGGGTTCACGTCGACGGCGCCTTCGGTCTCTGGGCCGCGGTCAGTCCGACGCTCCAAAGGCTGGTCGACGGCATCGACCGCGCCGACTCCTGGGCGACCGACGCGCACAAGTGGCTCAACGTCCCGTACGACTCCGGCCTCGTCCTCTGCGCGCACCCCGAACCGCACCGCGCCGCCATGTCGATCAGAGCGGCGTACCTCATCCAGGACGAGAACGGCCAACGCGATCCGCTCGACTACAACCCCGAGTTCTCCCGGCGGGCGCGCGGGTTCGCCGTGTACGCCGCCATCCGCGCACTCGGGCGCTCGGGGATCGCCGAGATCGTCGACCGCTGTCACGCGCTGGCCCGCCGCTTCGCGGACACGCTGGCGGCCAACGGTGTCGAAGTACTGAACGACGTAGTGCTCAACCAGGTCCTGGTCCGCTTCGGCGACGACGACGCGCTCACCCGGCGGGTGGTCAGCGCGGTCCAGCAGGAAGGCACCTGCTGGATGTCAGGCACCACCTGGCAAGGCAAGGCCGCCATGCGCATCTCCGTCACCAACTGGACCACCAACGAGTCCGACATCGACCGCTCAGCCACCGCAGTTCTGCAACAGCTAGCCGGCGTACGACTCGAGGGTGGTTAGGGCTGCCGTTAGGGAGGCCCGCAGGGGGTCGGGGCGGCGGAGGGTTTGGGTGAGGAGTAGGCCGCCTTGCATCGCGGCGAGGATCGTGTTGGCGAGGACGTCGGGGTCGGCGTCGGGGCGCAGTACGCCGTTGTCGCGCATGGACCGTAGTCCCGTACGGAAGCGATCGAGCCAGCGCTCGTAGCCCTCGGCCAGCAAGGCGCGGGTCGCTGGACTCGATTCCGCGAGCTGACCGGCGAGAGAGCCGAAATCGCAGCCGCCCTGGAACTTACGGGCGGTCTGGCGGGCGACCACCCGGTCGGCCCACCGGTGCCAGGCGTCGAACGAGTCGAGGACCGGCTCGCGGTCCAGCAACGTGTCGGCCTGCCAGATGATGACGTCGTCGATCAGCGTCCCCTTGTCGTGGAAGTAGTGCGTCAACTGGGAACCGCTCACCCCGGCGGCCCGCCGGATGTCCTCGAGTTGCGTACGCGCGATGCCCTGCCGGTGCACCAACTCCGCCGCGGCCGCGAGGATCCGCGCCCGCGTCGCCCGCCCCTTCACGGTCAGTCGATTGCCACCCATCCATCGACTTTAGCGCCGGGTGTCGATTTCGCCGCCCGCCGTACGACGCCTGGGTGAAGGCGCACCAGGCGCCTGCGGTGAGAGGCGGACGAGCATGTCGTTTCAGGCGTACCTGGACAAGATCGAGGAGAAGACCGGGCGCACTCCGCGCGAGCTCGTCGAGGTGGCGAAAGGACGCGGGTACGACGCCGCGGACGTGAAAGCCGGCGTGATCATCGACTGGCTGAAGGAGGACTACGACCTCGGCCGTGGGCACGCGATGGCGCTCATCCACGTGATCAAGAACGGCCCGGAGATCAGCGACAAGCACGTCGGCCGGAAAGGCCCACACGGCGACCCGACCAACGTCCTCTGGCTCGATGGGAAGGCCACCAACCCACTCAACGCCTGACCCCGAGCTCGGCCAGCTCCGCCAGCCGATGCGCCCGGGCGGACTCCGCCGGCGTGAACGGCTCGTTCGGACGGGTGAACGCGAACAGACCGGTCCACGGCGACGGGATCTTCAAGACGGTGCCGTCCGCGGGTAGACGCGCGGACAGGGTGGCGCGGTCGGTGACGAGGCGCGCGCCGAGCAGTTCGGCGACCGCGTGCGGGAGTTCACCCGGGTCGCTGACCACTCGCGCCGACAAGCTGAGCGCCTTCGTCTGGCCGTCGACCAAGGCGAGGGTGGTGGTCGGCCATACGTGAGCGTCCCGGCCGCCCGCGTCCTCGATTGCCGCCAGCAACAATCCGGCGTCGATCGGGTCCGGGGTCGAGACGACGAGCTCGTCGCGGACGCCGGCGTCCAGCGGATGGACGTGCAGGCCGAGGATGTTCGCGTCCAGGTCGGCCAGGGCGTGCGTCAGCCGTTCCAGCGCGCCGGCCCGGTCGTCGAGCGTCACCCGGAGTCGCCACAGCGCGCCGAGCCCGGAAACCGGTCGGGTTCGCGGCGCGTGCAACCACGACCGCAGCAGCCGCATGGTCGACGGTTCGATCACCCAGATCACCAAGGCCGTGGTCGCGACCACCAGCACACTGACGGCCACGACGTACGCCGGATGCAGCCACAGCACCACCGCGTGGAGGGCGAACTCGACGGGGAAGATCGCCAGCAGCTTGGCCAGGGTCAACCGGAGTCGCCGGGGATGCGGGAGTCGCCCACACACCTCACAGGCGGTTCCGCCGATCAGCGCCGTACGCAACTGTTCCATGCCACTGAGCGTGACGGACCGACGTTGCCCGGCTGTTGCGCTGGTGTGAAGTTGTCCGGCGTACCGTAGGCGGGTGGAATCGAGAAAGTCGCCGCGGGACAAGTGGATCACCGTCTACGGGCGGAAACCCGTGCTCGAGGCGTTGCACGACCCGGCGTTGTCGGTGGCGAAGGTGGTCCTGGCCGACAACGCGACCGGGTCGTCGATGCAGGAGATCCTGCGGGCGGCCGAGAAGTACGGGACGCCGGTGGAGCGGGCGACGGCCAGCCGGGTGAAGTGGCTGGCGGGGAACGGGAAGCACGATCAGGGCGTCGTCGCGGATGTCGACGCGCCGCGGATGACGCCGCTGGAGGAGTTCGTCCGTACGCGCGGCAGGCGGCCGACGAACGTGTTCCTGCTCGACGGCGTCACCAACCCCGGCAACGTCGGCATGATCCTGCGGACCGCGACCGGCGCCGGGTTCGACGGCGTGATCCTGCCCCGAGCCGGTACGCCGCATGTCGGGCCGCTGGTGATCAAGGCGTCGGCCGGGATCGCGTTCCAGGCGCCGATCGTGAACACGTCGACCGCGAAGACAGCAGTCGATCTGCTCCGCTCAGCGGGCTATCACGTGTACGGTCTCTCGGCCCGCTCCCCGCAGTCACTCTTCAAGGCCGATCTGGCACCGCGCGCCGTCTACGTGCTCGGCGGCGAGACCAACGGCATCACCGTCTCCACCGACTCCGACCTGCAGATCCCCCTGCACGCCGGCGTCGAATCCCTGAACGTCGCGGTAGCCGCCGCGATCGTCGCCTTCGAGGTTACCAACCGCTAGCCGGTGATCTTGGCGGCCAGGCCGCTGGGGTCGAGGGCTTCTGCGACTGGTACTGCGGTTCGTACGGCGGCAACGGGGCTGCACCATGACGACGATGCTATTCAGCGATCGAGTCACGCAGCCGGACCGCGAGTTCGGCGTTGCGTTGGGCAAACAACTGCCATAGCTCCGGAGTCGCCGCCACCCGATCGCGGGCCGTCCGCTCAGACACCGCGCGTTGCGTCCAAGTGCACATCCGCCCGGCGCGGATCTCGAAATGCACGAGTACGCCGTCCGCCCACCCGTACACGTCCGCGTCCCGAGGTTCGAGCCACGCGACCTTCTGCTCCGCGACGATCCACTCGAGGGCCGCGAGCTCGTCCTGCACCTTCGCCGCGAACTCGAACCGCAGTTCGCCGGCCGCCCGGTCCCGCCGCCGTACCAACTCGTCCCGCAGTGCGGCGACCGCGGCCGGATCGCGCTCCAGTACGGCGATCGCCGTCCGGGTCAGCGCGTCACGATCCTCCGGACCGATCCCGAACAACTGCCCGAACTCACGCGCCGACCCGTCCCCCTCGACCGTGTACTCCAACGGCAGGACCCGATGCAGACCCGAGATCGCCTGCCGGATCCGTAGACCACCGAGATACGGACCGTAGTGGGGCGCGGTCCCGGTGACCGTGTGCTCGAACCGCAGGCCCGGCCGGTTGGGCACGTCGTCGAACCGGATGTAGCCGACCACCTCCGCGCCGCCCTCGACCCGGTTCCACCGCGGCTTGGAGTGCTCGAGCAGATTGCGTTCCAGAAAGGCCGCTTCGTGCTCGGAGTCGCACCAAACCCCTTCTACCCGGGCGATCCGCCGTACCATCCGGGCCAGTCGCGGACGGTCGCCGAGGTGGTTCCAGTACGACTGCACGCGGCAGCGCAAATTGCGCGCCCGCCCGATGTACAGCACTTTTCCGGTCTCGTCACGGAACCGGTACACACCCGGCTCTCCCGGTAACTGCCGCACATCACGCCTCATCACCACAGTGTGCATGCAGAAGCTGACTGCGTGTCGACAGATCGGTTGAGTGTTTGAAACGAATGCCGAACTGGTATTGCGCAGCGGCCCGCGCGGCAGTCATGCTGACCCGCATCTCGAGTGCTCGCAGGGGGTTGTGAGGCCGGGCACCGGGATTGTAGGCCTGGGGGCTTCATGAGGTTTTCCGCCAAGTGGGTGCGTCGCGTCCTGTCCGCGGTCTGTGTACTCCTGTTGACGCCACTCGTGGTGATCGAACCGGCACGAGCCGCGGTCACGCCGACCGGATTCAGCGAGCAGATCGTGTTCAGCGGCCTGGTCAATCCGACGAACGTCGCGTTCTCGCCGGACGGCCGGGTCTTCGTCGCCGAGAAGAGCGGCCTGATCAAGGTGTTCGACTCGCTCGACGACCCGACGCCGAGTGTGTACGCCGATCTCCGCACGCAGGTCTACAACTACTGGGATCGTGGCCTGCTCGGTCTCGCCTTGCACCCCGATTTCCCCGCGGATCCACGCATTTACGTGCTGTACACACATGACGGCCTGATCGGCGGACCGACCCCGAAGTGGGGAACCCCCGACACCACGGACGATCCGTGCCCGTCGCCGCCCGGTCCGACCGGTGACGGCTGCCAGGCCAGTGCACGACTTTCGGTGATCAACGGAAACGGCGCCGAACAGGTGCTCGTCGAGGACTGGTGCCAGGTCTACCCGAGCCACTCGATCGGCTCGATCGAGTTCGGGCCGGACGGGATGCTCTACGCGGGCGGTGGTGACGGCGCCAGCTTCAACTACATCGACTACGGCCAGGACAGCTTCCCCACCTCCGATGTGACACCCGACAACCCGTGTGGAGATGGGCCCGCACCCGTCGGTACGGCGCTCGCCCCGCCGACCGCCGAAGGTGGTGCGCTGCGGGCCCAGGACGTCCGTACCAGCGGCGATCCGGCGGGTCTCGACGGATCGCTGATCCGCATCGACCCCGACACCGGCCAGGCCGCGCCGGGCAACCCCGCGCTGGGCAGCTCCGACCTCAACGCCCGCCGGATCGTGGCGCACGGTCTGCGCAACCCGATGCGGTTCGACTTCCGCCCGGGGACGAACGAGATCTGGATCGGCGACGTCGGTTACCAGAAGTGGGAAGAGATCGACCGGATCGTCAACCCGACCGCCGGCGTCACCAACTTCGGCTGGCCCTGCTACGACGGTCCGGGCCGGCAGTCCGGGTACGACTCCCTCAACGTCAACATCTGCGAGAACCTGTACGCCGCCGGTCCGTCCGCGGTGGCCACGCCGTACTACTCCTACGATCACGCCCAGCACCTGGTGGCCGGCGAGCCCTGCACCACCGGCAGTTCGTCGATCTCCGGCATGTCGTTCTACGAGGGTGGCAACTACCCGCCGGAGTACGACGGCGCACTCTTCTTCGCCGACTACAGCCGCCACTGCGTGTGGGCGATGATGCCCGGCACCAACGGCCTGCCGGACCCGGCGCACATCGTGTCGTTCGCCTCCGGTTACGGATCCACCCGGCTGCAGACGGGACCCGGCGGCGACCTGTTCTCCGTCGACTACGACAACGGCCGGATCCTGCGCTACGTCTACGACGCTACGAACAACCCGCCGACCGCGGTGATCCACGCCGACCCGTCCAGCGGTCCGACCCCGCTGACCGTGACGTTCGACGGGACCGCCTCCAACGACGCCGACGGCGATCCGTTGACCTATGCGTGGGACCTTGACGGCGACGGCCAGTACGACGACTCGACGGCTGCGACCGTACAGAAGACGTACACGACCAGCGGCAGTGTGACTGCGCGCCTCAGAGTGTCGGACGGCCACACCACCGGGACGACGTCGACACAGATCAACGTAGCGAACACCGCTCCGACAGCCCTGATCACCGCGCCCGGTCCGGCGACGACGTGGAAGGTCGGCGACACGATCAGCTTCGCCGGCTCGGCCACCGATCCCGAGCAGGGCACGCTCCCGGGTTCGGCGCTGACCTGGACGCTGATCATGCACCACTGCCCGAGCGACTGCCACTCGCACACGATCACGAGCATGACCGCGGCCAGCGGCACGTTCACCGCGCCGGATCACGAGTATCCCTCGTACCTGGAACTCAAGCTGACCGCGACGGATGCCGGTGGACTGACCGACGTCAAGAGCGTCCGGCTGGATCCGAAGACGGTCGGGCTGAGCTTCGCTTCGCAACCGTCGGGGTTGCAGCTCACGTATCTCGGCAAGACCGCGAAGACTCCTTCGACCGGTACGACGATCGTCGGGTCGAGCGGATCGCTGTCCGCGGAGCCGACACAGCCGGTCGCGAACCAGCTGTACCGGTTCGCGAGCTGGTCCGATGGCGGAGCGCGCAACCACAACTTCGTCGCGCCGGCGACGGCTGCGACTTACACGGCGACGTACGTACCGAAGCGCAATCTCGCCCGTGGGCGCGCGACGTCGGCCTCGAGCGTCTACCTCGCGGGGCGGGAGGCGTCGAAGGCAGTAGACGGGTCGATGTCGACGGCATGGTCGAGTGCTCGTCAGGATCCACAGTGGTTCCGGGTCGATCTCGGATCCGTCCAGGTGGTCAATCGGGTGCTGCTCAACTGGCTGACGACCTCCTACGCGAAGGCGTATCAGATCCAGGTGTCCACCAGCGGCCGGACGTGGAAGACGGTGTCCTCGACGACTGCCGGAGACGGTGGCACGGACAGCATCGCGTTCACGCCGAACTTCGCCAGGTACGTACGGATCAACGCGACGGCTCGTGGTGTGGCGGGGAGCTACTACTCGCTGTGGGAGTTCGGGGTGTTCCAGGACACCGGGCCGATCACCGGGATCGCCGGGAAGTGCGTCGATATCTACCAAGCCGCGACCGCCGACGGGACGCCGACCACGCTGTACACCTGCAAGGGCGCGACGAACCAGCAGTGGACGTCATCGTCGGATGACGGCACGGTGCGGTCGCTGGGCAAGTGCCTTGATGCTCGGGGTACGGCGATCACGACTGCCGCGGTGTTGTGGACCTGCAACGGCAGTGCTGGTCAGAAGTGGACACCGCGTGCGGACGGCACGCTACTCAATGCCGCGTCCGGGCTGTGCCTTGACACGTCCGGTGGGTTGAGTGCCAACGGCACCAAACTGATCATCAACACCTGCACTGGTGGGACGAGTCAGAAGTGGGTGCTGCCCTAAATCAGTCGTGGTCGTGAGCTGTCGGACGTAAGGTTGCCCGGCTGATCGATTGAGGACGGGAGACCATGGACGGCTGGGTGGACGAGGGGTTCGGCGCTGTCGCGGACACCTTCGCGGAGAACTTCTCCTTGTTTCCCGAGCTCGGTGCCGCGGTCACCGTGTACTTCGATGGTCGCAAAGTGGTGGAGCTCTGGGACGGCGAGGCCGCTCCCGCGCGGCAGTGGGGTCGCGAGACCGTCGTACCCGTTTTCTCTTGTGCCAAAGGGCTGGTGAGCCTCGTCGTACACCTGCTGGCGCAGGATGGGCGGCTCTCACTGGATGCGCCGATCGGTTCTTACTGGCCGGGGTTTGTTGCTGGCGGCAAGGAAGCGATCACTTGCCGGATGGTGCTCGGGCATCGGGCTGGCATTCCGGTGCTGGACAAGACGCTGACCTTCGACGAGATTGCGGCCTGGACGCCGGTGGTTGAGGCGATCGAGCAGCAGAAGCCGCTGTGGGAGCCGGGTACGTCGTACGAGTATCATGGGCACGTGTTCGGGTTCGTGCTCGGTGAGGTGGTTCGGCGGATCACCGGACAGTTGCCGGGTGCGTACTTCCGTTCTGTGGTTGGTGATCCGCTCGGGTTGCGGGCGTGGATCGGGCTGCCTGCGTCTGAGCTGGGTACGCTGGCGCGGCTGACCGCGGCCGAGGGGCGGCCGGCGATGCCGGGGCCGGAGCACCTGCTCACGCGGATCGTGACGATGAACGGGGCGCTGGTGTTCCCGGGTCTCGCCGTACCGCACGGCTGGAACGATCCCGCGCTGCTGGGGATGGAGTTGCCGGGTGCGGGTGCGGTCGCGTCGGCAACCGGCCTGGCCGGTCTCTACGCAGCCGCCGTCACGGGCATTGAGGGTGGTCCTCGTCTGTTGTCGGAGGAGACCGTTTCCGACGCGGTCCGCGAGGTCTCATCCGGCCAGGGCTTCCTCGGCTTCGACGCCGGCGCCCGCTGGGGTTCCGGCTTCCTGCTGGACTCCGCGAGCTTCCGCCCCCTCCTTGGCCCCCGAAGCTTCGGCAACGACGGCGCCGGCGGCCAGTTCGCCTTCGGCGACGACGAGCACGGCATCGGCTTCGCCTACGTCACCAACCGCATGATCGGCCACGGCGACCCCCGAGCCAACCGCCTAATCACAGCAGTCCGCAACACCCTGACCTAACCAACCAGCGCGCGGAACATCGTCGCCGGACGAGCACCGCACTCCGCGGGAGGCGGTCCTGTGCCACTCACCAAGCCGAGCGACGGGGCGCCGCGAGCCTGCGGCTGAGCGGTGCGTGGGCGGGCGCCGCTCACTTGGTGAGTGGCACACGTCCGGCTCGCCTCGCCATGCCAACTCTGGCCGATGCCACCTCGGCGTACGCGACTGCTTGTAGTGGGGTTCATGGGGACGACAGCGGGTGTTCACCCCTTCGGACGAATGTCGCGATGACGTCCGGCGGAGGGGAGAACGTACATGTCTCGTGGCACGTGGGTGGTGGCGGCTTCGGTGGTCGCGGTCTCGGCGCTGGCGGCTTCGGCGCTGACGGCACAAGCAACAACTGGGGACAGCGCGCAGCACGGCCCGCGGGTGATCGGGACGGCGACGCTCCCCGACATCTCGCTGGGCAAGTTCTCCAACGCGCTCCTGCCCGGCTCCGTCACGAACGACCGGCGCGTCGACCTCGGTGGCATCGGCAGCGACATCTACCCCGCCGAGCGGCCCGGTGAGTTCTGGACCGTCACCGACCGCGGACCGAACGGCCAGATCAAGATCGACGGCGTCAACGGCCGTACGTTCCCGGTTCCCGGCTTCGACCCCGCGATCGTCAAGATCAAGGTCGACGGCAAGAAGCTGAAGGTCCTGCAGGCGATCCCGATCACCACCCGGCACGGCAAGCCCGTGACCGGTCTCTCCAACCAGGCGAGCCGTGACGAGATCCCGTACACGTACGACGCCTCCACCCAGCTCCCCCTGAACCCGAACGGCCTCGACACCGAGGGCATCGTCCGCGTGCACGACGGCAGCTTCTGGCTGGTCGACGAGTACAGCCCGTCCCTCGTACACGTCTCCAGCCGCGGCAAGGTCCTCGCCCGCTACGTCCCGAAGGGTCTCGCCCTGACCGGCGCGGACTACCCGGTGATCGAGGCCCTCCCGTCGATCTTCCTGACCCGCAAGGGCAACCGCGGCTTCGAAGGCCTCGCCGAGCTGCCCGGTGGCGACCTGGTACTCGCTCTGCAGAGCCCGCTCCTCAACCCCAGCAAGAAGATCGGCGAGGCCTCCCGCACCACCCGCCTGCTCCGCTTCTCGCCCCACCGCGGCAAGGTCACCGGCGAGTACGCCTACCAGTTCGACCCGGTCGGCGTGGTCGACCCCGGCGAGGACGACACCAGCGAACTCAAGATCTCCTCAATCGTTGCCGCCGGCCTCGAAACCCTCCTGGTCCAGGAGCGCACCGACAACGCCGCCCGCCTCCACCGCGTCGTACTCCGTCCTTCGAACAACATCCTCGGCACCCCCTGGGACTCAACCGCCACCACACCGTCCCTGGAGTCGTTGGCTGACCCGACGTCCGCCGGCGTACCCGTGTTGCCGAAGAAGCTCTTCATCGACCTCAACACCGTCCCCGGCGCCCCCAAGAAGATCGAGGGCGTCGCCCTCCTCCCGCACAACACCCTCGTCGTCATCAACGACAACGACTTCGGCATGACCGACGGCCCAACCGCCTTCGACACCGCCGGCAACCTCGTAGACAGCAACATAGAAACCACCCTCGTCACCATCCGCCTCCACTAACACCGGGCCATACTGCGCCGAGGAGGCCTCGGCTCAGCGGGTGTTCAGTTGGTGCCGGTTACGTCGAGGATGAAGTGTTGGGCGGGGGTTAGGCGGTTGTAGGTTTCGACTCGGAGGTAGGTCTGCTGGTCGAGTTGTTGCGGTAGGTGGCGCAGCGCGAAGTAGGAGTGCATGGCCCTGCGTGGCTTGTCGGTGCGGTTCTGGGTGCCGCCGTGCCAGAGGTGGCTGTTGAAGACCACGACTGTTCCGGCCTTGCCGGTTAGCTGGATCTGGTCGGGATGCTCGTCGCCCGGGTTGGCCATCTCGTCGCCAGGCATGGTTCCGCGTCGGTGTGACCCCGGTACGACGCGTGTCGCGCCGTTCTCCGGTGTGAAGTCGTCGAGCAGCCAAATCGAGTTGCACACCTCGTACTGGCCTGACTCGACCGGATGGCCGGAGTCGGCGTGCAGGGCCTGGTGACCCTGACCCGGAAGTGCCGCGCGGCTGTTGAGGGACGACAACTTGAACTCGCCGAGTACGTGCTTCATCGCGGCCAGGACGCGCGGATGGCTGAAGCACACCTCGAACTTCGGGTCCTTGTTGACCAGGTCGGCGAGCCGGTCGGTGCCCTGCTCCTGGTGCACTTCCAGGCCCGCCCGGTCGCCCTCGGCGGCGGTGAGCTCCGCCATCCGCTTGTTGAGCCCGGACACCTCCTCCGGCGTGAGGATTCCCTCCAGCGGAAGGAATCCGTCTCGGTCGAGCTGGTCCTTCTCGTCCTGCGTGAGTACATCGTCAGTCACGCCGAGATCGCCGAGTGCTGTCGCCATATCCATCACAAGCGCTCCTTTACAGGTTGCACGAATCGATGTCAGCATCGATCGGACCTGCACGGGAAACAATGCAGAAGGCGACTGCGGTTATGCACAAATCGCTTCGACTGCTCGGCGCCGGCGTACACACCGCCGGGCCGGGCAAGGACTATCCGTTGCACGCGCACACGTCGTGGGAGCTGGTCTACTACGTGCGCGGACGGATCACCTGCCCGGTCGGCGACGAGACGTACGCCGCCACGCCGGGGACAGTACTGCTGACGCCACCCCGGACCTGGCACGCCGAGCTCAGCCGCACTGGCTACGCCAACCGCTTCCTGCAAGTCGACGCCGCCGCCGGCTGGCCCTGGCCACGCGTCTGCTTCGACGACGGCGACCGCAGCCTCGGCCGGGTCTTCGACGCAATCGTCCGCGAGAACGCACAGCCCGGCCACGACAGCGACCAGTTGAGTTCGCTACTGCTCGGCGAACTCGACGTCCTGCTCCGCCGCGCCGCGGCGGCCGAGCCAGTCACCTCGGCCGAACAACTCGTCGCACAAGCCGAGCGGATCTTCGAGGAACGCTTCGCCACCAGGATCCGGATCGCCACGGTCGCCGCCGAGCTCGGCATCTCGCCGTCCGGGCTGCGCGCGTACTTCACGCGACTGCGCGGCACGAGCCCGCGTACGGCGCTGCAGAACGTACGACTGCGACACGCGCTAGGCCACATCCGCAACTCCACACTGCCGCTCCAGGCAATCGCCGAGCTCACCGGCTACGACTCGGTCAGCCACCTCAGCCGCCACATCAAGACCGCAACCGGCTCACCCCCAGGCGCCCTGCGCACCCCAGAATGAGTCAGGAGGCTGCCTGGTGGCGGAGTTGCTCGAGGATCACCGGGTCGAGTTTGCCGGGCACCAGGCGCTCCTCGAAGTTCTCCGTGCTCGCCCAGGTGTCGAGCGCCTCGACCAACCCGGCCCCGGTGAGATAGCCGAGCGTTTCCAGGCGGGCGGCCACCTCAACGGCCAGCGGCCCTTCCAATGGGAGCAAGCTCGCCGGATCCGGTCTGCCGAAGTACAACTCGTGGAGGTCCAGCAGGCGGCCCAGTTCGTCGATGGGCGTCCGATGGTCGTCGACGCGCAGGTCGATGGCGATGTCGAGCACACCGCCGTACGCGGCTCCTTCGCGCCACACGCGGAGCGCCGCGCTCTGCCGGCCGCGGCGGTCTCCGCCGGCCTGGTCGCCGGCCGCCAGCGCCGCCACCAGTCGCCGCTCGAATGCCTCACCGGCGCGCTCCTTCCAGGTATCGGCCATGGCCGCCACCACCTGCGGGCCGGCCAAGATGTTGCCCTGGATCGCGAAGCCGTCACCGGCCTGGCCGCCGGCCCAGTCCAGGCAGGACCCGCCCGTGAAGGTGGCGCCTCGGCCTTGGGTGTCGACCATGCCGACCTGGCGGTGCTCGCGCTCGTCGTCGGCGTCTGTCAGCTGGGCCACCGCGTGATCAGCGGATAGACCGTTGGCTAGCAGATCGAGGCCCTGTGGCCCGTACGAGAGGTTCGCCATGGCCTGGGTGGCGACCGCACCCGCGCCGGCGCGTCCCCAGGGCACCACCGCGCCTACCGCCAGAAACTTCGATGCGACCGCGATCCCCGAGGAGCCGGAGTCCGGGTCGAACGCCACGATCGAAAAGGTCATCGCACTCTCCAGCCAGCCGGATCGGATCAGCGCAGCCCACGCGCTCAGGCGCGAGGCGGCCGCCAAGCAGTGTAGATCGCCAAGCCCGGATCACAGGGACCAACGGAGTTCGGGAAGATTGAGCCCATGAACGAGGACAGGGACCAGGCGGACTTCATGGAGGCCGAAGCCGAAGCCGAGGCGGAAGCCCAGGCCGAAGCCATCCGGCAGGAGGCCCAGGACGCCGTCGCCGACCCGGCTGCGCAGGACGAATCGATCCGTCAGTCCAACTTGATCTATGGCGGACTGGCGGCCGCCGGCCTCGTGGTGGTGCAGCCGTTCCTGACCGAGGACTCGCTCGATCTATCGGCGAAGATCTGCGTCGTCGCGTTCGCCGTCTCGATCCCCTTGCTCGCCGCGCTCCTGGTGCTGAACCGGCAGGAGGCGTTTCGTCATCGGACGAGCACCTCACGGTTCGTCGGGCTGGCCAAGGCGGTCGCACAGGGCTCGGCGTTCGCCGGCCTGACGGCGGCCTTCTGGCACATCTCCCTGGTGGCGGGGATCGTGTTCCTGGCCGTGGGATTCGTCGCGGTCGGCGTGCACTCCTCGGGATACGTGCACCTGGAGTACGACTCGAAGTTCCGCTCGAGGTTCCGTTCCCACAAGGGGGCGCAGGCCACCGGTCAGGACGGGACGCCGTAGAGCACCAGGTTGTGGGTGTAGCGGTGTGCAGCGTGGTTGTACGAGCCGATGCAGGTCACCAGCGCCAACCGCGGCTTCGAAGCACCGCGGAACAGGTCAGCCGGCAGTTTTTCCTGCAGGTAGATCCGGCGAGCCACGATGCGGTACCGATGCACGCGGCCATCCCCGGCTGTCACAACAACCTTGGTGCCGACGGGTACGTCCCACAACGCGGCGAACACCCCGCGCCCGCTCCGGGCGGTGTCCACATGACCGACGAGGAGCACGGTGCCACCGGCCGAGCCCGGCGCCGCACCGGCCGCCCACCAGCCCACGTCGGCCGACGACTTCGGCACCTGCAGTTGACCGTCGGTGCCGGCCGCGACCGGATTCACCGAGGCGTCCACGAAGCCGGGCACCGACAGCCGGGTCGGCGGAATAGCGGCTTCCGGATCCGTCACCGCAGCACCGGCCTCCGGAACCTTACCGGCATCACCGAGCGGCCCTCCGAACACCAGAGCGACTCCTAGCGCCAACGCTGAAAGGCCGATGAGGCGTCGCCGCGCTCGGGCTGCTTTGCCGGCGAGCAGAAGTACGCCGAGGACGAACAGAACCAACCCAATCTGCGAGCGGACCCGCTGGACGTCCGCCATCTGGCCGCCGTCGCCAGTCGGCACTGTCGGGGTGTCGGTTCCGACATGGCAGGTGGGTTCCACCATGTCCAGATGCATCTGGATCACGGTCTGGGCACCTTTGGCCACTGACTTGACGGCGGGCTGGGTGCCGTTCGCCAACTCGCCTTTGATCAGCGTCAGGTACTGCTGGTGCGCCTGCCGCTGCACCGCCAGCCAGGCGGCGTCGTACCCAGAGGTCCCGGCTTTGTCCGCAACGGCTTTGAGCTGCTCACGCTGTGCCTGCGATGGAATGGGGACCAGCCCGACGCCGAGTTGGCTGGCGGCCTCGAGCTCCTGCGCGGCCAGCTTGCGATGGTCACGTTCCAGCTGGGCGCCCACGCTCTTCACGCACGAACTCTGACCGTGGGTCTTGGCATCCAGGCCGGCCTGGATGATCGTCAGATTGAGCTGGTGGGCGGCGTTGAGGTAGCTGACATCTTGCTGCGTTGCGGCCGCGTAGCCCGGCTGCGCCGTTCCCAGCACCCCCGCCACGACGAGAAGCAGGAACGCCGACAGCCGGGCAATCGCCCACTGCCGGGAAGGAGCCGTCCCCATATCCTGCCGCCGAGGCACCCCCTGACCTCCCCTCGAGTGTCATGCGTCGTACCGATGACACTAAAGATCGTTGCGGCGTACGACTAGTCCGCGTTCTTGGACACGCGGTACCGCAGGTGGGTGGCGGCTCCCGCGACGGGCTTTCCCTCCGGGATCAGCTCGGCCCGCTCCCCGAAGAACAGCCGCGTGCCCTCCCCCATCAGCCGGGGGACGACATGGATCCACACCTCGTCGAGCAGGCCCGCCCTGAGCAGGCTCCGGGCAACCTCCGCACCCAGCACCACGACGTCCTTGTCCCCCGCGGCTTCCTTGGCACGCCGGGCCGCGGACTCCAGCCCGTCGAAGGCGAACGTACCGCCGTTGTCGCCGAGCAGGTCCTCCCTGATCCGGTGGGTGACCACGAAACTCGGTACGCCGGGCCACGGGGTGCCGCCCCACGGTTTCAGACCGAGCTCGAAGGTATGCCGTCCGACGATGGTGGCCCCCACCGACGCGTCCAGCTCCCGGCGGACGCCGGCGTCGACCTCGCCGTTCGGCCCCGTCCCGGCAACCCAGTCGTGCAGCCCTTCGCCGCCGTCGCCCATCGGCTCGTCCGGCCGGACGTTCGGTCCGGCCGAGAATCCATCCAGGGACACTGACACATCCAGCACTACCTTGCTCATCACGGGGTTCCTTTCGCTGCATCGGGCGGCCGTCCGGCCCTGTCGTGAGTAGGTCGGAGCCGGCTGAACCGGCTTGACCTGACTCTGGCCGGGGCGCCGAGGGGCGGCGATACTTTTAGCCTGAGCTAAATGTGCGGCGAGGAGGTCCGCGTGATCGAGTGGCGGTTGCGACCCGAGGACGTGGCCCGGATCAGGTTCGCGTTCTCGCCGCTGATGGAGCTGGTGTTCAGTACGGTCGCGCTGCGTGCACCGGGTGAACACTCGCTGCATCTGCCCTGGGTGCGCGCAACCCGGCCGTCGGTCGCCGATCTCGATCTGACCGAGGTGTTCGCGCTCGCGCCGGTCCGCGGATTCATCGCCGACTTCATCTCGTTCACGCCGACCGAGCCACAGCCCGACATCGTCAGCGAGCTCGACAAGATCCGCCGTACGGACGCGCAGCGAGTCCTGACCGATATCGCCGAAGAAGTGCCGAACATGCCCGCAGCGGTCGCGGAGCGGATCCGTGCGGACCCCGAGGCCGCCATCATCCGCATCGTCGACGTGCTCCGGGCGTACTGGGACGTGGCGCTGGCCCAGCATTGGCCCCGGATTCGGCGGCTTCTCGAGGCCGACGTGCTGTGGCGGTCCCAACGACTCGCCGCCGGCGGCTTGCAGGCGTTGTTCGACGATTTGCACGAGACCGTCACCCTCGACGGGGATCGTTTGCTCGTCGCGGAGCCCTTCGACTGGACCGGCGAGCTGTCGGGCAGCGGGCTGACCCTGGTGCCGTACGCGATGGGGTGGCCGTGGGTCCGCACGATGACCGGTCGCGTGAAACCAGGGTTCCCTCATGCCCGGTACCAGCCGATGATCGCCTATCCCGTCCGCGGCATCGCCACCTTGTGGGAGACCACCCCACCGCCTCCGCCCGATGCACTTGCAGCGCTGATCGGCCGTACTCGCGCCAGCATCCTCACCACCCTGGCCGAGCCCGCCACCACCACCGCCCTCGCCCGCCGGATGCGACTCACCCCGGGAGCTATCAGCCAACACCTCTCGGTCCTGAACGCGAGCGGCCTCGTCTCCCGGACCCGAGTCGCAGGAACAGTCCTCTACCGCAGAACCCCCCGAGGCGACGTCCTGACCGAGTAGTTCGGGGTCACGCCGTACGGCGTTTGTTGGCGCAGATGATGGTGAGCCAGGTCCAGGCGAGGGTGACCGCCAGGTCGAAGGCGATGATGGTGGGGCGGGAGCCGGCGCCCGCGCTGAGGCCGGCGAAGGCTGCGAAGAACAGGATGCCGGTGATCGTGGAGAAGCGGGCAAGGGCTCGGTTGCCGATGCTGCGGTAGTGGGCGGCGACGACCAGGCAGGCGGCGATGAGGCCGCTGAATCCGATGCTTCCGGCAACGAAGTGACCCATGCCGCGGGTGCTGATCTCGGCGTAGTCGGCGGGCGTACCGACCGGGAAGCCTGCCGCCGGGTCGGCGGGTAAGATCGCCGCAAGCAGAAGCCCGACGCCGTACGCCGTGACCAGTCGAGGCGCCCAGGTCCGGCCACGGCCTGTGAGGGTACGACGTAGTCCGACGGCGGCTGCGATCGACAACAATCCGCTGACGACGAAGTTCGTGGTCTGGATCCATCCCGGACCGCCGTTCGCGAGCAGGCTGGCCGGGTGGCGGGTGATGTCGAATCCGTCGCGGGTGAACGCCTGCCCGAGCCACACCGCGACATACAGCGGCCCGGCGACGACGCCGGCGGTCAGCAAAGCACGAGTGGACACGCCGGCGGCCGGGATCGTCACGTCGTTGGTAGTCATGATGCGGTCCTTCCAGGGGTTTGAGTGTTCCATCACCCCTGCGTCGATCACCCCCACCCAAAATCGACAGGCGTCAGTTGGCTAGTTCGGCTTTGAAGCCTTGGCGCCAGGTGGGGTAGCGGAGGTTCCAGCCGAGTTCTCGTTTGGCTTTGGCGTTGGAGAAGCCGCGGCCGGCGGTCATCACCGTGATCGCGACTTCTCCCGCCAGCGGCCGGGCCAGCCAGACAGGGACCCGCATCGGGCGCTTCGCCCCGGCGACCGACGCCAGGTACGGCACCCATTCGGACGCCGGTGCCGGCTCGTCGTCGACGATGTCGAAGACGCCCTTCGCCTGCTGCTCCACCGCGAGGACCGTCGCGCTCGCCGCGTCATCCAGATGGATCCACGAACAGCGGCCGGCGCCGCTCCCGACCACCGGGAACTGCCGCTTCCGCACCGGCTCGACCAGATCATCCATCGCCCCAGGCCCGTAGAACCAGCCGTACCGCAGAACCGCCCCGCCGGCCTTGACGACCACATCCTCGACGTAACGCAGAGCGGCCATCCCGGGCTCAGCCGGCGTACCCGTCATCGGATCCACCGGGTCCTGCTCGGTCTTGATCCAGTCGCCCGTACGGATGCCGTTCCAGGCGCCGTACCCCTGCGCGACGAAGTTCGTCACCCCGTACGCCGTCGCAGCGGCCAGCAGGTTGTCCGTGCCTTCGGTGCGCAGCCGGTTGGTGCCGGCGAACCACCGATCCATGTGCTTCATGTCGGGCTTGCCCGCGTGCCCGACAGCAATCGCGGTCATCTGGTGCACGATCGCGTCCGGCTGCGCCTTGCCCACAGCCGCGTCGACCGACGCCGCATCCAGGCCGTCCATCACGAGCCCCTCGGCCCCCAACTGCTCCACCAACCCCACCTTGGCCGAGCTTGTCGTCGTTGCCGTCACCTCATGCCCCCGGGCCACCAACTGCGGCACCAACCGCCGTCCCAGAACTCCGGTTCCACCAGCCACGAACACGCGCATACCGATCACCTCTCCGATCTCGTCGTCACCCCTCAGACACGCGGTCCGGTCGTCGTGTGACATCGAGCCGTATGGCGCAGGTCACGAAACAGCGCTGTCACAAGAACCGCGGGTCCGGCATCTCGTGTTCGTTCACCGGCATCCCCTGTGGAAGGAACACCATGTCTTCAGCATTCGAAAACCTTCGCCGCGACTTCGGCGGCGACATCATCGAACCCGGCGCGGCGGAGTACGAGGCGGCCAGCCGCTCGGTTCTGGCGTTCGGTACGCCGACATATGTACTGCGCCCCACGAGCGTCGCCGACGTCCGAGCGGCCGTCGCGTTCACCGCCGACATCGGACTCCCGCTGTCCGTGCGAGGCGGCGGCCACGCCTTCCAAGGGTTCAGTACGAACGACGGCGGCGTGGTCATCGACCTCGGTCAACTCGCGGACATTCTGATTGTTGACAAAGATCGCCACCTCGTCCGGATCGGCGGCGGCGCCACTTGGGGCCAGGTCACCGCCGCCCTCGCCCCGCACGGCCTCGCGATCTCCTCGGGCGACACCCGGAGCGTCGGCGTCGGCGGACTGACGTTGTCCGGCGGCATCGGCTGGAAGGTCCGCAAGTACGGCCTGGCGCTGGACAACCTGGTCGCCGCGGAGGTGGTCACCGCCGACGGAGACGTCGTACGCGCGAGTGCCGACGAGAACCCGGAGTTGTTCTGGGCGCTTCGCGGTGGTGGCGGCAACTTCGGGATCGTGACCGCGTTCGAGTTCGTGGCCCACCCGACGACCGACGTCTTCTTCGGCAAGGTCAGGTTCCCGGCGGCGGAGGCATCGACCGTGCTCCAGGGCTGGGCGGAGTACTTCCGGACCGCTCCCGAGGAGCTCACCTCGATCGCGGCCCTCGCCAACCCCTTCGCCGGCGGCCACGAAGCGCC
Source organism: Kribbella sp. NPDC026596 (assembly GCF_040638415.1). Classification (NCBI taxonomy): domain Bacteria; kingdom Bacillati; phylum Actinomycetota; class Actinomycetes; order Propionibacteriales; family Kribbellaceae; genus Kribbella; species Kribbella sp. NPDC026596. The sequence goes on along the minus strand of NZ_JBEZYF010000038.1, from coordinate 22,394 downwards.
GGTCGAGATCCACGTCGCGTTCGACGGCGATGACGCAGTACTCGCGGCCCAGGCGATCGACCCGATTCGCCGGCTCGGCACCGTGATCGACGACGACATCGCGCTGAAGCCGTACGCGGACATCCTCGTGGATGGCATGATCCCGCCGCCCGGCATCAAGCTCGTCACCCGAAACGCCTTTGCCGACAAGGAATCCGTCCCCGACGTCCTTCGGATTCTCACCGAGATCGCGACGTCGGAACGGTCACCGGTCATCGCCATCCGCAGCATCGGCGGCGCGGTGTCACGAGTCGCTGACGACGCCACGGCGTACGCGCATCGTCAGGCGGAGTTGATGTTCGCGATCACCGCCATCGGCCCGGAGCCCGTGATCGCGGCCGGTCGTCCGGGGCTGGAGGCGATCTGGACGAGGCTCGCGCCGCATGTCAACGGCGCGTACGCGAACTTCCTGTCCACCGCGACCGACGAGGACGTGGCGGCGATCTACCCGGCGGAGACGTATCAGCGGCTGGCTGCGGTCAAGCGTCAGTACGACCCCGGCAACTTGTTCGCCCTCAACCACAACGTCCGGCCCGCGGCCTAGAACGGAGAAACATAGTGAGCAAGGTTTGGTTCGTCACCGGTTCGTCGCGCGGCCTGGGCCGGAGCTTCGTCGAGGCCGCCCTGTCCCGCGGCGATAGGGTGGCCGCCACCGCCCGGACCACCGAGCGCCTCGACGAGTTGGTTGCGACGTACGGCGACGCCGTACTGCCACTCGCGTTGGACGTGACCGACAAGGCCGCGGTCTTCGACAGCGTGAAGCAGGCAAACGACTACTTCGGCCGGCTCGACGTGATCGTGAACAACGCGGGGTACGGCCTGTCCGGTGCGGTCGAGGAGCTGACCGAGCAAGATCTGCGCGACCAGTTGGAGACCAACTTCTTCGGTCCGGTGTGGGTCGTCCAGGCCGCGCTCCCCTACCTGTGCGCGCAGGGGAGCGGTCACGTCATCCAGATCTCGTCGGTCGCCGGCCTCACCGGGTTCCCGACCGGCGGCGCCTACTGCGCGTCCAAGTGGGCCCTCGAAGGACTGAGCGAGTCCTTGGCCCACGAGGTCGCCGGGTTCGGCGTCAAGGTCACCGTCGTCGAGCCCGGCGGCTACGCAACCGAAGGCGCCACCGGCGCTGTCCTCGCCGGCCCTGACCCCCGGTACGACGGACTCCGCGAGGCCTTCATGGAATACGCGAAGACCCTGGACTACGGTGACCCAGCTGCCGCCGGCCGCGCCCTCCTGACCCTGGCCGACACCGACAACCCACCACTACGAGTCTTCTTCGGCTCCCAAGGCCTGCCCATCGTCCAACAGGCCTACACAGACCGTCTGAAAACCTGGTCCGACTGGCAAGACCTGGCGCTGGAGGCCCACGGCGTCTGACCCCGTGAGTTAGTCGGCCAGCTGGTCCGCGTAGATGTCTGGGGACCAGCTGGCTGTGGTCTTGGTGGTGAGGGTGGCGCCCAGGCGGTGGTAGAAGCGGTATCCGGATTGGTTTTCGAGGCGTAGGCCCCAGCTGATCACCAGGCGGTCGGGGAGGGCATGCCGGGCGAGTTCGAGCATGAGCTGGCGGCCGACGCCGGCGTCGCGGAACTGTTCGCGGACGTAGAGGTCATCCAACGCCAGCTGGTCTCCACCGACCCACAGGTACGGGCGCCGAAGGGACGAGACGTAGCCGGCAGGCGTTCCGTCGACGACGGCGATCAGGACGATCACGTCGTCGCGGCCGAGGAAGCCTCGCCAGTGGTCGACGGTCGCCGTCACATACGCGAGCTGATCCTGATACGCCGCCAACTCCTGCAGCATGGTCAGCACAGTCTCGGCATCCGCGGGCCGAGCACGGCGGATCTCAGTGGGCATGGACCACTCCTGTCGAAGGCTTGAAGACGGGTACGACGACCAGCGCGAGGACGGCCGCAACACCGGCAGTGATCGCGGCGAACGTGAACCCCCGAGTGAACCCAGTGCTGACCGTGCCGGCCAAACTCGCCGCCGCAACACTCGAGACCACGGCAACACCCAACGACGCACCGAACTCATGGAACGTCGACAGGAGCCCCGACGCCAGCCCAGCCTCCCGATGATCGACCTGCGCGAACGTCGTCGTCGACGCCGCAACAAAGGCGGCACCGAGCCCGACCGTGCCGACAGTCATCCCGATCACGACCACAGCAGCACCATCCCAGAGAGCGGGGACAACCATCCCCACCGCAGAGATTACGAACCCGATCAAGGCGACGACACGAGCGCCAACATGCCCCACGATCTGCCCGGCCACCTGAGCCCCGACGATCGCGGCGAGCGCGACCGGCAGGAACAACAATCCGGTGCGGAGTGCGCCGTACCCCTTGAAGTGCTGCAGATAGAACGACCCGAGGAAGAACGTCGCGATCATCAACGCGGTCGCGACCAGGATCATGAAGATGCCTGCGGCAACCGGTCGGCGGGTCAGGATCCGCAGGTCCATGAGCGGTGACCGGACGCTCCTTTGCACGAGCGCGAACACGCCGTACAAAACGATTGCGCCGGCCAGGGTTCCAAGCGTCGCGGCCGAAAGCCAGCCTCGGTCACCCGCGTTGATCAGCGCGTAGATCGCCGTACCCGTGCCGGCCGTGACCAACAGAGCGCCCGGTACGTCGAGCCGCCCGAGATCCTCGCCCGGACGATCGACCGGCAGCATCCGGAGCAGCATCACGAAGACGATCACGCCGATCGGCACGTTCACGTAGAACACCCATTGCCAGCCCGGGCCGGCCGTGAGCAGACCACCGAGCAGTACGCCGATCGCCGAGCCGCCACCACCCATCGCCGACCAGATACCGAGCGCCTTGTTGCGCTCCTCGGCGTCGAAGATCTTGGTCACCACCGAGAGCGCGGCCGGGGACAGCATCGCGGCGCCGATGCCTTGCGCAACCCGGCCGGCGAGCAGCAGCTCCGGGCCGGTCGCCAAGCCGGTCGCCAGCGAAGCCAAGGTGAACACTGTCAGGCCGGTCAGCACGACCCGGCGGGAGCCGAACAGGTCGGAGGCCCGGCCGCCGAGCAGCATCAGGCCGCCGAACATCAGCGTGTACGCGCTGACCACCCAGGTCAGCGTCTCGCGCCGCAGCCCGAGATCGGTCTCGATGTTCGGCAGCGCGATCGCCACCACGGTCACATCCAGGATCAGCATGAACTGCGCGACGGCGAGCAGCCCCAGCAGTCGCCACCGCTGAGGGTTTCGTTCTTCCATGGTCAAGTCCTTAAGTCGAACACTGCTGTTCAAGTTATCTCGGGTACCATAACTCGTACACCAGTGTTCGACAAGAGGAGGGCTGGATGGCCGGGACGACCGCCAAGGCCGGCAAGCGGGCGGACGCGCAGCGCAACATCGCGGCGATCCTGGATGCCGCGACGGAATGCCTGAGCCGCGATCCGGCCGCGAGTACGAGCGAGATCGCGAAAGCGGCCGGCGTCGGACGGGTCACGCTCTACGGTCATTTCCCGTCCCGGGCCGAACTGGTCGACGCGGTGTTCGTGCACGCCATCGAGGGCGGCGAGGACACGCTCGGTCAGGTCGATCTGAGCGGTGATCCGCGGGACGCGCTGGCCCGGCTGATCGAGTCCAGCTGGCATCTGGTCGACCGGTACCGGTCACTCCTGCTCGCGGCCCAGGACACGCTCCCGCCGGGCCGGGTGCAAGAGCTGCACGCCGATCCGATGGCGCGCGTGGAGCGGCTGCTCGAGCGCGGCCGGAAGGACGGAGCGTTCCGGACCGACCTGCCCACCTCGTGGCTGGTCAGCGTGATGCACAACGTGATGCACGGCGCCGCCGGCGAGATCCACGGTGGACGCCTGACCCCCGACAAGGCCGCCGGCTACATCACCGCGACCCTGCTCGCCGCCTTCACCCCGCCGGGTGAGCCGGTGAGATAGCGGCTACTCCAGCCAGATGGTTTCGAACGTCGGGTTGGCGTGGATGTGGACGGCTTCGTAGCCGCCCGGGCCGGTGCGGAACTTGTGCGGGGTGTCGGCGGGGACGACGAGGATCTGGCCGGCCTTGCCGACGATCTCCTCGGTGCCGACGGTGAACGTCGCCGTACCGCGCCGGATGATGAAGGTCTCGGCGTACGGATGTTTGTGCAGCCGGGGGCCGACGCCCTCCTGCGTGGTGGACTCGAGGATCAGCGAGACGCCCGCACCACCCGGGAGCTCGGTGTAGTTCTCGGTCCACTCCTCGCCATCGTTCCGCCCGTCGGCCCGGTTGATCACCGCGGCGCCGGAGTTCGCGATCTCGGTCATGAGCACCCTCCCTCGGTCTGCTTGTCACCGTAGCCTCGCAAAGGGTCCTTTCACATTCCTTTCAGTCGCCCGGCGATCGGGGCGAGGAGGGCGACGACGACAGCCAGTACGGCGACGCTGCCCAGCGCGACCGGCAACGACCACGCCGAGGACGCCGCGCCGACCGCAGGTGGACCGAGCAGGAATCCCAGGTAGGCAATCGTCGTCACCGTCGAAATCGCTCCCGCCCGCCGGTCCGGACCGGCCCACGCGCCGGCCATCCCGATGATCGTCGGCGCGCAGACCGACGTACCGAGGCCGGCTACGCCGATCCCGACCAGCGCGAGTACGGCGTTGCCCGCCACGGCGGCGCACAGCGATCCCGCGGCGGCGATGGCGCCTCCGGTCACCAGGAGCTGGACGGGCCGGAGCCGTTTCAGCAGCACGTTGCCGGCGATCCGTCCGGTGGCGGCCGCGGCGGCGAACACGGCCGCGGCGCTGGACGCAAGCCCGGGCGGTGCGTTCAGCGAGGTGTCGAGATGAACCGCGCTCCAGCTCTGCCAGGCGTTCTCGACAAGGTAGGCGAGCGCGCATAATCCGCCGAAGATCAGCAGAGCCGGTTCGAGCCGCCGCCGTACGCCGGGCTGCGCCGAGCCGATCCCGGTCTGCGTCGAGCCCGGCGCGAGCACGACGGCCGCCACGGCGACGATGAGTAACCCGACCCCGCCGAGCACCGGCAACGCGTCCACACCGGTCGCGCGCAGTCCCGCCGTACCGAGGCTGGCGGCGACGACCGCAAGGGAGAAGACACCGTGGGCGAGGTTCATCAGCGGTCGCCCGGTGACGGCCTCGGCGTGGGATCCGGTCGCGTTGATGGCGACGTCGGTGGCGCCGGACGTCGCGCCGAGCAGGAGAAGCGCTGCGCTGAGCGTGACCACAGATCCCGCCAGCGCGGGCAGCACGCCGCAAAGCCCGAAGAGTACGACGACCACGGGCAGCACGACTCCGCCGTACCGATCGATCAGGTAGCCGGTGAAGCGCATCGACACGAGTGCCCCGAGCCCGATCATCAACAGAGCGACACCGAGCTCGCCGTCGTTGATCCCGGCCTCGGCGCGGATCGCGGGCAGGATCGCGCCCCATGCTCCCCAGAACAGTCCGAACGCGCCGAATCCAGCGAGTGGTCTGAGCATGCGCTCAACCCTAGGATCCGTTGCGGTCCAGCGGGTTGTGATTCATAGGCAGGCGCATACCGAGGCGCCAGAGGAGGGCCGCTCGCGAGTTGGGGCGCTCGGCGGCTTCGCGGCGCATGGCGGTCGCGAAGCAGGCGGGGAACCCGTTGCGCGGGTATCGGGCGACGGTTGAGCGGATCACGTCGCGCGGGATATCGGCTGCTCGGGTGCCGGCGACGTCGAGGTGAGCGCCGGCCTGCAGCAGACGGGCCTCGGGTCCGCCGCTGGGCCGGATGTCCATGTGCAGCGCGATCGCTGTGGCGACCGCATCGGCGTACGACGGGCCCGCACCGAGTGACGTCAGCGTCGTACGGGCGACTTCGCTGCCGTGGACCGCGAAACACCCGACCGATTCGTCCGGTCGGAAGCGGTCGGTCAGCGCGAGGTCGTGCATCAGTGCGCTGATGTAGAGAAGTTCTCCGTCGGGTACGACGCCGTCGCGCGCGCCGAGCAGGTCGCCCCACAACCACGTCCGCAGGCAGTGGCCGAGCAGGGGTTCCGGGTACGACGATGCGGCGAGCTCGAGCACGTCACGGCTCAGTGGGGTGTCGGGCGGCTCGCGGTCTGTCAGAAGGGCCGGCGTACGCGGACCGCTCGTCAGGTGCGCCCGGACCAGGCTGGGCAGCCCGGTCAGCTGGGCCAGGACCGCCTGCCTCGCGAAGTGCAGTTTGGCCCGCCGGTCGAGCTCTCCGGGCTTCATCCGACTTGTTCGACCGATGCCGCGTGGCGTTCGGCCAGGTTGTGGTAGACGGCGGCGTTGTGGTCGACGAAGAGCTTGGCGGTGCCCTCGAGTGGAATGATCTTCTTGGCCGGGCTGCCCATGGCGACCGATTCCGGCGGAATTACCGTGCCGGGCGTCACGGTCGAGCCGGCCGCGACCAATGAGCGCTTCCCGACCACCGCGCCGTCGAGCACGATCGCACCGTTCCCGACCAGGGCTTGCTCGCCGATCGTGCAGTCGTGCACGAGGCACTGGTGCCCGACGGTCGCGTTCGGCCCGATCTCGCACCCGTTGTGCCCCACGTGGATCACGGTGTTGTCCTGGATGTTCGCGCCCGCCCGGATCGTGATCGTCCCGAGGTCAGCCCGGATCACCGCGCCGTACCAGATCGACACCCCCGCCTCCACCACCACATCCCCCACCAACGTGGCAGTAGGCGCAACCCACGCCTCCGGGTGCACCGTAGGACTCTTCCCCTCAAACGAAAACAGCGGCATACCCCGCACCCTAACCGCGCCAGTGGTAGCGGCGTTCGGGGCGGCCGGTGGTGCCGTAGCGGAGGGCTACTGAGGCTTGGCCTCGGGTGCAGAAGAACTCGAGGTAGCGGCGGGCGCTGACGCGGGAGATGCCGACCTTTTCGGCGCACTCGGCGGCGGAGAGGTTGCGTTCGGCCGTACGGAGGGCCGCGGCCACCAGGTCCGCGGTCTCCTGACTCAGCCCCTTCGGCAACCGGCTCACCGAAGACCGGGCCGGGGCGAGTACGCGGTCCACGTCGGCCTGGCTGGTGACCTGATCCGGGACGCTCGCCCGCCGTCGCGCGTACTCCTGCAACCGCGACCGCAGATCCTCGAAACCAAAGGGCTTCAGCAGGTAGTTCACCACCCCTTGCCGGACAGCACCCCGTACGGCGTCGGCCTCACGCGCGGCCGTGATCACCAGGATGTCGCAGTCCGGCTGCTCGGCCCGCATCCGCGCGATCAGGTCGAGCCCGAACACATCCGGCAGATAGAGATCCAGCAGCACGAGATCCGGTCGCAGCTCCCGAATCGCATCCAGCGCCTGCGAGCCGGAGTTCGCCGTACCGACGACTTCGAAGCCGTCCACCCGCTCGACGAAACCGCGGTGGATCCGCGCGACCATGAAGTCGTCGTCGACCACCAGGACCGTGATCATCGGGCTCCTTCGGGCAGGCGCTGGACGGACATCCGGGCGACGAACGCGGCGCCGCCGTCCTCGAGGTTGGTGACCGCGACCTCGCCGCCACGCCGGCGACAGACCAGGCGCGTCATCGCCAGCCCGATCCCGCGTTCGCCCTCGGCCGCGGCTTTGGTGGTGAACCCGTGCGCGAACACCTCCTGCGCGAGCTCGGGAGCGACACCGGGACCGGAGTCACGGACCACGATCTCGACACTGCTGGCGTCCTGCCGCAGTTCGACCTCGACCCACGCCGGCGACAGCGGCGTCCCCGACTGCGCGGCGGCGTCGATCGCATTGTCGACCAGGTTGCCGACCACGGTCGCGACATCGGCGGACAGCGATGGATCGAGCCGGAGCAGCGTCGTCCGTTCGGACACCCGGAGCTCGACGCGACGTTCGGCCGCGACCGAGGACTTCGCCATCAGCAAGGCGGCGACCGCGGTGTCGTGGACCCGCCGGGTAACGGTCAGGTCGAGCGACTCACGGTAGCGGTTGAGCGCGCCGACGTACGTGACGACCTCGTCGTACTCCCCGATCTGGATCAGCCCCGAGATCGTGTGCAACTGGTTCGCGAACTCATGGGTCTGGGCCCGCAGCAACTCGGCCGAACTGCGGAACGACCCCAGCTCCCGCTCCAACTGCGCCAGCTCGGTCCGATCCCGCAACGTGGTCACCGAGCCGAGCGACCGCCCGTCCTTCAGCACGTCCATCCGGTTCATCACCAGCACCCGACCACGCCGTACGACGACAGCGTCGCGCGCATCGTCATCCCCAGCCAGCACGTCCCGCAGCCGGCCCTCGATCCCCAACTCCTGCAGGCTCTTGCCGACCGCGTTCTCGGGCAGGTCGAGCAGCCGCCGGCCGACATCGTTCACCAACGTGACGCGCAGGTGCGGATCCAGGGCGACCACACCTTCGGCCAGCCCGTACAGCATCGCCTCGCGGTGCTCGGCCAGCCCGGCGATCTCGCGCGGCTCGAGTCCGAGCGTCTGCCGCTTGATCCGGCGAGCGAGCAACCACGACCCGAGCAGCCCGAGTACGCACGCGATGCCGAGATAGATCGCCAGGTACGACGATGCGCCGCGAAGCCGCTGCCAGACCGACGGAGCCCGCTCCCCGACCATCACGGTGCCGATGTGGCGACCGAGCGACCCGTCCGGCCGACCGTCCGCGTCGCGACCGTCACTCAGCACCGGGATCTGCGAGACCAGCTCCTTGGAACCGTCCACCTGCAGCTCACCGGACCAGCCGCGGCCGTCCGCGACGCGCGGATCGCCGAGCATGAGAGCGCTCCCGATCAGGGTCGGATTGGTTGCCGCGATCACCCGACCACCGGCGTCCGCGACCGTGATCGAGGTGACGCCGGACTGGGTCAGGCTGGTTTGGAGCGAAGGTGCGAGCATCTCCGCGGGCGCCGGTTTCCGGATGCCGAACCGCAGCGTCTGGTTACCGGACAGCTGCTCGGCCAGCGCGGTCACCCGGCGACCCTCGACCCGGTTGAAGGTGGCGGCGGACTGGGCGAGCGAGACCGCGGCGACGGCGACCAGCACCACCACCACGATCGCCAGCTGCAGCACCAGCAGCTGGCCGGCCAACGTCGGCCGCCTACCCAGTCTCAACGCCATGCCGCATGATCACCGCTCGAACGCTCCAGGGCCACAGTTCAACCGGAATCGTCCCATGACCACAATGAACTCAACCTCCGCTGCGGCCACAATGCAGACGACCCACTCGAGACGGGGCCACGATCGTCGCCACCTGAACCCCCGTCTCCGAAAGGACTCCGCCGATGAGGTCTAGGCCGATGCTCTTGGTCACCACGGCGATACTCGCCCTGGTGAGTACGACCGCCTGCGGCGCGACCGCGGACAAGAAGGACTCCGCCGACGCCGGTAACGGCAAACCCGCCACCGGACTGCGACTGATGGTGCCGAACACTGCCGGCGGCGGGTACGACACCACCGCACGGGTCGCCGCGAAGGTGATGGAGGACGCCAAGATCGCGACCGGCGTACAGGTCTTCAACCTGCCCGGCGCCGGCGGCACGGTCGGGCTGCAGCGGACCGTGAACGAGAAGGGCAACGGCAAGCTCGCCCTGCAGATGGGCCTCGGCGTGGTCGGGGCGACGTACACCTCGAAGTCGAAGGCGACGCTGACCCAGACCACCCCGCTGGCCAAACTGATCGAGGAGGCCGGGGCGATCGTGGTACCGAAGAACTCCCCGTACAAGACGATCGGCGACCTGGTCACCGCCTGGAAGGCGAACCCGAAGGGGCTCGCGGTCGGCGGCGGCTCGTCGCCCGGCGGCCCGGACCACCTGCTGCCGATGCAGCTCGCGCAGGCGGTCGGCATCAACCCGAAGGACGTCAACTTCGTCTCGTACGACGGCGGCGGCGAACTGCTGCCCGCGTTGCTCGGCAGCAAGATCGCCTTCGGGGCCAGCGGGTTCGGCGAGTTCCTGGACCAGGTGCAGAGCGGTCAGGTCCGCGTTCTCGCGGTGACCAGCGAGAAGCCGGTCGAGGCGCTGAAGGACGTGCCGACGCTGAAGTCGTCCGGGATCGACCTGGTGTTCACCAACTGGCGGGGAATCGTCGCGCCGCCGGAGATCAGCGCCGAGGACAAGAAGGTCTGGATCGACGCACTGACCAAGATGCACGACTCTGCGGAGTGGAAGGCAGAACTGACCAAGCACGGCTGGACCGACGCGTTCGTCACCGGCGACGAGTTCGGGACCTTCCTGACCGACCAGGACAAGGCGGTCGCGGACATCCTGACCAAGTTGGGGTTGGCGGCATGACCACCGCCGAGCCTCAGGTCGAGACTCGGCGGGATCGGGCGCAGTACGGAGTGTGTGCATTCCTGGCGGTCGTCGGTGTTCTGGTGATCACCGACGCCGCCCGGCTCCGGCACATTGCCAACAGCAACGACCCGATCGGGCCGAAGCCGGTCCCGATGGTGCTCGGCGCGCTCCTGCTGCTGATCGCGATCCTGTACGCCGTCGACGTCGCCCGCGGTGGAACCGGGGAGGCCGAAGGCGGTGAGGACATCGACGTGACCTCGCCGGTGGACTGGCGTACGGTGCTGCTGCTGATCGGCGCGTTCGTGGTCAACCTGGCGCTGATCGAGCCGCTGGGCTGGGTGATCAGCGGAGGCCTGCTGTTCTGGGGTTCGGCGTTCGCTCTCGGCAGCCGGCACCACATCCGCAATCTGTTCATCGCCGCCGCGTTGTCGTTGACGACGTTCTACGCGTTCGCGATCGGGCTCGGCGTGAACCTCCCGGCCGGCGTACTGCAAGGGATCTTGTGATGGACAACCTGACGAACCTGCTGACCGGGTTCGGCGACGTACTGACCCCGCTCAACCTCCTGCTCGCCCTGCTCGGTGTCACGGTCGGTACGGCGGTCGGCGTCCTGCCCGGCATCGGGCCGGCGATGACGGTCGCGCTGCTGCTGCCGATCACCTACGGCCTGGAGCCGGTGCAGGCGTTCATCATGTTCGCCGGCATCTTCTACGGCGGCATGTACGGCGGTTCCACGACGTCGATCCTGCTCAACACCCCCGGCGAATCGTCGTCGGTCGTGACCGCGATCGAGGGCAACAAGATGGCCCGGGCCGGCCGAGCCGCCCAGGCACTGGCCACGGCCGCGATCGGATCCTTCGTGGCCGGCACGATCGGGACCGTGCTGCTGGTGCTCGTAGCGCCGCAGGTGGTGAAGTTCGCGATCAGCCTTGGCGCACCCGACTACCTGGCGATCATGTTGCTCGCGTTCGCCGGCGCGACGTCCGTCCTCGGCTCCTCCCGGATCCGCGGTTTCGCTGCGCTGCTGCTCGGGCTCGTGATCGGCCTCGTCGGGATCGACAAGGTGACCGGCCAGGAGCGACTCACCTTCGGAATCCCCCAGCTTGCCGACGGCATCGATGTCGTGGTGGTTGCCGTCGGCATCTTCGCGGTCGGCGAGGCGCTCTGGGTGGCCGCGCACCTGCGGCGCAACCCGGGCACGGTGATCCCGGTCGGGCGGCCGTGGATGGGGCGCTCGGACTGGCGTCGTTCGTGGAAGCCGTGGCTGCGCGGGACGGCGTACGGGTTCCCGATCGGGGCACTGCCTGCCGGTGGGGCGGAGATCCCGACGTTCCTGTCCTACGCGACGGAGAAGAAGCTCTCCAAGCACCCGGAGGAGTTCGGGCACGGTGCGATCGAGGGCGTGGCCGGGCCGGAGGCCGCCAACAACGCGTCGGCCGCGGGGACCTTGGTGCCGATGCTCGCGCTCGGGCTGCCGACCAACGCGACTGCGGCGGTGATGCTCGCCGCGTTCACGTCGTACGGGATCCAGCCCGGTCCCCTGCTGTTCCAGCGCGAGCCGAAGCTGGTCTGGGCGCTGATCGCCAGCCTGTTCATCGGCAACCTGATGCTGCTCCTGCTCAACCTGCCGCTCGCGCCGGCCTGGGCGAAGCTCCTGCAGATCCCCCGTCCTTACCTGTACGCCGGGATCATCTTCTTCGCCTCGATGGGCGCGTACGCCGTCAACGCGCAGCCGCTCGACCTCCTGCTCCTCCTGCTGCTGGGCCTGCTCGGTTTCGCGATGCGCCGCTTCGGTCTGCCGGTGCTCCCGCTGATCATCGGCGTCATCCTCGGACCGATCGCCGAACGCCAGGCCCGGATGTCCCTGCAACTCTCGAACGGCGACGCCTCCGGCCTGATCGGCGGCCCCATCGCGTACGTCATCTACGCCGTCATCCTGGCCATGCTCGCCTGGCCGCTGATCAACCGGCTCCGCCGCAAAAACATGACGAAAGATGTCGTATATACCGCTGGACAGTAGAGACATGACTACTCAGCAACGAGCCTGGCTCGGTGTCGTGTCCGCGGAACACGCACGGCGCGCTGCCGAAGGGGGCTTCATCCAGCTCAACCACGGCAAGCGGTACGGCGTCGCCCGGCTGCGGGCCGGCGACGGCTTCGCGATCTACTCCCCGACCGAGCGGTTGGGCGAGAAGGCACCGCTCCGGGCGTTCACCGCGCTCGGAGTGGTCGCCGATGCCGAGCCGTACCAGGCGGAGCCGATGTCGATGGGTGCCCACGGCATCGTTCGTCCGTGGCGGCGCCGGGTCGAGTTCGACGCCGTACACCCGGTCCCGCTCGCCGAGATCACCGCTGAGCTGGCGCTGACCGACGATCCCAATTGGGGTTATCAGCTTCGCCGAGGGCTGGTGTCACTCACCGCCGAGGACTTCCAGCTGCTGCGGAACGCGATGGCTCAGCGTTGACGGTAGCCGTCCAGGAACGTCGCGATGCGGGTCACCGCATCGTGGAGCTGGTCCTTGTGCGGCAGCGTGACGATGCGGACGTGGTCCGGCTCGGGCCAGTTGAAGCCGGTGCCCTGGACGATCATGATCTTCTCGGCGCGGAGCAGATCCAGCACGAACTGACGGTCGTCGGAGATGCCGAAGACCTTCGGGTCGAGCCGCGGGAAGACGTACAGCGCGCCCTTCGGCTTCACACACGTCACCCCGGGGATCTGGGTCAGCAGTTCGTACGCCGTGTCGCGCTGAGCAACCAACCGCCCGCCCGGCAGCACCAGATCCTTGATCGACTGCTTGCCGCCGAGCGCGGTCGCGATGGCGTGCTGCGCGGGCATATTGGCGCACAACCGCATGTTCGACAGGATCGTCAGGCCCTCGAGATAGCTCGACGCCTGATGCTTGGGACCGCTGACCGCGAGCCATCCACAGCGGTAGCCGGCCACCCGGTACGCCTTCGACAGTCCGTTGAAGGTGAGCGTCAGTACGTCGGGAGCCAGTGACGCGACCGGGGTGTGGACGGCGTCGTCGTACAGGATCTTGTCGTAGATCTCATCGGCGTAGATCAGCAGGCCGTGCCGGCGGGCGATGTCGACCAGCGTCACCAGCAGGTCGTGGTCGTACACCGCGCCGGTCGGGTTGTTGGGGTTGATGATCACCAGCGCCTTGGTGCGGTCGGTGATCTTCGCCTCGATGTCGGCCGGGTCGGGCATCCAGTCGGATTGCTCATCGCAGCGGTAGTGCACCGGCGTACCGCCCGCGAGTGCGACGGCCGCGGTCCACAACGGGTAGTCGGGCGCCGGAATGAGGACCTCGTCGCCATCCTCGAGCAGGGCCTGCACGGCCATCTGGATCAGCTCGGAGACGCCGTTGCCGATGTAGATGTCGTCGATGTCCAGGTGGACGCCCGCGGGCTGGTAGTGCTGCACGATCGCCCGGCGCGCCGCCGGCAGGCCCTTCGCGTCGCCGTAACCGTGCGCGTCGGCGAGATTACGGACGATGTCCTCGAGGATCTCCGGCGGACACTCGAACCCGAACGGCGCCGGGTTCCCCGTGTTCAGCTTGAGGATCCGGTGTCCCGCCGCCTCCAGCCGCTGGGCCTCCTCCAGCACCGGCCCCCGGATCTCGTAACAAACATTCGCAAGCTTCGAAGACTGCATCACCGACATGCCCAAAACCTTATCCGCGGCTTGTCAACAATCGCCGGACCTGTCCGACGTACAGGAACGCCGCGTCGTCAGCGGGAGGAACACCTCGTCGACGATCTCTGCCAGGACCTCGGTGGGGACGCTGGTGGCGCCGTTGAGCGCGTACTCGTTGCGAAGGAGGGCCACGGCGACAGTCGCGACGCGCGGGGTCACCACAGTGGGGGCGACCTCACCGCGCGCGACCGCACGAGCCAGGACGGTCAGCCAGGGGGTGACGCCGGCGCGGGCGATCTGGTCGTTGAGGTCACGCATGCGTTCACGGTCCGACATGATGTCGGCGAGGAGCTCGCGGAGGATCTGTCCGACCGGGGAGGACATGCGGTCGTTGGCGCGGGTCAGGAGAGCGAGCGCGTCCTCGCGGAGTGAGCCGCTGTCCGGGGTGTCCTCGGGACTGGTCGGCAGCATCTGACGGTAGGCGGCGATGCAGAGGGCTGCACGCTGCTGAGTGGGACACCCGATGGAAGACCGAGCCCGCGTTCCGTCACCGCTTCACATTGCTCAGCGCGGTGCTGGGCGGCCTCCTCCTGGCCGACGCCGCCGTCCGCCTCGTACTCATCTGCCTGCTCCCCGTCAACGTCATGGCCAGCCTCTCCCCGGCGCTACACGTCGGCGCTCTCGCCCTGCTGGCCGGCGCAGGCCTGTGGCTCCGCAAACGCGCAACGGCGCAGGTCCCCGCGCGGTAGGTTCGGGCCATGGTGGCTGTTGGCGATGAGATCTCGGTGGACGTCGCGCGGCGGATTGCCCTGAATGCGCAGGGGTTTGGGGAGGGGCGGCCGCGGCGGGGGGACGTTCGCCAGGTGCGGAAGGCGATCGGGGCAGCGGGGGTGCTGCAGCTGGATTCGGTGAATGTGTTGTGCCGGTCGCACTATCTGCCGGTGTACGCGCGGGTCGGGGACTACGCGCGTACGACGCTCGACCGGCTGAGCTGGGGCGATGAGCGGGAGCTCTTCGAGTACTTCTGGGGACACAAGGCGGCGCTGCTGCCGTTGAGCTACTACCCGTTGCTGCGTTGGCGAATGCGGGCGGCGGAACAGCAGGTCTGGGACCAGGAGCTCGGCCCGGACGTGACCGCGCCGTGGTCGGTCGTCGCGGGGATGCGGCGGCTGAACGCCGAGAAACCCGGGTACGTCGACCAGGTGCTCGCCATGATCACCGAGCAGGGTCCACTCACGGCCGGTCAGGCGAGTCCGGACGGCGTACGGCGGAAGCGGTCCGACCCGGATCCGGATCCGACCACCGGCCGGATGTGGAACTGGCAGGACGCGAAGATCGCGATCGAGTACCTGTTCTGCGCGGGTCGCGTGACGATCGCGGGACGCCGGAACTTCGAGCGGGTCTACGACCTCACCGAGCGCGTCCTGCCGGCCGACGTACTGTCCGCGCCCGAACTACCCGCCGACGAGGCCCGCCGCGAGCTCGTCCGGATCGCCGCCCGCGGTCTGGGCGTCGCCACCGCCCGCGACCTCTGCGGCGCCGGCCAGGGCCACTTTTCGTTGCCCACCGCAACCGCCCGCCAGGTGCTCGCCGAACTGGTCGAGTCCGGCGACCTCATCCCCGTCCGCGTGGAAGGCGTCACCCATCAGAGCTACCGCTGGCACGAGGCCAAGGACCGCGCGGTCGACGCCCGCGCCCTCCTCTCCCCCTTCGACCCCCTGATCTGGAACCGCGACCGCACCCACCACCTCTTCGACTTCTTCTACCGCATCAGCATCTACACCCCCGCCCCCCAACGCATCCACGGCTACTACGTCCTTCCCTTCCTCCTAGGCGATCGCCTGGCAGCCCGAGTAGACCTGAAATCCAACCGCGCCACCTCCACCCTCGAAGTCCCCACCCTCACCCCCGAACCCAACACCCCCGACTTCACCCACTCCCTAGCCACCGAACTCCAGCTCCTCGCCGACTGGCTAAACCTCCAACACATCAAGATCACCGCCACCAGCCCGACCGCCCGAGCCCTAGCTCAGGCACTGTCTGCCTGACGCATCGCGCCTCCTAGGTGCCGAGAACCACGTCTCGCTCACAGCGAGTTAGCACTCGTGCACGTGTTCGATTATGCTCCAACCCTGAAAGGTTGGCGAACCGTCGTTGGCAAGTCCCCGGACAAAAGAATGCGGCCCCCTTTCGGGGGCCGCCTTGTTGGCCTTGACCAACTTTGTCTAACCACAGGTTAGCAAGATCCAGGCGGTCCGCCCAGTCGGTTGGGGTGACCAGCAGGTCGACGAGTGCAGGAAGGCAGTGCGAATGCAGGCCGTGTTCTACGTGGACGGGTTCAACCTGTACCACGGCCTGCGCAGCAAGTACGGGCGCCGCTATCTCTGGCTCGACCTGGAATCACTTGCCGGCAAGCTGCGCGCCGACAGTGACGTTCTCGCCGTCCGCTACTTCACTGCCATCGTGAAAGGCGATCCCGAGGCCGCCCGTCGTCAGGAGACGTATCTCGGCGCCCTCGCTCGGCACTGCCCAGCGGTGACGGTGCACCGCGGCCACTTCAAGGCCAAGACTCCAGCCCCGTGCCGCAAGTGCGGACACCCCTGGCACTGCCGCTGCGATCCACCGATCCGCTACAAGACCTTTGAGGAGAAGCTGACCGACGTCGCACTGGCCAGCCACCTCCTCGAGGACACCGCCACCGGCTTCAGAGACCTGTCTGTGGTTGTCTCCACGGACAGCGACTTCACTCCCGCAATCGATGCAGCTGTCCGGATCGCCCCGAACCGCCCAGTGCTCATCGCGTGTCCGCCCGGGCGTGTTAGCCCCCGATTGCTCAACCCAGCCGTCACTGCGTTCCCTATCTCGGAGTCCTTCCTCAGAGGCAGCCAACTCCCTGACTGCATCGAAGGGCCGCATGCCAGGCATCCAGGCTTCAATCGACCGGACCACTGGTCCATGAGTGGAGCCGAGTGATCGCCCGACGAGCCGTGATGCGGCGACTGTCACGAACATCCCCCAACCACAGCAGCCGCACGCAGGACAGTACGCACGGAGTGGTCGCCAAGCGGGCGACGATAGGAGTCCGCGCCCGCAGGGTGGGTGGGGCAGACGGCGGAGCACGCGACGCAGGAGCGCGCGTGCCGGCTGCGAGGGGAAGCTACTAGCTGACTGACCTGATCTGTCGGACGAGGAGGCCGGCCAGGGCTGTGACGGTGGCGGCTAGGAGGTAGAGGACGGGGTAGCCGCCGGCGTGTTTGACGATGGGGGCGGCGATGGCGGGGGCCAGGACCTGGGGGAGGGAGTTGGCGATGTTGATGACGCCGAGGTCCTTGGCGCGGTCGCGGGCGCTGGGGAGGACTTCGGTGAGGAGGGCGAAGTCGACCGACAGGTAGACGCCGAAGCCGGTGCCGAGGACGATCGCGCCGAGGATGGCGCCGGGCCAGGTCGGCCAGAGGGCGAGGATCACGCCGGCGACGGCCATCACCACGCCGGAGCAGGTGACGAAGACCTTTCGCCGCGCGCTCCGGTCCGACCACCGGCCGAACCCGATCGCGGTGGCCAGGACACAGACGCTGTAGATCGCGGTCAGGATCAGTACGCCGGTGTCCGCGTCGTCGATCCCGACCTCGTCCTGCAGGTAGTAGAAGAGGTACAGCGTGCCGAGCGCGTTCCCGACGTTGAACAGGAACCGCGTCAGCCAAGCCCACCCGAAGTCCGGATACCGCCGCGGACTGATCCAGAACCCACGAAGGAACTCCCGCAGCACCAGCGGTGGCGGCGGTGTGACCAGCGGGGTGTCGTGACTGCGCAGCAGATACGGTACGACGGACAGCAGCAGGAACCCGGCACACGCGACGTACCCAAGTCCGATGCCACCGGCAACAGTCGCGAGCGCGGTGCCGACCAGCGCACCCAGCACCTGTGAGATCGCGACCCAGCCGCCGACGACTCCGCGCTGGTCGACCGGCACCCGGTCCGGCACGGTCGCGGTCACGGCGGCCAGCAACGCGTTGCCGAACAGTTGCATCAGGCACCAGCCGACAATCATCAACGCCACCGCGGTCGCCCCGGCCAGGATCAGCAGACCAACGGCACCCCCGACCGCGCCCGCGAGTACCCAAGGTGCCCGGCGACCGCGGCGAGACGTGGTCCGGTCCGAGATCGCGCCGAACGCCGGATTCGCGAACACCGAGACCGCCGCGCCGACCCCGGTGACCAACCCGTAGATGAACTCCTTGTTGTCAGGAGCAACCGCCTCGGACTGCTTGGCGAGCACCACCTGGATCGGACCGAGCCAAGCGGCGAATACCCCGACGTTGGCCAGTACGACGGCGGCCGTCCAGCCCGGCCGGACCCGAACAGTGGGCTCGGCGAACGCCGCCGGCACCACCCCCGGTTCGGGAATCATCCGCGGTTCTGCGCAATCAGGTCACGGAACCAGTGGTACGACGCTTTCGGGGTCCGCACCAGCGTGTCGAAGTCGACGTGCACCAACCCGAACCGCTGCGAGTACCCGGCGGCCCACTCGAAGTTGTCCAGCAACGACCACTGCTAGTACCCGCGAACGTCGATCCCGTCGTCCATCGCAGCGCGCAACGAGCGCAGGTACCCGTCCAGGTAGTCGATCCGCCGCTGATCGTCGACGACCCCGTCGACGGGCTCGTCGTTGATCGCGCACCCGTTCTCGGTGATGTAGAGGGGCGGCAGCCGATCGCCGTACCGATCCTTGAAGATCCGCAGGATCTCGCCGAACGCCGAGGGCACCACCGGCCAGCCGAAGTCCGTGGTGGGGAAACCCGCGAGCCGGCGGGGCTCGAAGGGCAAGCCGGGAGGCAGCTGGATGCCGTCGGTCGCGGCGGTGTCCGCCTGTCCGGTCGCGGCGCCGACGGACACGGGTGCGTAGTGATTGATGCCGAAGAAGTCGAGCGGTGTCGAGATGATCGCCAGGTCGTCCTCGACGGGGCCGGGCATCGCGGCTTCGAAGCCCGATGGGTAAGTCCCGAGCAGGACCGGATCGGCGAACATCCAGTTGATCAGGTTGTCGTACAACCCGGCCGCTTCCTTGTCCTCGACGCTGTCGCTGGCCGGCCAGGTCGGCGCGTGGTTGGACGCGATGCCAATCTCGGTCGCCCCCCCGCCCGTAACGCCTGCACCGCGCGACCGTGGGCGAGCAGTTGATGATGCGCGACCGGCAACGCGTCGAACAGCAGTTCCTTGCCCGGCGCGTGCGCACCGAGCGAATACCCCATCAACGTGAGCACCATCGGCTCGTTGATCGTGATCCACTGCGGCACCCGATCCGCGAACCGCGCAGCCAGCAGTGCCGCGTAGTCGGCGAAACGATCCGCAATCGAGCGTGAAAGCCAGCCGCCCTCGTCTTCCAGCGGCTGCGGGGTGTCCCAGTGGTACAGCGTCGGCGTCGGCTGAATCCCGGCGCCGAGCAGCGTGTCGATCAACCGGTCGTAGAAATCCAGGCCGGCGGCGTTCCCTGGACCGGTCCCCGACGGCTGGATCCGCGGCCAGGAGAACGAGAACCGGTAGGTGTCCACCCCCAGCTCACGCATCAGCGCGACGTCCTCGGCGTACCGATGGAAGTGGTCGCACGCGACCGTGCCGGTGTCGCCGTCGAGGATCCGGCCCGGCTCGGCGCAGAACGTGTCCCAGGTGGAGGGACCGCGGCCACCTTCGGCCACGGCTCCCTCGATCTGGTACGCCGACGTCGAGACCCCCCACCGAAATCCAAGCGGAAACGAGAGCTCAGCTTCCATTCGCATCATCCTCATCGGGTTTGTTGTCCTGGACCCGCGGCGGCTCGACCTTCCGCACGATCACGGCCGTGCCGTACGCCGCCACCTCACTCATCGTCTGCGCGATCTCGTTGCAGTCGAACCGCATCGCGAGGATCGCGTTGGCGCCCATCTGCTGGGCCATCTGGCACATCCGCATCACCGCGACGTGCCGCGACTCCGCCAGCATCTGGGTGTACTCCGGCACCTCGCCGCCACCCAGTGAGCGGAAACTCGCGGTGAAGTTCGACCCGAAGTCGCGGCTCCGCACGGTCAGCCCGAAGACCTCGCCGAACACCTTCTCCGCGGTGTACCCGGGCAGGTCGTTCATCGTCGACACGAGCACCGGGTACGGCGAACCCTGCGGAGCGACATGCGGCGCGTTCTGCTGCGCCGGCTGATAGTTGCCCGGAGCCTGTCCGTACCCGGGCTGCGCGTAGCCCTGCGGCGCCGGACCCTGCTGGTACCCCTGCTGCGGCGGCGGCCCGTAGCCCGGGGGCGGACCCTGCTGATAACCCTGCTGCGGCGGGTACGGCTGGTTCGGGTTCGGAGGATAGTTCTGCGTCATGCCCTAATCATTGCCTCAAGACTCGGAGTTCGTAGAGGGAGTACCCGTACGACGTAGCCCGGACAGTCCCGGTAACCCGCACATACCGCGCCGAGACGGCCCCGAACCGGACCACATCCTCGCCCCCGTTCCCGGTCGTCGTCGCGAACACCTGCTGCCAGTTCGTCCCGTCCCGCGAGACCTCCACCCGGTACGACTTCCCGTACGCCGTCTCCCAGTTCAGCACCACCCGCCGGATCGTCTGCTCGTTGCCGAGGTCAACCTTCAGCCACTGCGGATCGGACCAGTCGCTGGCCCATCGGGTGTCCAGCTTCCCGTCGACCGCCTGGGCCGGCGGCGAGTTGTACCATCCTTTCTCGTAGCTGCTCGCGGTCGCGGTCTTCCCCGCCGCGAGGTTGCTGACATCGTCACCCCGCCGCGCCGGGAACTCGACCACCTGCTGGTACGTCGGCCGGTTGACCCACGCCATGCGGTCCTGGGTGATCCCGCCCATCGGCTGGTGCACGATCTGGTCCGCGCAGAACTGGTTCCCCGCCGCGCAGTCCGCGGTCGCCGGGTACGTCGTCGCCGCCGGCACCTTGGTTGCTGCTAGCAAAGAGTCCGTGAGTACCGACCGGCAGGTGGCGAGCGAACCAGCGCCGCAGAACGTGACCGGCTGCGGTGTCTTGACAGGATCGCCGAGCACCTTGCGCAGGTCGCGCTGAACGAAGCCCCACCACCCGCTCTGGAACGCGGAGCCCTGCGCACTCGGCCGCTCGTCGATCTTCAGGTTCGCGACCAGTGCGGCGTACAGGTCGGGGCCGAGGGCCTTGAACTCGGCCGGCACCAGCAGCGGCCACCAGGCGTCGAGGATCCGGATCGCGTCGGCGTGATCGTACGTCGTCGACGACGCGTTCGGTGTCCTGCGATGGGCGCCGGCTTGCTGCCACGCGGTCAGTTTGGCGACGGCGTCGGCCACGGCCGGATCGGTGATCGGCGCACTCTTCAGGACACGGAGCAGGTACGGCAGCACCTGAGCGCCGCGGAGGTCAACCGTGGCCGCGTCCTCCATCGCCTCGACCAGCTTGCCGCGGGTGAACTTCTGCCCGCTGTCGATGACCGCCTTGATCCGGTCGTCGAGCGGCTGGCTGCGGTAGACCGCGTTGTAACCCCACTGCCCGTCCGACGCGGAGAACCCGGGCGCCTGCTTGTTGTTCCAGCTGGTCAGGTAGTCCTGATTCACTACCTGCGGATGTTGTGCGGCCGGCGTGTAGGTGGCCCGGTTGGTGTCGGTGTTCCAGCCCTGCCACTCGTACGAGCTCCAGGTCGGCAGGTTCGGGTCGGCACCGGCCGCGCGGACCGGGTTGTCACCGGAGTTGAAGTACGCGATCGACGACTTGTCGGTGTAGAACCAGTTGAACGTGTAGCCGATGTTGGCCGCGGCCCTCTGGAAGTCTGCCGCCGAGTGGATCCGGTCCGGGTCGTTGAACTGCATGAACCCGAGCGCCGATCCGGCCTCGTTGCCGTAGGTTGACCGGTTCTTGGTGAACAGCACCGGCTTTCCGCCGACCGTCCCGCGATGCGTGACGATCCCGTACTTGGTGCGCAGGGCAACCAACGTGTACGACCCCGCCGGCTCGGACGAACCCAGGCTGGAGTACCACTCGTTGTGCCGTTCGAGCCGCTCGATCGGGACACATTCCCCGCGGAACTCGTAGTACTGCGAGTTCTTCGTCGGCGTCCCGCCACCCGGCTCACACAGCGGTACGGCGAAGGTGTCGGTGATGTCCTGCCCGGCCGACGTCGCGCTCCACGAGTAGTCGGGGCCGCGGCCGATCAGTGTGTAGAAGTTGAGTCCGGCGAAGGCGATCCCGCGTGAGCTGACGCCCGGTCCCTGGAGCTCTTGCCGCATGAGCAGCTGTGGAGCGAAGTACCCGGTCTGCGGGCCGTAGACGGCAACCGGGTTGCCGCTCTCGGTGTGGGCGCCGGAGACGAGCAGCGCGTTCGACATGCCCTTCTTGCCGAAGCCCTCGGGGAACAGACCGCCATCGAAGATGCCCTTCAGCGACTCGGAGCCCCTCGGCGCTGGCTTAGTGGTCCGCGCCGTAAGTTCGTCGGGGTTGTTCATGCGGCTTGTGCGAGGGCCGGTGTGGCGGTCTGGTGCTGGTCGATTCGTTGGAGTAG
>NZ_JBEZYF010000037.1:0-82302 GCF_040638415.1 Kribbella sp. NPDC026596 | reverse complement strand
CACAGCATGTTGACAGGCAGGAGATCGCAGTGCAGAAAGACGGCAGTGTCCTTTGGCGGCGGCGCCGCCATGACACCAAACGCCGCCTTCCACACAGCCGGCTTCTGTGCGTCGACCGGCACCTGGAACCCGTCTAGAGGAGCGATCCAAGAATCCGTCCAAGGTCTGAACCTCTTCGCGGGGAGATCGAGGGAATGCAGCAATACAGCAATCTCCGCGATCCTCGTCATCCACGACCGAGGTTCGGCCGGATTGAGGTGAACATGCCCCGGCAACCGGGTCATCAGCAACGATGGCGCGCCCCCCGTCGAAGCACCACCAACATCAGTAGCCAGGATGCCCGGAACCGGGAGCCCGCTTCCCGCCACCACACCAAGATTGGCAATCTCCTTCTCCAAGGCCCCCTGCAGGCCAAGCCCGCCCGGGTACTGCCGCAGTACGACGAACGTTCGCATTCCACGTCGCTCGACAGTCAGCCGATGCACGGCGGAGCAGACGCCACCGGTCAATCGGCGATAGCCAACGACGCGACTGCCCCGACCCATCGACGCCGCAACCCAGGCCAGAGTCTCCACGGAGGGCCGACGCTGCCTGAACCCGCCATCCCTCCAGTCGCCGTCGGTCATGAGCGCGAGCCTATTCGCCAGGGGCCTGCGGCGATAAGGGTTTTCTAACTAACCCGCCACAGGCAGCGACCCGGCTGCTAGATGGCCGACACCATCTGGAACGGTCGCGATGGAGCAGGCGGGTGAGGTGGACTACCTGATCACGTGGAGGGACAACGAGTTCGTCGGACGGGTGAGCCTCACACCGTGTCGTCGTGCGGGTCCGAATCGACGGTGCTTCGCATTCCCGAAGTCGCCTTCGTGCCTCCGGCTGCGCTTACTAGGTAGGTCACTCACACACTCGCAGCAGGTACAGCGGAGGGCCGTGAGTGACCAGCCGGATCGGCCCGCACTAGCATCGCAGCATGCCTCTGCTCGTGGATCCGGCCTTGCCTCAGGGAACGTTGCGGGACGCCGCACAGCCGCGTCTGGCGACCAACGACGGACTGGTACTTCGTCCGTGGAAGGGGAGCGACGCCGCAATGGTGCAGACCGCGTTCGCCTGTCCTGACATCCAGCGCTGGCACGTCCGGCGGCTCGACACTCTCGAGGAGGCAAGTGAGTGGGCCGGGCAGTGGGCCGACCGCTGGGACACCGAGACAGCGGCGAGCTGGGCGGTCGTCGATGGCGACGACCAGCCGCTCGGCCAAGTCGGACTGCGCAACATCTCTCTGGCCGAGGGCTCAGCCGGCCTGTCCTACTGGGTGACCCCAGAAGCCCGGGGCCAAGCCATCGCCGCGAGATCAGTGGATGCCTTGTCCGCTTGGGCTTTCGGGCTGATCGGGTTCAACCGGCTGAACATCCAGCATTCCACCGCCAACACCGCGTCCTGCCGAGTCGCCGAGCGCACCGGATACAAGCACGAGGGCACCCTGCGGCAGGCGATCAAGCACACCGACGGCTGGCACGACTGGCACGTCCACGGCCGCCTGTACACCGACACCTGAGCAGCAACCGTTTCGAACAAGCAGAGGGCACATCCATTGCATGCCGGCTAGACATCGATATCCCGCGTTCAGCTGCGGATATCCGGCGCCTCGCGACCGACGGATCAGCAGCTACATGGCGCCTCGGATGCTGCGACGAGGCAACTGAGTCGGCGAGCTGCCACGCGCGCAGGGCTGATCATGGCGCAGGCTGCGACGCTGCCGCTTCACAGTCTGTGAGCCCAGTGGGTGCGGCAGGACTAGCTCGCGTCGGGCGAAGTGGGCCAGCTCAGGAGGGCACCGATGAAGAAGCAGAGGGCGCCGAGTGCGGTGCACCAGTTTGCGGCGGCCAGGTCGAGTATCGAGCCGGTGGATGGTACGACGAACGAGGCGATGGCCGAGATCCCGAACAGCACGCATCCGAGCAGATTAACGGCGGCCGTCGTATACGCCCGGTCCATCCGCCTCGGGAGGAGGCCCGGTCCGGCCGTGACTCGGTAGGCCAGCGCGCCGGACACCAGAAAGCATGCTGAGCCGAACACATCGGGCGTCCAGATCAGCCGGTTCTCCTGCTGCGTCGAAAGGCTTTCCTGCATCGCGGAGAACGTGCTGAGGTTGAACAGAAGAGTGCCGACGAACTGAATCGCGGCACTCCACCAGGACGGGTCACGACCCCAGCGATGCCCGCGGCGGACGGTTCCCTCCCGCAGTTCCATGGCAGCGGCGAGGGTGAAGAAGATGGAGCCGGCGAAGAAGACCACGCCGTCGGCCGCCGTACCCACCAGCTGGACGAACCCGGGGAACGGCCCGATGAAGAAACAGGCTGACCCGACCGCGAACCCCACGGCGATCGAGCGGTCCCAACCTATCCGGGTGGCCGGCCGCGGAACGGATACCAGCGCGTGACCTATCACGTGCACACCACCCCCACGCGCCGACCGTATGGCACACCCCGGGACGCGCTCTTCCCCCGGTACGGATGAGCTCAACGCAGTTTCCTTGGAGCCGTCCCATTTCACTCCGTACCGGGAATCGCCTGTAGTGTCGAATGATGAGGATGGGCGGTGACTCTGACGCGGGACTGCGTCGGACTCGGGCGGAGAGAGCCGGGCGCAGGCTGGCTGAGTGGTTTGCCGATCATCGGGGCGACAGTGGCGCGGGCGGGGTTCGGGTCCTGAAGGACCGTCAGACTGTCCTGGTTTATTGGAAGGGGACCGCGCCGGCCGGTCTGCGATGGCTGGCCGCCCGCCTGCCAGTTCCGGTGACTTTCCAGCAGGCCGCGTACTCGCGCGCCGAACGCGGGCAACAGCATCTGCCCACAGTCCGTCCGCGCAGTACGTGACCTGTGACCACCGTTCGCGCGCGGCCAACTAGCAGCCGCCGCGAAGCGGTGTCCGTTTGGGCGGAGGTGGTCGACAGGACAGCAGGTGGAGTGGTGTCGGTTGGGTTAGCGGAAGTCTCGGGATTTGGTTTGGGGGGCTAGGGGGAGGCGTTGGAGGTGGTCGGCGGAGAGGTTGGTGACTTCGCCGGCTCGTTCTACGCGGCCGCGGATGATGAGGGCGCCGGCGTTGCGGGCTACGGCGGCGTGGCGGTGCCAGCAGCCTACCGTGATGACGATGTTGGCCATGCCGGTTTCGTCTTCGAGGTTCATGAACGTGACGCCCGAGGCGGTTGCGGGGCGCTGGCGGTGGGTGACGACGCCGGCGACGCGGACGCGGGCTCCGTTCGGGGCTTGGCGGAGCTGGGCCGCGGACAGGATGCCTTCGGCGCGGAGTTGGTCGCGGACGCGCTGCATCGGGTGACTGGTGGTGGTGATCGAGGTGGACCACAGGTCGGCCATGTCGGCTTCGACGTCGCTCATCCCAGGCAGGGTCGGCGGCGGACCGGCGGCGGTGATCCCGGCGAGCTGACCGGGCCGCTCCTCGGCAGCGCGGCCGGCTTCCCACAATGCCTGCCGGCGATCGAGGCCGAAGCAGTCGAAGGCTCCCGCGGTCGCGAGCGCCTCGACCTGCGCGGCGGTGATCCCGGTACGCCGGACGAGGTCGGCCATCTCGCTGAACGGCCCACCACGCTCGCGCTCCTCGACGATCAGCTTCGCACCCTTCTCGCCGATCGTGCGCACCTCGGACAACCCGAGCCGGACCGCGAACGCGCCGTCACGGCGATGGAAGGTGGTATCGGCCGGCGCCTTCGGATCGAACGGACCGACCACCGGCTGCGGATCCACCAAACACGAAGGCGACCCGGTCGGCGCGGTGAGCTCTTGCCCGTCCACCAGCACCTCGAGCCCGGCGTCGACTCCGGACAGGTGCAGGTGTGGTCGCCGCACCTCCACGCCGTGCCGACGGGCATCGGCGACCAGGGACTGTGGTGAGTAGAACCCCATCGGCTGCGCCCGCAGCAACGCGGCCAGGAACGCGGCCGGGTAGTGCAGCCGCAGCCAGGTGCTGGAGTAGACCAGCAGGGCGAAGCTGATCGAGTGCGACTCGGCGAACCCGAAGTTCGCGAAGGCTTCGATCTTGGCGTAGATCTCGTCGGCCAGGTCCCCGATGATCCCGTTGCCCGCCATCCCGGCGTACAGCTTCTCCTTCAGGGACGAGATCTTCTCGATCCCGCGTTTGGATCCCATCG
Organism: Kribbella sp. NPDC026596; assembly: GCF_040638415.1. Lineage (NCBI taxonomy): Bacteria > Bacillati > Actinomycetota > Actinomycetes > Propionibacteriales > Kribbellaceae > Kribbella > Kribbella sp. NPDC026596. The sequence goes on along the minus strand of NZ_JBEZYF010000037.1, from coordinate 78,140 downwards.
CCCGGCGGAGCAGGTCGGCCTCGTCGCCGTCGATCTCGCCGACCGCCATCGCCATCTGCATCAGCTGCTCCTGGAACAGCGGCACACCCATGGTCCGCTCCAGCACCGGCCGCAGCTTCGGGTGCAGGTAGGTGACCGGCTCCTCACCGGTCCGGCGGCGAATGTACGGATGGACCGCGCCGCCCTGGATCGGGCCGGGCCGGATCAGCGCGATCTCGGTGACCAGGTCGTAGAACCGCCGCGGTTTCAGCCGGGGCAGCGTCGCCATCTGGGCCCGGGACTCGACCTGGAACACGCCCACCGAGTCCGCCCGGCACAGCTGGTCGTAGACCCCGGCCTCCTCCTTCGGGATCGTGTGCAACAGCCACGACTCTCCCAGTTGCTCGCGGACCATCTCCATGCAGTACTGCAACGCGGCCAGCATCCCGAGCCCGAGCAGGTCGAACTTCACCAGCCCCATCCAGGCACAGTCGTCCTTGTCCCACTGGAGAACCGTGCGGTCCTCCATCCGGGCGTGCTCGATCGGCACCACCTCCCCCACCGGGCGCTCGGTCAGCACCATCCCGCCGGAGTGGATCCCCAAGTGCCGTGGGAACTTCAGCAACTCGGTCGCCATCGTCACCACCCGCGGTGGGATGTCGTGCTCGGTCGAGGTGATCTCCGGACTCCACCCGTCCACCTGTTTCGACCACGCGTCCTGCTGACCGACCGAATACCCCATGGCCTTCGCCATATCGCGTACGGCGGACTTCGGACGATAAGAGATCACGTTCGCCACCTGGGCGGCATTGCGACGGCCGTACTTCTGATAGACGTGCTGGATCACCTCCTCACGGCGATCCGAGTCGAAGTCGACGTCGATATCCGGCTCCTCGGCCCGGGTCGTGGCGAGGAACCGCTCGAACGGCAGGTCGTAGAGGATGCTGTCCACCGCGGTGATCCCGAGCGCGTAACAGACCGCCGAGTTCGCCGCCGAGCCCCGGCCCTGGCAGAGGATCCCATGGTCGTGCGCGAACCGGACGATGTCCTCGACGATCAGGAAGTACCCCGGGAATTCCTTCTCCTCGATGACGGCCAGCTCGCGCTCCAGCCGCTCGTACGCATCCGGGCGCTGCTTCCGGGTCCCGTACCGCTTGGCGGCGCCCTCGAAGGTCAGATGCCGCAGCCACGACATCGGCGTCTCCCCCTTCGGCACGTCGCGCAGTGGGAGCTTCGGCTTCGCCCTGGCCAGGTCGAAGGCGACTTGGTCGGCCAGGGTCACCGACCGCGCCACGGCCCCGTCGTACCGATGGAAGCGGGCCGCCATCTCCTCGCCCGAGCGCAGGAACGCCATCCCGCTCGGCGGCAGCCAGCCGTCCATCGTGTCCAGGTCCCGCCGGGCCCGGACGGCGGCCAGCGCGGCGGCCAGCTTGTGCTGCGCCGGGGTGGCGTAGTGAACGTTGTTCGTGGCAACCACCGGGAGGCCGCGGTCGGCGGCCAGGCCGGCCAGGATCCGGTTCCGGCTGGTGTCCGCGGGGAGGTGATGGTCGATCAGCTCGACCACCACGCGGTCCTGGCCGAACAACCCGGTCAGCCGGTCCAGCTCACGCCCCGCCGCGGCCGGCCCGCCGGCGTGTCCGCCGAGCTCCAGCGCCTGCCGGACCAGCCCCTTCCGGCAGCCGGTCAGGATCAGCCAGTGATCCCGGCCGGAAGCCGCCAGCTCCTCCAGGTCGTAGACCGGTTTGCCCTTCTCCCCGCCGGCCAACTGCGCCTCGGTGATCGCGCCGGCCAGCTTGTGATACCCCTCCTGCCCCTCCGCCAGCACCAGCAAGTGACTGCCCTCGGGGTCGGCCACTCCGTTCTGCGGGCCGGTCAGCCCGAGCGACAGCTCCGCCCCGAACACGGTAGGCAACGAGTACGCCGCCGCGGCCTCGGCGAACCGGGCCGCGCCGTAGAACCCGTCGTGATCGGTCATCGCCAGCGCGTGCAGACCCTGCCGGACCGCGGTCTCGACCAGGTCCTCCGGCTGGGAGGCGCCGTCCAGGAAGGAGAAGTTCGAATGCACGTGCAGCTCCGCGTAGGGCACCACGTGCTCCGGGCGGACGGCGACGGCCTTCGAGGGCACATACGGACCGCGGTGCTGCGACCATGCCGGGCTGTCCCCGCCGTCAGCCGTCACCGGCCGGTCACCGTGACTGCCCGGCCGGGACCGGTCCGACAGCTTCCGCTCCAGCTCCGACCACTTGATCGGCGGATTGTTGTAGCCCATCGCAACACCTCCTCACCATCATACTAGAACATGTGTTCCCTTAAGGACGACGTAGCCGAGAGCCTCCCGCGACTGCCGATCGCCCGGCCACGGTGCTTTGCAGATATGGCAAAATCCGCGACGATTTAGTCAAACGTTTCTTTCCTCCTGCTCAACCCGGTGCAAAAGGGACGGAATTCAACAATTCACGGAGGGTGTTGCCGATGGCCGTTGCGGCGTTAGCATCCTGCGCATTGTGGAGACTGTGATCGCCTATTTCTTCGACCGACCCGGCGACGACAATCAACGGGTCGCTGAGGGCCGACAGCGGGTCGAGGCCTACTACGGCGGCCTCTGGCATGAGGCAGTCACCCACCAGGGACATGATGCGCGGACAGTCGGGCTGCACGTCTGGGATCGCAGCGAACGCGACTGCCTGTGGCCGTGCTGGCAGGACAGCGGCGATCTCCGGGTCGCGAGTCTGCATGCACCCCTCGGGTATGAACGGATCGTCGGCGACGTCCCACTGCCCAACGCTCCTGGACAATTGGCGCGAGCGGTTCTTCAGGCGCCCGGCCGATTCCTGGATCTGGCACCGCCGTTCACGATGGCCGTCCTGGACCCAGCCGACGAACGACTGGAACTGTTCACCGATTCCATCGGAGTGGGGCGCCTGTTCCAGCTTCGGCTGCCTGACGGCTGGGTCTGGAGCAATCGGCCGGTCGCGGCGCTCTTGTTCGCCGGCGTCATGGCCAGGGCGGCTCAGCGAGGTTGGCGCTATGCGGCCGCTTGCGGCTGGTTCATGGACGACACCACGCCGTACGAGGGGGTGCTGGCCGTGCCAGGTGCGACCCGGATCGTGGCCGAGGGCAGGCAACGCCGGCGAACCGTCAGCCGTGTCGAGATCAGTAGTGTCTGGTCCGGCGACGGTGTGGACGCCGCCGACGAAACCGCTGAGGCGCTGCGCGATGTGGCGAGGTCGGTCGATCACCTCTGGCCGGAAAGGCCGACTGTGGATCTCAGCGGCGGCCGGGACTCCCGTGTGGTCGCCGCGGCCTTCCTGTCCGCAGGTGTGGACCTGCGCCTCAACAGTTACGACGCGGTGCCGGGCGAGCTCCAGGTCGCCGAGGACCTCGTGGGTCTGCTCCCCTTCCAGGTAGAGCACGCCGTGACCCCTCGCACCGCACCAGCCCAATCTCCACAGGCTCGGCCGGCCACTCCTGCCCTCGTCAGCCGCGCCCTCCGGTGGCACCGGTACGCCGATGGCCTCAGACCGGCCAGCTACCTCTTTCACACTCCACCCAGCAGCCTGTCGGGCGTCGCGCACCTCGCGATCGGCGGCGCGGGTGGCGAGCTCGCGCACGGGCACTTCTACCCGACCGATGTCCTCCAGCTCGATGCCCTGCCGCTCGAACCGAAGCTCGCGGCGTTCGTCAGCCGTCTGCAGAGTCGGCTGGTGACCGCGACCGGCCCGTCCGACGAGGCGCGCGCCGCCGTCTCCGCACAGATCGAGCTCGTACTGCGCGAGGCGGTTCACGGCGGCATCGAGAACGCGACCATGCTCGACTACTTCTACCTGGTCGAACGGCTCCGCCGCTGGGGAACAACAGGTGAGCGCAGCGGCGTGGTCTCGCCGCTGCTCATCCCGTCCTTCGTCCGCGGCGCCTTCGCGCTCGATCCCACCCAACGGCTCGAGAACGCCCTGCACCGCGACCTGGTCCGTCGGCTGATCCCCGAGTGGGCGGACGTTCCGTTCTTCAAACCGGAACCGGGCAATCGGGCCAGGGCCAAGGCCCTGCTCCGACGCCTCGCCGACGCGCCGGATCGCGACCTCATCGGAGAGCTCATCACCGGCTCGGAGTTGGAAGGATTCGAACCGCAGACCATCCAAACGCTGTGGGCGGCCTCGGCAGCCGGCACCAGCTCCGCCGTGGATGAGGCAGCACTCCGACAGGCGCTGTGGAGGGCATCCTTCGAGCAACACCTGGCCGAAATCAACAGCCACCTCCCGCCAGCCGTCCGCGCAGCAGTACGCGACCTCTCCATGGCTGCGGCGCCAGGTCCGCCGAACCCACCTCGACAGCGCCCGACGACCCGCGGCGTACGGCGAATCGCCCAGCGCCGACTGATCCGCCGTGCGGCCAGGCATCCACTCTGGTCCGCGTTCCGCCGAACCCGGATCGGCCGTTCCTGGCGGAGCCTCAGCCGACCACACTGAGCAGCCTCGCCGGCGGCTACCGCTGATCTCCATCGCACACACCTCCCGTGGACATCAAGACTAGAACATGTGTTCGAAGACGCGGTAATCTGAAAACATGCTTGGTCGGTTCACGGTGCGCCCGTCCGACGACGGATCGAACAGATTCGGCGTCTGGGACGGAGCGGTCAACGGGTGGCGTGCGATCGGTATCGACGACGAAACGGAGGCCCGCAGGGTAGCCAGTGATCTCGACGTTCAGTACGACGCTCACGGTCCGCGACCGGCCGACGCCGTCCGCAAGATCGACCCGGCCCAGCAGGTCCAGCGGGCCGAGTGGACCACCGGCGAGCTCGACGTCTGGATCCGCGACAACGGCGAGTGGCTCGGCCGTTTCTGCGACAAGGACGGCCAGGTCACCTGGATCCCCGGATCAGACCTCAGACCGCTCTGAACTACTTGACGTAGCCGATCGGGACCAGCACGGGCGGCTCGGCGAGGGGTTCGGAGGCGTACTGGGCGCGAATGCCGCTGATGTAGCGGCGACTGCGAGGCGTCAGGCCTTCGGGGGTCTGCATGCGACCCTTGGTGACCAGGATGCCGAGGTCCGCGCCTTTGAAGCGGTAGTCACCCGGACCGTAGACGCGGAGGAAGAAGGCCTCGTCCTCATGCGTCACATCGTGCCAGTCGTTGGCAGCCCCAACGAACTCGAGCGTACCGTCCTCGCCGAGGTGCCAGGTCCCGGTCCGTGGTGCCTGCAGGATCCGCTCGACCTGGTCGGCCGGCTCCTTCATGATCAGCTGTGCCCACACGTCCACCGCGGCCAGGTCACGCCAGCGCTCGTTGATCTCGGCCACGTCGACGACGTAGTCGGCGTCCATGAACTCGAGCAGATGGAACAGGAACAGCGGTACGTCGGCATACGCGCCGGCGGTCACATTCGTCATCGACGAGGCACCGGAGATCCGCGGGTTGAGCTCCCCGAGATACACCTCGTCGGTCGCCAGGTCGACCAGTACGTCGATCTCGAGAAAGCCCCGGTACCCTTCGCGAGCGAGCCGGTCGCCGAGCCGCTGCACGTGGTCGATCGCGAGCGCCCGCTGCACAGGCGTCAGCGCCTCCGGGAAGAGGTCGTTCCCGCACCACCCGCCCTTGTACGGCGTGAGCTCGGGATAGCCGGTCAGGTCAGTCATGAACGGCCCGACGATCGTGCCGTGCCGAGTGATACAGGCCTCGACCGCGGCGGCCTTGTTGTCGATCCGCTTCATCACCTTGAGCTGCTCGCCGATGATGTCCTCGGCGTACTTCTCCCAGTCCTTCTTCCCGGTGATGAAGAACGTGGTCTTGCCGGAGTCGCCGTACGGCGTCTGCACGACCAGGTCACGGCCGAGTCCGGCCGAGGCGGCAAGCTCCTTCAACGATTTCCACGACGACGCCGTACCGATGACGTTGGGCACCGAGGGGGCGCCGGCCTCGTTGCCGAGCTGGGTGGTGACGATCTTGGAGTCGAGCCGGCGGCGCAGCTCGTCCGAGGGCATGATCAGCTGGTAGCCGAGCTCCCGGCAGATCTCCTCGGTCTCCTCGTCGAAGAACACCATGACGACCATCGGCGTACCGCCGCGCTTGCGCAGGTATGCCTGCACCTCGGGGTCGCGGAGCAGGTAGTTGTTGATCTGCTCGCTCGACTCGAACTCGACGTACGGCTGGTCCTTCGGCGCGAACACCCGGGGGTGGGTGCCGTCCCAGGAGTCGTAGTAGACGACGTACTGGAAGTTGCGCACCCAGCGGTCGATGCCGAGCAGGTTGAACGCGGTCGGCCCGAAGAAGTAGATCGGCTGGGTGTTGGTCCGGAAGAACGTCCGGATCTCGGCGATCCCGTTCAGCTTCTGGTTCATCCCCCACCCCTCCCCTGGTCCATTCACAGTAGGACCGCAAGGGCGTTCTGTCATGGTCGGGGGATGCGTCTCAGAGGTACGGTGCGACGATGCGCGACGATGTTCTCGACGACTTCCTCCGCGCGGATCGCGAGCGGAGCCTGGGCGTGTACGGGATCCACCTGTACCGCGAAGGCAGCGCGCCGGTCGAGCATCGGGTCCGATCCGATGACCGAGTGAACGTCTACTCCATCGCGAAGACGTTTACCTCGGTCGCGGTCGGGCTCGCGGAGGCCGAGGGACGCCTCACCCTCGACGATCGCCTCCTCGATCACGTCCCCGAGCTCCGGAGCACTGCCGCGGACGGGGTCGAGGACGTCACCTTGCGCCAACTGATGACCATGACCAGCGGCACCAGCCACGACTGGTCCGCCGACGAGCGTATCGACACCCCGGACCTTCTCCAGGAGATCGTTGCCGCGCCGCTCGACGCCGTTCCCGGGAGCCGGTTCGCCTACACCGGTTCGGGCGTGTACGCGGTCGGCCGAGTCGTCGAGCGCGCGACCGGCGCGGACGTGCGTTCCTACCTCCTGCCGCGTCTGTTCGCACCGCTGGACCTGCACAACCCGCCGTGGCACACCTGTCCACGCGGGTATCCGTTCGCCGAAAGCGATCTCTTCCTTCGCACCGAGGAGCTCGCCCGCTTTGCCCGGTTACTGCTGCAGGACGGTGTTTGGAATGGCGCACAGGTCCTGCCGGCGAGCTACGTACGACGGATGGCTGCCGAACGCGTTGACACAAGTACTCTCGACTGGGGCGAGCGGTTCACCCTCGGCTACGGGCTGGGCGTGTGGATCGACCGAGCCGGCATCTATCGGATGGACGGCCGCTACGGCCAATACGCTCTCATCAGCCCCGAGACACGGACCACCGTCACGGTCACCGCACACTCCGAAGTGGAGGCGGACCTACTCGAGGCGATCCACGAGCTGATCCTCGACCGTCTGAAGTGACTGCGCGCCAGCTTCAAAGTCTCCGACGTCAGATGATCGTGCTGCGCGGGACTGGGGTGAGGGCGTCGAAGGCGCGGAGGGTGTCTTGGAGGTGGGCCGGATGTTGGGTGTCCGGCCAGGTTGAGAGTTTGACGCAGACGGTGCGGGTACGGCGGGAGACGTAGAGCATCTGTCCGTGGATTCCCAAGCCCAGCAGGACATTGCCGTGAGGGCCGGGACGGAACCAGAACTGGTTGCGGTACCAGCCACCGGGGAAGGACGCCTCGGCCGGGGATGCTAGGAAGTCGCGCCGAGCCTGCGCGTCGACTGCCCATGCTCGCCGCAACCACTTCGGGTGAGCCGCCAGCATCAGTCCGAAGCGCAACAGGTCGAGGGCCGTCACCGCGAGACCACCGTCATGCACAGCGGTTCCGGACACGTCGGTCAGGAACTCGGCATCGTGCTCCGCGCCCAGTGGCGCCCACACCAGCGACGACACCAGTTCGGCCATCGGAGCGTCCCCTGCACGCTCGCACACCCAGCCGAGTACGTCGGTCTCCGCCGACCGGTAGAGGAAGCGGCTGCCATGGGGTGCTTCCGCTCGCAATGTCGTGAGGAAGTCGTACAGGCGATGTTTGTCCGCCAACCACTGGTCCAACCGTCGGACATCGGATTGCTGGTTGGTGTAGTCCTCCTCGAAGTGCACCCCACTGCGCATGTCGAGCACGTCCCGCACGGTCACATCGTTGTAACCGCTTCCTGCCAACTCCCCCACGTAGTGAGTGACCGGCCGACCAAGATCCAGTACGCCGCGATCGGCCAGGATCCCGGCGACGCAGCCGACGACCGACTTGGTGATCGAGAACACCGCCTGTGGCTGATCCAGCACGCCACCCGCGGCGATCACCGCACCGTTCCGCGCGATCACGAACGCGTCGGTGTGCGTGTCGGCCAGTACCTCGGCCACGGTCGCGCGCGTGCCGTCGTACCTCCGCACGGGGACCGAGAGCACGTCGGATGGACGCGAAGGAAGCTCCCGGACCGGGCCGTTCCCGCGGGAAACACGCTGGGTCGGCAGTGTGCCCGGCCAGAGCATGATGCGATGGTAGACGCATGGGCGCCACCGACGACCGGATGACCGGCTTTCCGCCGTCGGACGAGACCCTCGTCGACCTGTCCGGCTGGCAGGACCCGCCGAACGTCCGCTGGGCCTTCCGGCACATGCGTGAACTGATGCCGACACACGCCATCCCGGCCGATCCGGCCCACGTCCGTACGCTGACCACCGCACTCGATCCGATGGTGGAGGCAACCCCGGTCAGCCGCCTCGACGGATCGACCACGCGCGCGGGCGGCGTGTTCACCGACACCTGGACCGACGCGCTGATCGTCATGCACGACGGCGTGGTCGTGGAGGAGCAATACCTGGCCGGGATGACTCCACACACCCCGCATCTCGTGATGTCCGTGTCCAAGTCGATCGTCGGCTGTGTCGCGGGGATCCTGGCCGACCGCGGCGTGCTCGACGTCGAAGCGCAGCTCACGCACTACGTCCCGGAAGTGGCGACCAGCGGCTATGGCGACGCCACCGTGCGCCATCTGCTCGACATGCGGACCGGTGTGGCGTTCAGCGAGACCTACCAGGCCCCCGACTCGGAAGTCCGGGTCATGGAGCGGTCGATGGGCTGGCGGCCGAGCCTGGACAGCGATCCGGTCGGCATGTACCGCTACCTGACCACACTGGGTACGGCGACCGACCACGGCGGATCGTTCACCTACCGATCGGCTGACACCGACATGCTCGGCTGGGTGTGTGAGCGCGCGGCCGGGATTCGGATGGCGGACCTCGTATCGAGCCTGGTGTGGATCCCGATGGGGGCCGAGCAGGATGCCGACATCACCTGTGATCCGGTCGGCTCCGCGGTCCACGACGGTGGCATCTCCGCGATCGCTCGTGACCTGGCGAGGTTCGGGCAACTGCTGCTCGACGACGGTGGCAAGGTCGTGCCGGCCAAGTGGCTCGCGGATTCCTGGCAGCCACCCGCCGACGTCCGAGAGGCCTTCGCGGGCACGGACAACGAGCCCGTCCTTCCGGGCGGGTGGTACCGCAACCAGTTCTGGTTCGTGCCGAACCATCGCGGGACAGCCCTTGTCTGCTTGGGGATTCACGGCCAGATGGTCTACGTCCACCGCGAGACCCGGACCGTCGGCGTGAAGTTGTCGAGCTGGCCGGACCCGCAGAACGCGACGTACCTGATCGACACCCTGCGGACCTTCGCGGCGATCGGCGCGCGTCTGGACGCTTGAGGGCCGGGGTGCGAAACTCCGAAGATGAGCCGCTACGGCCAGCAGTTCGGCCCGGACTTCACGTTCCTCGGGGTCCCGGTCTGTGATCTGGACGATCCGGCGTCGTACGCCGACGCGCAGGTGGTCATCCTGGGCGCGCCCTTCGACGGCGGGACCTCGCACCGTCCGGGAGCCCGGTTCGGCCCGATGGCGATCCGGATGCGGGACTACCTCGGCCACGACGGCTCGCGGCCGAGCCTGGCGTTGCGCACCGACGGCCTGGTCGACCTGAACGTGGTCGACGCCGGTGACGTCGAGATGTACTCCGGCGACATCGAGGTCGCCCTGCCCGCGCTCGAGGCGGCGGTCGAGAAGGTGACCCGTACGGGCGCCATCCCGATCGTGCTCGGCGGCGACCACTCGATCGCGTTCCCGGACGCGAAGGGGGTCGCGAACGTGCTCGGCCACGGCCGCGTGTCGATGATCCACTTCGACGCGCACGCGGACACCGGCAACATCGAGTTCGGCTCGCTGTGGGGCCACGGGCAACCGATGCGCCGGCTGATCGAGTCCGGTGCGCTGCGCGGCGACCGCTTCCTGCAGATCGGATTGCGCGGGTACTGGCCGCCGCCGGACACGCTGGACTGGATGGCCCAGCAGAACATGCGGTCCTACGAGATGACAGAGATCGGCCACCGCGGCCTGGACGAGTGCATGACCGAGGCGTTCGCGATCGCCACCGACGAGTGCGACGCCGTCTTCCTGTCCGTCGACATCGACGTCTGCGATCCCGGCCACGCACCCGGCACCGGGACCCCCGAGCCCGGCGGTCTGACAGCCCGTCAACTGCTGGACGCCGTACGCCGGATCTGCCTCGAGCTGCCCGTGGCCGGGATGGATGTGGTCGAGGTCAGTCCGCCGTACGACCATGCCGACATCACTGCCGCGCTGGCCAACCGCGTGGTACTGGAAGCGGTGTCAGCGATCGCCCGTAAACGCCAGGACGAGCGGGACGGCACCCGGTGGGATCCCGCTCACCCTTTGTTAAGTGACCGACCAAAGCCGAACTGACCTGTTCCCAGCGCGGTGGCCGAGTGCCACACTCCGAAGAAGGGTGGGGGTGGCGGGGATCGGCGGGCACCTCCATCGAGGGGAGGCAGCACCATGGCGATGACGGCACGGCAGTTGTTCCGCCGCAAGCCGGTTCCGGAGATGGCGCAGGAGACCGGGACCGACAGCGGGCAGAGCGAACTGGTCCGCTCGATCGGACTGTTCCAGCTCTCCATGTTCGGTATCGGCGCCACCATCGGCACCGGTATCTTCTTCGTTCTCGCGCAGGCCGTGCCGGTCGCGGGTCCGGCGGTGATCTGGTCGTTCGTGATCGCGGGCGCGGTGGCCGGGCTGACCGCGATCTGCTACGCCGAGCTGGCGAGTGCGGTCCCCGTCTCGGGTTCGTCGTACTCATATGCCTACGCGACACTCGGCGAGCTGCCGGCGATCGGGGTGGCCGCCTGCCTGCTGCTCGAGTACGGCGTGTCCGCGGCCGCCGTCGCGGTCGGCTGGTCGCAGTACCTGAACGAGTTGTTCGACAACCTCTTCGGCTTCCAGATCCCCGACAGTCTGTCGCAGGCCCCCGAGCAGGGCGGCGTGTTCAACCTGCCCGCGGTCATCCTGGTCACGCTCTGCACGCTGCTGCTGATCCGCGGCGCGAGCGAGTCGGCCACGACCAACGCGGTGATGGTGTGCATCAAGATCGGCGTCCTGGTGCTGTTCATCATCCTCGGGCTGCAGGGCTGGGACTCGGACAACCTGTCGAACTTCGCGCCGTTCGGCCTCAGCGGGATCACCTCGGCCGCCGGCATCATCTTCTTCTCCTACATCGGTCTGGACGCCGTCTCGACCGCCGGTGAGGAGGTCAAGAACCCCCGGCGGACGATGCCGCTGGCGATCCTGATCGCCCTCGTCACGGTCACCGGGCTCTACATCCTGGTCACGTTCGTCGCGGTCGCCGCCCAGCCGTCCGGCGAGTTCGAGAACCAGGAAGCCGGTCTGTCGGCGATCCTGGAGAAGGTGACCGGGTCGTCCTGGCCGGCCACGGTGCTGGCCGCGGGCGCGGTGATCTCGATCTTCAGCGTCACGCTGATCGTCATCTACGGGCAGACCCGCATCCTGTTCGCGATGGCCCGCGACGGGATGATTCCGGAGCTGTTCCACAAGGTGAACCCGCGCACCCACACGCCGGTGCCGAACACCGTGATCGTCGCGGTGCTGATCTGCCTGCTGGCCGGGTTGATCCCGATCAACTTCCTGGCCGAGATGACGAGTATCGGCACGCTGGTCGCGTTCCTGGTGGTGTCGATCGGCGTGATCGTGTTGCGCCGTACCCATCCGGAGCTGCCGCGGGGCTTCAAGGTGCCGGGGTATCCGGTCACGCCGATCCTGTCGATCCTGGGCTGTCTGTGGATCATCAAGGACCTGCGTGCGGTGACGATCTACGTGTTCCTGATCTGGCTCGCGGTGGCCCTGGCCTGGTACTTCTTCTACGGCTTCAAACACTCCCACCTCGGGCGGCACGAGCACGTCGGACTGATCCACGACGAGGACGACGGGCAGCAGCCATGACGATGATCGTCGGCTACGCCTCCGACGAGCGAGGGAAGGCGGCCCTGCACCTGGCGGGAATGCTGGCCCGGTCCGCGGGCGACGACCTGATCGTCTGCACGGTCGTCCCGGCGCCGTGGATCCCCGGCATGGCCAAGGTGGATGCGGAGTACCGCGAATTCCTTGCCCAGGAAGCCGATCAGGCACTCGAGCGGGCCAAGTCCTTCCTCCCCACCGACGTGCCGACGGCGTTCGTCCGGCACAGCGCGCGCTCGGCGCCGGCCGGCCTGCTCGAGATGGCCGAGCTGCACGACGCCCGGCTGATTGTCCTCGGATCCTCCTCCGCCGGGGTGTTCGGGCACATCGCGCTCGGCAGCGTCACGGACCGGCTGGTGCACAGCTCGCATGTCTCGCTCGCCCTGGCCACGCGCGGCTTCCGGTGCCCGCCGGACGCCAAGGCGGTCCGGGTGACCGCGGCGTTCGGCGGGAGCCAGAGCGCCGAGGACCTGGTCCTGGCGGCGGCGACCGTCGCGGCCGACGTCGGCGCATCGTTGCGTATCGCAACCTTCGCGGTGTGGTCCCGTCCGGCGTACACCACGCAGCTGGGCACCGACTCCGAAGACCTGGTCATGCAGGAGTGGCGAAAGGAACTGGACAAGACCGTGGCCGGCACGCTCGCCCAGGTGAAGCATCTGCCGGGCGGACCGGGACAGGTCGACACGGTGATCGGCTCAGGTTCCAGCTGGGTGGAGGCGATCGAGGAAGTCGGCTGGCAGCCGGGAGACGTCCTGGTGCTTGGGTCGAGTGAGCTCGGCCCGGTCGCCCGGGTGTTCCTCGGCTCCCGCGCGACGAAGATCCTGCGGCACTCCCCCGTCCCGGTCGTGGTCGTGCCACGCCGCCGGGCCGAGGAGCTCGCCGAACGAGCTACTGAGGACTGACCATGCACGAGGTCGACCAGACGACTGAGCAGATGGTGCGCAGTGTCCTCGCGTACGCCGAGAACCGGCTGCGGATGAACCCGGTGCCACTGGACCGCAACACCCTGCCCGCACACGAGATCTACGAGCGGCTCGACGGTCTGATCCGGGACGCGCCCCGGCAGCCGGACGAGGTGCTCGGTGTCTACGCCTCCGTCATCGCGCCCAGCGTGATCTCGGCGGACAGCCCGCGGTTCCTCGGGTTCATCCCGGCCGCACCGACCAAGGCGAGCCTGCTCTTCGACATGCTCGTCTCCTGCGCGTCGATCCAGGGCATCTCCTGGCTGGAGGCCTCCGGCGCGATCGCGGCCGAGAACACCGTGCTGCGGTTGATCGCCGACGAGGCCGGCCTGCCCGCGAGCGCCGGCGGCTGCTTCGTGTCGGGCGGTTCGGCCGGCAACCTGTCCGCGCTCGCGGTCGCCCGGGAGACCGCGAAGAAACGGCTCGGCGCCGACCGGAGACTGCGGGTCGTCGTCGGCACCGACGCGCACTCGTCGATCGTCAACACGCTGCGCCTGCTCGAGCTCGACGCCCTCGTCGTCGACACCCCCGACCACCGGCTCACCGCCGATACCGTCCGGGCCGCGGTCGCCGCCGATCCCGATCCGTCCAACATCGCCGCCCTCGTGTGTACGTCGGGCACCACCAACGCCGGCATCATCGACGATCTGGCCGGCTGCGGCGCGATCGCCCACGAGCACGGCTGGTGGTTCCACGTCGACGGCGCGTACGGCGGCTCCGGCATCTTCGCGCGCTCACTCCGGCCGAAGTACGACGGGATCGAGCAGGCCGACTCGTTCATCCTCGACCCGCACAAGTGGCTGTTCACGCCGTTCGACTGCTGTTCCCTGCTCTACCGGGAGCCCGAGCTCGCACGGGCCACACACATCCAGGACGCGTCGTACCTGGACGTCATCCACGTCTCCGACGGCGAATGGAACCCGACCGACTACGCCTACCATCTGACCCGTCGGGCTCGTGGCCTGCCGCTCTGGTTCTCGCTCGCGGTGTACGGCGTGGACGCCTACCGGGAAGCGATCGAGGCCGCTGCCCGGCTGGCTCGGGAGACCGCGGAGTTGATCAAGGCCGAACCGCACCTCGAGCTGATCCGCGAGCCCGATCTCGGCGTCGTCCTGTTCCGCCGGCTGGGCTGGGCCGGCAAGGACTACGACAAGTGGGCGCAGCAGTTGCACGAGGACGAGGTCGCCTTCATCCCACCGAGCAAGTGGGAGGGCGAAACGATCGGCCGGTTCGCCTTCCTCCATCCCGACACCAGCCTGGACGTGGTCCGTGAGGTGCTGGCCCGGACCGCGCCATGAACGATCTGCTCTCGCTGTTCCCGGCCGGCAGCCGGCTCGATGCCGACGGCACCGTGGTCGTCGGTGGTTGCCGCGCGGACGACCTCGCCACCGAGTTCGGTACGCCGGTCCTCGTCGTGGCCGAGCAGGCACTCCGGGCCCGCGCCCGCGAGTACCGCGACGAGCTCACGGCCCGCTGGCCGAACGCCCGCGCCGTCTTCGCGTCCAAGGCCTTCCCGTGTACGGCGATCCAGCGGGTGATGGTCGAGGAAGGTCTCGGCCTGGATGTCGCGGGCGGCGGTGAGATCCTGACCGCGCTCAAGGCCGGTGCCGACCCGAGCCTGATCGTCCTGCACGGTAACGCGAAGAGCGACGAGGAGATCGCTCTCGCGGTCGAGCACGGCATCGGCCTGGTCGTGGTGGACAACGCCGACGACGTGGACCGGCTGGAAGCGACCGGCCGCCCGCAGGACGTGCTGGTGCGCATCATCCCGGGCGTCACCGCGGACACTCACGCGCACGTGCTGACCGGCCATGAGGGCTCGAAGTTCGGTCTCGCACCGCCTGACGCGGCCGCGCTGATCCAGCGGATCGAGCACAGCCCGCGGCTGCGGATGCGCGGGCTGCACGTCCATGTCGGATCGCAGATCCTCGACGTCGAGCCGTTCGCGGAGTCGGTCGCACCGGTCGCGCGCCTCGGCGAGTTCGAGATGTACGACCTGGGCGGTGGGCTCGGTGCCCGGTACACCTGGGCCGACGAGCCGCCCACGGTGGCGGCGTACCTCGATGCCCTGATCGGCGCTGCGAAGCAGCACCTCCCCGCTGCTGCGCAGCTCATCATCGAGCCTGGACGCAGCATGGTCTGTACGACGGCGACCACGATCTACCGGGTCACGACGGTGAAGCGGGGCGTGATCACCTTCGTCGCGGTGGACGGCGGTATGGGCGACAACCTGGAGGTCGCGTTGTTCGAGCAGCGGTTCGAGGCGGGCATCGTGGGTCGCTTCGACGGGCCGTCGGAGACCGTGACCGTGGTCGGCCGGCACTGCGAGAGCGGCGACGTCCTGGTGGACGGCGTGCCGCTCGCCGATCCGCACGTCGGTGACCTGCTGGCCGTCCCCGCCACGGGTGCCTACTGCTACACGATGGCGAACAACTACAACGGCAACCGCCGGATCCCGGTGGTCTTCGCGAACGACGGGGTCCCACGTCTCGTCGTACGGCGCGAGACGTGGGACGACCTGATGGCCCGTGACGTGGACTGAGTGATCAACCCTCGAAGCCGTGATGGAGCATGACGTGCTTGATCCGCGTGTAGTCCTCGAGCCCGTACATCGACAGGTCCTTGCCGTAGCCCGAGTGCTTGAAACCGCCGTGCGGCATCTCCGCGATCAGCGGGATGTGGGTGTTCACCCAGACACAGCCGAAGTCGAGCCGGGCGGACATCCGGGCCGCGGTGTTCACGTTGGTCGTCCAGACCGAGGAGGCCAGGCCGTACTCGCTGTCGTTCGCCAGCCGCAATGCCTCGTCCTCCTCGGTGAACTTCTGCACGGTCAGGACCGGGCCGAAGATCTCGGTCCGGATCAGCTCGTCGTCCTGTTTCAGGTCGGCGACGATCGTCGGCTCGTAGAAGTAGCCACGCTCGCCGATCCGGTGACCGCCGGTGGTTACCCGGGCGTGCTCGGGCGCACGGTCGACCAGGCCGGCCACGTGCCCGAGCTGGTTGGCGTTGTTGATCGGCCCGTAGAGGATGTCCTCGTCGGCCGGGTCGTACCCCGTCTTGGTCTCTTGGGCGGCGTCCGTGAGCTCCTGCACGAACTCGTCGTAGATGCCTTCCTGCACGAGCACCCGGGTGGCCGCCGTACAGTCCTGGCCGCCGTTGAACAGGCCGGCCACCGAGATGCCCTCGATCGCGGCCGTGATGTCGGCGTCGTCGAAGACCACCACCGGCGCCTTGCCGCCGAGCTCGAGATGGGCCCGTTTCACGTCGGCGGCGGCCGCCATCGCGACGGCCATCCCGGCCCGCGTCGAACCGGTGATCGAGACGAGCCGCGGGACCTTGTGCTTGGTCAGCGCGGCCCCGGTGTCACGGTCGCCGCACACCAGGTTGCAGACGCCGGGCGGGAAGATCTCCTGCATCCTCTCGACCATCCAGTACGACGACGCCGGGGTGGTGTCGGACGGCTTCAGGACCACTGTGTTCCCGGCGGCCAGCGCCGGCGCGAACTTCCAGACCGACATCATCATCGGGTAGTTCCAGGGCGCCACCTGAGCGACCGGGCCGATCGGTTCGCGCCGGATCGACGAGGTGAACCCGCGCATGTACTCGCCGGCCGACTTGCCCTCCAGCACCCGTGCGGCGCCGGCGAAGAAGCGGATCTGGTCGACCATCGGCGGGATCTCCTCCGACCGGGTCAGGGCCACCGGTTTGCCGGTGTTCTCGCTCTCGATCGCGATCAGTTCCTCGGCGCCGGCCTCGATCACGTCGGCGAGCTTCAGCAGCGCGTGCTGCCGCTCACTCGGTGTCGACCAGCGCCAGCTCTCGAACGCCGTCGCCGCGGCCTGGAAGGCCTGATCGACGTCGTTCTCGTCCGAGTTCGGCGCGGACGCGTACACCTCGCCGGTGGACGGGTTGACGATGTCCATCATCGCCCCGGACGCGGCGGCCTGGACCTTTCCGTCGATGACGTTGTGGAAGACCTTCTTCTCCGGCATGAGAACCCCCTAGCACGGCCAACGAATCGTCCCCCGTGCCCTCAATCTAGGCTCACCCACTGACGAGGAGAAGCCCATGGCGACGCATCCACTCGAGCCGCTGGACGAGCACGAGTTCCGGCAGACGGCCGCGATCCTGCGCCGGGACGAGGAGCTCGGCGGGTCATGGCGATTCGCCGCGATCGAGCTGCTCGAGCCGGCCAAGGAGGCCGTCAAGGCGTGGCGGCCCGGTGACGACATTCCTCGTACGGCGTTCGCCGTCCTGTGGAACCGGGCCGACAACCAGACCTGGGAAGCCGTGGTCGACCTGACCGAAGACCGGGTGGTGTCGTGGACCCACGTCCCCGGGGCGACGCCGAACTTCACGGTCGACGAGTACCACGAGGTCGACGAGGCGATGAAGGCTCATCCCGACGTGATCGCCGCCTTGGCCGAGCGCGGCATCACCGATCTGTCGCTGGTTCTGATCGAGGTGTGGACGTACGGCAAGGCCTTGATGCCGGACAAGTACCGCGACCGGCGGCTCGGCTGGTGCGACATCTGGTACCGCGAGACGCCCGACGGCAATCCGTACGCACATCCGGTGTCCGGCCTCAAGGTCGTCGTCGACATGAACACCCTGGAACTGCTCGAGCTCGAGAACGATCACGACCACGGGCAGCCGGACGTCAACGCGGAGTACGCACCCGGTGTGTGGAGCGGCTCGTTGCGCACGGACCTCAAGCCGCTGCACGTCACCCAGCCCGAAGGTGTCTCGTTCACCGTCGACGGCACCGAGCTCAAGTGGCAGAAATGGTCGATGCGACTCGGCTTCAACCACCGTGAAGGCCCGGTCATCTACCAGGTCACGTACGACGATCGCGAGATCGCCTACCGGATGTCGTTCACCGAGATGGTGGTCCCCTACCGGGACACGTCGTTCGACCACTACCGGCGTACGGCGTTCGACATCGGCGAGTGGGGTCTCGGGTTCATGACCACGTCGCTCGAGCTCGGCTGCGACTGTCTCGGCGAGATCGTCTACCTGGACGCCGTACTGCACGACACGCGCGGCGAGCCGTTCACGATCAAGAACGCGATCTGCCTGCACGAGGAGGACAACGCCGTCCTCTGGAAGCACGTCGACCACACGACGGGCGCCGAGGTCCGCCGGATGCGCCGCATGGTCGTGTCCTGTCACGCGACCGTGGCGAACTACGAGTACCTGATCTACTGGCGCTTCTACCAGGACGGCAACATCGAGTGCGAGGTCCGGGCGACCGGCCTGATGGTGACCACGCCGTTCGCCGCCGGCGGTACGCCGCCACCGACCGGGACCGTGGTCGACAAACAAACGTATGCGCCGTTCCACCAGCACTTCCTGGTCGCGCGGCTCGACCTCGACGTGGACGGCGACGGGAACACCGTCCAGGAGGTCGACTCCCGGGCGCTGCCGGTCTCGCCGGACAACCCGTACGGACTCGCGGTCGTCACCGCGGCGACTCCGATCCGTTCCGAGTCCGAGTCAGCCCGTGACTTCAATTGGTCGACCCAACGGTCCTGGAAGGTGGTCAACCCGAACCGGGTGAACACCGTCGGCACGAACCCGGCGTACAAGCTCGTCCCGAGTGCCTCGATTCCGCCCCTGATGGACCCCGATACGCCGCAATACCTGCGCGCACCGGTGATCGGGCACACCGTCTGGGTGACCAAGCACCACGACGAGGAACGCTGGCCGTGCGGGGACTACCCGACCCAGTCGACGGTCGACGACGGGATGACCCGGTGGATCGCGGACGACGAGGCGCTGCAGAACACCGACGTCGTGCTCTGGTACGTGTTCGGCATCCACCACGTCACCCGGATCGAGGACTGGCCGGTGATGCCGGCCGACACGATCGCGTTCTGGCTCAAGCCGTTCGGGTTCTTCGACCAGAACCCGTCCATCGACGTGCCGCCGACGCTGAAGGCCGACGGCGAGGTCTGCGGCCACTCCGCGCACGAGGGGTAGCGTCAGCCCGGCCGGTTCTCGTTGGGCTTGGGCTTGTTCTCGCCCGGCTTGGCGGCGGAGTCGGGGCCTCTGACCAGCCTGGAAGGCGGGGAGACGAACCGCTTCACCGGCATGCCGCGCAGCGCGCCCTGCATCGCGGTCTGCCACAGCGGTCCGGCGGTGCCGGAGCCGGTCGGGTCGGCGATGTCGCGCCCGTCCAGGGTGTGCCGGTACATCAGGTTCGTGTACGGGAGATTCGCGTCGGCGACGACCGCGGCGGCGGCCAGGTTCGGGGTGTAGCCGCAGAACCAGACGGCCAGGTTCTGCTGGATCGTGCCGGTCTTGCCGGCCATGTCCCGGGTGCCGAACCGCAGCCGGCCACCGGTCCCGCCGGGCATCATCACCTCGCTGAGCACCCGGTTGACGCCGTCGGCGACCTGCCGGGGGATGGCCTGCTTGCACTCGATCTGCGGGGTGTCGATGTACTTGCCCGACTTGTCCCGCACCGTGGCGACGACCAGCGGCTTGCAGTACCTGCCGCGGGCCGCGAACGTCGCGTACGCGTTCGACAGCATCAGCGGAGTCACGTAGCCGACGCCCAGCGTCATCGACACGACCTGGTCGAGCGGCTGGCCGGTCTGCGCGTTGTACACCCCGAGCCGAGCCGCCACCCCGGCGATCGGGCACAGGCCGACTCGCTGGGACAGCTGCAGGAAGTAGGTGTTGGTCGAGAACCGGGCCGCCTCGACCATGGTCAGGTCACCGCTGTGGGTCGAGTTCTGCGGGGTGTAGTCCGGGTCCCGGGTAAAGCCGGTGCAGGTCGTGAACTTCTTCCCACTCAGGTTGATCTGCTGCGGCGAATTGATCCGGTAGTCCATCGGGATGCCCTTCTGCAGGGCCGCCGCGATCGTGAACGCCTTCATCGTCGAGCCGTTCTGGAACCCGCCGTACCCGCCGGCGTAGGACTTCTCGACGTTGTAGTTGTAGTTCGTATGGTTCCGGCCGTTGCCGTACGGCTTGCTCTGCACCATCGCCTTCACCACGCCGGTGCCCGGCTGAACCATGGTGATCGCCGCGATCGCGGTGTCGGTGGGCTTACTGTGCGCCTCGATCGACGCCTGCGCGGCCGCCTGGATCCGCGGGTCGATCGTGGTCCGGATGGTCAGCCCGCCGGTCTTCAGGTAGTGGTCGCGGTCCCTGATGGTCGCGCCGAGGGCCGGGTTCTCCAGCAACTTGGAGACGACGTAGTCGCAGTAGAAGGGGTACCGGGAGTTGGCGCAGCCGTTCGGCACCGGCTCGACCCTGGACAGGTTGACCACCGGGGCCTTCAGCGCCTGCTTGGCCTGGTGCAGCGAGATCACGCCGAGCTCGAGCATCCGCCGCAACACCAGGTCCCGGCGAGCCTTGGCGCGGGCCAGGTCGTTGGTCGGGTCGTAGCCGGTCGGGTTCTTCACCAGGCCGGCCAGCAGCGCGGCCTGCGGCAGCGTGAGTTTGTCGGCCGTGGTCCGGAAGTAGTGCTGGGAGGCCGCCTGGACGCCGTACGCGCCGTCACCGAAGTTGACCAGGTTCAGGTAGCGCTCGAGGATCTCGTCCTTGCTCAGCTCGCTCTCGACCGCGATCGCGTAGCGCAGCTCGGTCAGCTTGCGCTGGTAGGACACCTCGGTGGCCCGCCGGCGGGCCGCGGCGCTCTTCGCCTTCTCGACCAGGCTGAGCTTCACGTACTGCTGGGTGATGCTCGAGCCGCCCTGCTGCACCTCGCCCTCGGTCTGGTTGCGGATCATCGCGCGCAGCGTGCCCTTCAGGTCGAGCGCGCCGTGGTCGTAGAACCGGGAATCCTCGATCGCGACGATCGCCTTGAGCATGATCGGGCTCATCGCGGCCAGCGGCACCGGGATCCGGTTCTGCTCGTACAGGGTGGCGATCAGCGTGCCGTCCGCGGCCAGGATCCGGCTCCGGACCGCGACCGGATCGACGTCGAGCTCGCGCGGCAGGTTCTGCACGGTCTCGGCCACCTGCTCCGAACCGCGCCCGGCGAACCCGGCGAACGGCACCGCGAGCCCCGCCGCCAGGGCGCCCGACAGCACACTCACGCCGATGAACGTGATCAACGACCGAGCCCGACTGCGACCGCCCCTCTCGGCACGCATACCCTCAAGGCTAAGCCAGCGGGGCGTCCCCGGCTAGGCCGGAAATGATTGCCTCGATCAACTTTGGGCGCAGTTCCGCCGCCGTGATGACCGCGTCGACCGATCCGACCTCGAGTGCGCGCCGGATGCTGTGCACCCGGTCGAACTCGGTGCCGACCTCGCCGAGCTTCTCGGCCCGGACAGCGGTTCGCACCTCGGCCAGCTCGGTCGCGAGGGCGGCCCGCTCCGCGCCGATCGCCTCCCGGACCTGCTCGGCCAGCGACGCCACCCGTGGGTCGGAGGCCGTCCGTGCGTCCACCTCACCGGCGAACACGACCGCGGCCGCCGGCGCACCACCGAGGACCGAGGCGAACGAGCCCTCGACCGCGAGCACCGTCATCGACGGGTTGAGCGCCTTCGAGAAGACCACGAACGCGCCGCCGTGGTAGCGCGACACCACGCAGAACACGATCGGGCCCTCGAAGTTCACGATCGCGCGGCCGATCTCGGCGCCGTACTCGAGCTGCAGGTTCCGCATCGAGTCAGGTGATCCGTCAAAGCCGGACAGGTTCGCCAGCACCACCAGCGGGCGGTTGCCGCTGGCCGCGTTGATCGCCCGGGCCACCTTCTTCGACGACCGCGGGAACAGCGTGCCCGCGGTGTAGGTGTCCGGCCCGTCCGCGGGCGGGAAGCCCCGCCGCGGCACGGACTTGGACTCGATCCCGACCAGGCAGACCGGATACCCGCCGAGCCGGGCGTCCTGCACGACCGCGGTGTCGGCGTCGGCCATGCCGGCCCAGCGCTCCAGCACCGGGTGGTCCTGGTCGGTGACGGACCGCATCAGCGTGCGGATGTCGAACGCCTTCTTCCGGTCGGGGTTCGTCGCCGCCGAGAAGATCTCGCCCACCGTCTTGAAGTCGCTGTCCGGCACGTCGTGCGGGTACGTCGTGACGTCACGATCGACCGGGTCCGACGTGTCGGCCCGCCGTGGACCCGCCTCGCCGCGAACGACGTACGAGTGGTCGTAGTGCGCCATCAGCACGTCCCGCGCGCTCTTCAGGTCCGGCGCCCAGTACTGCGCCTGGCCGTTCGGGCCCATCACCCGGTCGTAGCCGCCGATGCCGAAGTTGTCCTCCGCGGACACGCTGCCGGAGAAGTCCAGCGTTTGCTTACCGGTCAGCACCATCGCACTGTCCGGCGTCATCACCAGGATGCCCTTGGTGTGCATCAGCATCGTCGCTTCGGCGTTCCAGTACGGCTGCGCGCCGACGTTGATCCCGGCGACCACGATGTTGATCTCGCCGCCCGCCTGGGTGAACTCGACGATCCGCTTCAGCGCCTTGGCGACCCAGTCCATGTTCTCGGTGCCGGAGTCCATCGAGATCCGGGCTCCGGCCGACAGCGAGTACCACTCGACCGGGACCTGCATCCGCTCGGCCAGGTCGAGGGCCGCGATGATCCGCGCGCACTCCCGCTCCGCCACCGCGCCGAGCGCCTTCGTCGGGTCGCCGCTGAGCGCCACGCGCGTGACACCCTCCGGGTGCCGTTCGGTCGGCGTACGGACGATTCCGAGGATGATGCCGGCCTTGTTCAGCCCGCGGGGGCGCTCGACCGGGACCAGAGCGCCGGCGTCGTCGAGGTCGTGCTCGACGAACGAGCCGCCCACGCCGGCCACCATGTCGCTGACCTCGTAGGGGTAGATCGTGTTGCGCCGGCGGGATCGCTGCACCTTCTGGGCATAGTCGTCGAGCGGCAGCAGCCGGCCGGTCGGCGGCAGTTCGATCGACGTGACGACGCCCGCACCGTGCTGGTAGTAGAACCGGGCCGCGACCGGATTGATGGTGCCGTCCGGCGCCGCGACCCGGCCCTGCACGAGGACCTCCTCGATGCCGGCTCCGGCGGTCAGCGGCGCGATGTTGCGCTGCAGGGCGCTGACCTCGTCGACCTGCACGTCGACGACCGGCCAGATCTGGACCCAGACGTGGTTCATGTCGAGCTTCGCCCCGGCCGCTCCCCGCTCGGTGCGGGCCCGGCGGATCGCCTCCAGGCAGTTCGCGATCGCCCGCTCCGCGTGCGGCAGCGAGGTCACCTGCCCGTCCTCGTCGCGGACCACCGCGAACTGGCGCACCTGGGCCAGCGCGACAAGCCGCTGGTCGGCCTCGTTGTCGCGCGCGACGCAGTAGTAGAGCAGGACGTCTTCCGGGCTCTCGAGCCGGGTGATCCGGAAGTCGCGCAGGCGCCACAGGTTCAACCGGCGGCCGACCATCGGGTGCACACCGCGGACGTTGTCGTCCTCGGCCACCGAGCCGCCGGCCGGGCGGTAGGTGAAGTACAGGACCGGCCGGTCCGCACCGGGCGCGATCGCCACCGAGAACCGGCGTACGCGCTGGGCGATCGGCAGCCCGGCGACCATCCGGCGGAACCGGTCGGACGCCTCCTGCTGCGACTCCGGCAGGTCCGAGCCGTAGAGGTAGAGCTCGACCACGGCCTCGTGGCCGGCCGGGCGGGCGTCGATCCGGGCGGTCAGCGCCTGGGAAAGCCCGCTGTCCGGGTCGGCGATCTCGGCCACCGTGCCGACCGTGGTGACCAGGTGGCTCGGCCGGTCGTCGATCGTGTAGTCGGCGGTCGCGAACGGCCGCCCGTCGACGGCGAACGCGCGCAGGTCGTGCAGCTCGTACTCGCGGTAGTGCCGGCGGATCAGCACCTCGAGCATCGGCTCAGGCTCAGCCCAGCCGCGCTCCAGCCGCTGTGCCAGGAACCGGACGATCGGCTCCGGGATCGCGGCCAGCGCGTCGATCCGCTCCTGCCGGTCCGGTGCCTCCGGGTGCGCCGCCAGGTCCGCGACCTCGTCGCCGACACCGGCGATGATGGAGGCCCGCTCCGCGTCCACCAGCGGCTGGTCGAACCAGCGGAACCGGACGCTCCGGGCCAGGTCGCCGACCACCGGGAAGCGCAGCTGGGTGGCCAGCACGAGCCGGTCCAGCAGGTCGTGCGCGGACTCGTCCAGCGGCGTCTCCGGGCGCGGCTCGTCGATCCAGCGCTGCAGCAGCGACGTCACCAGCAGCACGTCCGGCGTCGAGCGCTGCTGGGCGAGGAAGATCCGGAACACGGCCTCCTCGACCTCGGTGCTGCGCTCGAGATCCGTGACGCCGTAGTGGCCGAGCACCCGGGCCAGCCGGGCCCGGAACTCGCTCGGCAGGCCGCCGCGCTCGGGGTCGAGGCTCTGCAGGTAGGTGTGGAAGTGCTCGCGCGGGCTGTGCACCCGGTGCTCGGTGTTGATCTCCTCACCGGCCGGCCGGTTGCGGCTCAGCTCGGCGAAGTCGGCGAAGACCTTCAGCAGCTCGATCTCGGCGACGACCGGCGGCTCCGGGAGCTCGGCCCGCGCGATCAGGTACCCGGCCAGCATGCCGCCTTCGTCACGCGGATCGATGTCGAACCCGAGCAGCATGCTGCGCAGGTCGTCCAGACCGCGCTCGACCCGCTCCGCGGCGGACTTCTCCCCCGACCCGTTCGGCAGGTCCAGCCGTACGCCGTTCCCGACCGGCGCGGCGACCTCCTCCGCGCCCTCGTCCGCGACCGGCTCCAGCCGGAGCAGCGGCGCCCCGGTCTCGACCTGGCTGCCGGTGGCGACCAGCAGCTCCTTCACGGTGGCCTTGAACGGCGCGTACAGCACCGTCTCCATCTTCATGCTCTCCAGCACGAGCACCGGCGCACCGGCCTCGACCTCGGTGCCGGTCTGCACCGGCGTCGCGACCACCAACGCGGGCGCGGGTGACCGCAGTACGCCGCCTTCGTCGCGGCTGACCCGGTGGGTCACGCCGTCCACCTCGACCAGGTGGACAGGCCCATGCGTCGCGGTGACGAGCCGGAACCGCTGACCACCAACGGTCAGGCGACCGGTGTAGCTGTCCAGCCGCTCCAGATCGGCGTCCACCACTTTGAACTGGTCGTTGCCGGAGCCGACACCGACCCGGAACCGGGACGGGCCGATCCGCGCCACCGTCACCCGGTAGCTCGCGCCGCGCAGCTTCAGGTCGATCGCGCGGCCGACCTCGTGCTGCACCTGCGGACGGCCGCCGTGCGCGGTCTCGAGCAACCGCGTCAGCTCGACCTGCTCGGCGTCCTCGTAGCCCTCGATCGCGGCCGCGACCAGGGCGACACCGGAGTGCCGGTGCGACACCAATCGGCCCTCGCCGCGGACCCGGTCGATCCAGCCGGTGTCGGCGCTGCCGTCGATCACTTCGGGCTGGGCGAGCAGGTCGAGGATGAAGCTCTTGTTGGTCGCGCCGCCCTCGATCAGCACGGTGGTCGCACCGACAGCTCGGCGCAGCCGCGCGAGTGCCTCGTCGCGGGTCCGGCCGTAGCCGATGATCTTCGCGATCATCGAGTCGAAGTCCGCCGGGATGCTGTCCCCCGCGCTCACTCCGGTGTCCACCCGGACACCCGGGCCGGCCGGCAGATCGAGGACGGCGATCCGCCCCGGCGACGGCGCGAAGTCGCGGTCCGGATCCTCGGCGTTCAGCCGGGCCTCGACGGCGTGGCCGCTCTCGACGGGCTTCGGGCCCTCCAGGCGGCCGCCGTTCGCGACGTGCAACTGGGCCTTGACCAGGTCGACCCCGGTCGTCATCTCGGTGATCGGGTGCTCCACCTGGAGCCGGGTGTTCACCTCGAGGAAGGCGAAGCTCTTCTCACCCGGGTGGTACAGGAACTCGACCGTCGCCGCGCCGCGGTAGCCGACCGCGAGCGCCAGGCGCTCGGCCGACGCCTTCAGGTCGTCGACCTGGGAGGCGGCCAGCAGCGGGGAGGCGGACTCCTCGATGACCTTCTGGTTCCGGCGCTGCACCGAGCAGTCCCGGACACCGAGCGCCCAGGCGGTGCCTTGACCGTCCGCGATCACCTGCACCTCGACGTGCCGGGCTCCGGTGACGAGCCGCTCGAGGAACACGACGCCGCTGCCGAACGCACGGGCGGCTTCCTCGCTGGTCCGCGCGTACGCGTCGGTAAGCTCGTCGGCGGAGCGGACCACCCGGATGCCGCGGCCACCGCCGCCGGCCGTTGCCTTGAGCATCAATGGGTAGCCGATCGTCTCGGCCGCCCACAGCGCCGCCTCCAGCGACCCGACCGGTCCGCGGCTCCACGGCGCGACCGGTACGCCGACCTCCTCGGCGATCAGCTTGGACCCGATCTTGTCGCCGAGCTTGCGCATCGCCTCCGGCGACGGCCCGATGAAGGTCACACCGATCCGCTCGCACAGTTCGGCGAACGCCGGGTCCTCGGCGACGAATCCCCAGCCGACCCAGGCCGCGTCGGCCTTCGTCTCCAGCAGGGCGCGCTCCAGCAGAGCCAGGTCCAGGTACGGCCGCGCCGACGCCGGGCCGAGGGGGTACGCGATGTCCGCTTCGCGGGCGAAGGTCGCAGTCCGCTCACCATCCGTGAACAGCGCGACCGTCTCGATCGGGTCACCGCCCTCGGCGTTGACCTCGCGAACAGCGTTGATCAGCCGCATCGCGGCCTCGCCTCTGTTCACCACTGCGATACGCTTGAACATCGACCGCCTCCGTGTCTCACCCTGCCGTCTGCGGCCAGGATCGCCAACCGCTGGCACAGGTTTTCAGCCCTGGACCCCTACCGTCGAGTCGGGTCCCTCTTTCCGGTGCGTCGTCACTCGCGGTGACCGGTTTCGTGACCCTTTCGGCCGCAAGACTGTCGGGAACTTTGGGGAGGGGTACCGATGGGTGGGTTGATCGAGCGGTTGCGGGCCGAGGTGGCCGGGCCGGTGCTGGCACCGGAGGACGCGGAATTCGCGGCGGAGTTGGCCGGCTTCAACACCGCGGTCGTACACAGTCCGGACGTCGTGGTCGGGATCACCAGTGAGGCCGACGCCGGCGCCGTCGTACGGGCCGCGGCCGAGACCGGTACGCCGGTCCGCGTGCTGGCGACCGGACACGGGTCGGCGACGGCGATCACCGGCGGGATCGTGGTCACCACGTCCCGGCTGACCGGCGTCAGCGTCGACGCGGACGAGCAGGTGGCCCACATCAACGCGGGCGCCGTCTGGGCCGAGGTGGTCACGGCCGCCGCGGAGCACGGGCTCGCCCCGGTCACCGGTGCGTCGGACGTGGTCGGCTGCATCGGCTACACCCTCGGCGGTGGACTGGGCCCGCTGGCCCGGACGTACGGCTTCTCGTCCGACTGGGCGCGTGGCTTCCGCGTCGTGACCGGATCCGGCGAGGTCGTCACCGCAACAGCGACCGAGCACCCCGACCTGTTCTGGGCCCTGCGTGGCGGCAAGGGCGGATTCGGCATCGTCACGTCGATGGACTTCGCCCTGGTCGAGTTGACCACGCTGTACGGCGGTTCCGTGTTCTTCGAGGCCGAGCACATCGCGCCGGTGCTGACCGCGTGGACCGACTGGACCAGCAAACTGCCCGAGACCGCGAACTCCTCGGTCGTGATCCTCCGGCTGCCGCCGCTCGAGTTCATCCCCGAACCACTCCGCGGCAAGACGGTCCTGAACGTCCGTTTCGCGTACGTCGGAGACGCGGCCGAGGGCAAGCGACTCCTCCAGCCGATCCGGGACGCGGGGACGACGCTGATCGACGCGGTCGGCGAGATGCCGGCCGCCGACATCGCGCTGATCCACAACGACCCGAAGGACCCGACCGCGGTGTTCGACCGCGGCGTGATGCTCGCCGAGCTCAACGCCGACTTCATCGCGGCGTTCCTCGAGGCTGCCGGCCCCGACCAGCAGTTGCCACTGGTCGCGGTCGAGCTGCGTCATCTCGGTGGAGCGACCCAGCGCGACGTACCCGAAGGCAGTGCCGTCGGCGGTCGTGGTGGAGCCGGCACGCTGGTGATGATCGGCGTACCGGACCCCAGCCTCTTCGAGCAGGTGCTGCCGGCAACGATCGACGGCGTCCTGACCAGGCTCGCGCCGTGGATCTCCCCCGAGATGACGGTGAACTTCGCCGGCGCCTTCACCCTGCCCGGGTCCTACCAGGCATCCTGGCCGGCCGACACGTTCGCCCGCCTCGCCGAGGTCCGCGCGACGTACGACCCGGAGAAGGTCTTTCCCTACGGGCCTAGTGTCACTTAGGGGACACTAACTAGTCCGCCAGGTGTGCTCGGGCTCGTAGCCGAGGAGTCGGCGGGCCTTGTCGATGGACAGCAGCGTCTCGTTCGGGCCGAACGGCTTCTTCACCGGTACGCCGGGGAACACCTCGGCGAGCAGTTCCTCGTTGGGCCGGGACATCACCGTGTCCGCGTTCGCGACGATGAACACGTCCGTCCCGGTCACGCCGTACTCGAGCGCCTTCCGCACCGCCTGCGCGCCGTCGCGGGCGTCGATGTAACCCCAGAGGTTCCACTTGCGCGCCTGCGCGTCGGCGTCGAACGACGGGAAGCCCGCGTAGTCCTCGGGGTACATCACGTTCGAGAACCGCAGCCCGATCAGCTTGAGGTCCGGATGCCACCGGCACAACTGCCGGGCCAGCTCCTCCTCGAGGGTCTTCACCAACGAGTAGGTGCTGTTCGGCCGCGGCGGGTAGTCCTCGTCCACCGGCACGTACGGCGGGAACTCGTCGAACGGCAGTCCGAGCACCGTCTCGCTCGACGCCCACACGATGTTCCGGACGCCGGCCCGCAGCGCCGCCGAGAACACGTTGTAGGTGGCGGTCATGTTGTTCTGGAACGTCGCCGCGTTCGGCCGCAGTCCAGGGGCCGGGATCGCGGCCAGGTGCACCACCGCGTCGACGCCGTCGTGCCGATCGTCGATCCCGGCGATCGCCTCGTAGGTCTGGCCGAAATCGGTCAGGTCGAGTCGCGTCGAGACGACGTCGCCCCGCGCCGGTGCCGCCTGATCGAGCGCGACCACGTCCCAGCCGTGGTCCGCCAAGTGATCGACTACTGCCCGGCCGAGTTTGCCGCTGCTCCCGGTCACCGCTACACGTGTCATGCGCTCAGACTAGGGTGGACGTCGTGAAGCTTGCTGGGCGGATGGAACGACTGGGGACCGAGTCTGCGTTCGAGGTGCTGGCCAAGGCGAAGGCGCTGGAGGCGAGCGGCCGCGAGATCGTGCACCTGGAGATCGGTGAGCCGGACTTCGACACTCCGGCGCATGTGATCACCGCCGCGCAGCAGGCCCTGGACAAGGGGTTCACGCACTACGTGCCGGCGCCCGGGATCCCGGAGCTGCGGACCGCGGTGACGGAGTCCCTCGAGCGCACCGGCCGGCTGACCACCTCGCCGGACCGGGTCGTGATCACGCCGGGCGCGAAGCCGATCATGTTCTTCACGATCATGGCGTTGTGCGAGGAAGGCGACGAGGTCCTCTACCCCGACCCCGGCTTCCCGATGTACGCGTCGATCACCGCGTTCGCCGGCGCGAAGCCGGTGCCGGTGCCGCTGCGTGAGGAGAACGGGTTCGTCATCGACCCCGACGAACTACGGTCGCTGATCACCGACCGGACCAAGCTGCTGATCCTCAACTCGCCGCACAACCCGTGCGGCAGCGCCTCCACCCCCGAGCAACTGCGGGCGATCGCCGAGATCGCGATCGAGCACGACCTGGTCGTCCTCAGCGACGAGGTCTACTGGGCGCTGCGGTACGACGGCGATCACCACAGCGTCCTCGATCTCGACGGCATGGCCGAGCGGACGATCCTCCTCGACGGCTGGTCGAAGACGTTCGCGATGACCGGCTGGCGGCTCGGCTTCGGCGTGTTCCCGCAGCCTCTGGTCGAGCCGGTGACGCGTCTGCTGATCAACTCGGTCTCCTGTACGTCGGCCTTCAGCCAGTACGCCGCCATCGCGGCCCTCGAAGGTCCGTGGGACGACGTCGACCGGATGCTCGAGGCCTTCCGCGAACGCCGCGAGGTGATCGTCTCGGGGCTGAACGCCGTACCGGGTGTGTCCTGTGTCGAACCGGAGGGCGCGTTCTACGCGTTCCCCAACATCAGCGAGCTCGGCCAGTCCGCGGCGACGCTGGCCGACCGCCTCCTCGAGGAAGCCGGCGTCGCGGTCCTCCCCGGCACCTCCTTCGGCGCGTACGGCGAGAACCACCTCCGCTTCTCCTACGCGAACTCGGTCGACAACATCCGCCGCGCCCTCGACGCCTTCACAGCCCTCGTCAGCTGAGTGCCTCTTCCGGATGGATCAGCCTTTGGCCGGACGGTCGCTCAGGGCTGAGTGTGATCGCAGGTTCTTTCTCCCCCGCGGCGGTCATCCGGCGGACGAGTCGCTCGCGGAGCCGGTCGGCGACGTTCCCGTGTGACTGGTAGCCGATCAAGTTGTCGAGCTCGTCCGGATCGGCCATCAGGTCGTAGAGATACGCCTCGTCGTACCGCTCGGCCGCGGGCGCGTCATCCGGCGCGGTCACGCCGTACTTCCACCGCTGAGTCCGCACCGCGCGGGCCGTCTCCGACTCACTGACCTGCACGAACACATCGTCCGGCCAGTCCGCACCGCGATTGCGCAGCAACGGCACCACCGATCTCCCCTGCATCTCCCCCGGCACCGGCAGGCCTGCGGCGTCGAGCAGTGTCGGCGGCAGATCGACGTGGCTGATCAACTGGTTCACCTGCCCGCCGCCGGTGAAGACACCGCCGGTCGCAACCGTCGGCACCCGGATCGATGCGTCGTGCACCGACCGCTTGTACTCGTCGTTGCGCGTCTTGAAGTGGTTCCCGTGGTCGGACGTGAACAGCACGATCGTGTCGTCGCGCAGTCCGAGACTGGTCAATGTCTCCAGCAACCGTCCGTACGCCTCGTCGATCCGCTTGATCATCCCGTAGTACCCGGGCAACTGCCGGTACGCCGTACCACCGAGCGTCGCCAGGTCCGGCGGTGTCCACGCCCCGCGGTAGCGCTCGGCGTACCCCTCGGGCGCGGGATAGTCGTCGCGCCGGTTCTGGTGATGCGGTTCGAGCAACGACACGAACAGGTAGAAGGGCTGCTCCCTCGGTACGGCGAGGTAGCGGATGGCGGCGTCCGTGAGCGCGTCCACCCGGTAGCCGGGCAACCTCACCCGCGCGCCGGTCCCGTCGTACACGATCGTGTCGTACGCGTCCGACGTGTGCTCGAGTGCGTTGGCGGCGAGCCAGTAGTCGTAACCACCGCGGTAGCGCGGTTCGACCGGTCCGCGCACGGCTGGGTCGCCGAGGTGCCACTTGCCGATGTACGCCGTTTCGTAGCCGGCTGCACCGAAGTGGTGGGCGAGCGTCTTCGAGTCGTCAGGCAGCGGGATCCCGTTGCGCCACGGTCCCGCCGTCGTCGGGTAGAGCCCGGTCTGCAGGGTCGCCCGCGCCGGAGTACACAGCGGCTGGCAGGTGAAGGAACTGGCGAAGTGGGTCCCGGCCCGGCCGATTCGATCCAGGTTCGGGGTCAGCTCCAGTGGACAGCCGTGCGGGCCGGTGGTGTCCCAGCGTTGCTGGTCGGTCAGGAAGACGACGACGTTCGGACGGGACGACATGGAAGCATTCTCAGCCACCGGAGAACGCTTGCCGAACCTTTCGGGCCGCTTGACCGATATCGGCCAGCGCTTCGTCGTCGGCCATCAGGAGGCTCTGGCGGATCCAGACGACCGAGTCCTCGGCAGCTTCGGCCACCGGGCAGGGCTGGAGATCGGAGTAGGCGCTCAGTGCCGTCTCGTGGGAAAGCGAGCGATAGCCGGCGTCGAGAGGGACACCCTCGGCGACCATCGCGGCGATGAACTCGGCCTTGCTCCGTCCACCGAAGGCGTGCGGGTCGTAGCGCACCAACGCGAGATGGTGACTGCTCCTCGTCGTACCCGCAGGCGCCGGAAGGATGTCGAGTTCCTGGCGCAGGTAGTCGACCGCACGTTCCCTGGTCTTGAGCTGCTCGTCGAGCATGGCGAGTTGGGGCAGCAGGACGGCGGCCTGGAACTCGGTCATCCGCAGGTTCCAGCCGACATCCGGATGCTCGTACCAACCACCCTCGATGCGCCGGCCGACGTTGTGCAGCGCCCACAGCTTGCGATACACCGCCTCGTCGGACGTCACGATCAGCCCACCCTCGCCGGCCGTCATCGCCTTACTGGATTGGAAGCTGAAGCACGCCGCATCGCCCAGCGTCCCGACCGGCCGGCCCCGCCACGTCGCCCCATGCGCCTGCGCCGCATCCTCGACGATCGGTACGCCGTACTCCTGCAACGCATCGACATCCGCTGGGCCGCCGGCCAGATGCACCGGCATGATCGCCTTCGTCCGCGGACCGATCAGCCGTTCCACCGCCACCGGATCGAGATGCAACGTCTCCGGCGTGACGTCCGCGATCACCGGTCGCGCGCCGGCCAGCACCACCGCGGTCGCACTCGCCACGAACGTATACGCGGGCACGATCACCTCGTCGTCCCGGCCGACCCCGAGTGCCCGGAGAGCGAGGAAGAGCGCCACCGTGCCATTCACGACCGAGACGCCGTACGGCGCCCCGATCGAGGCGGCGAAGGCGTTGGTGAACTCACCGACCTTGGTCCCGGTGGTCGATCCCCATGCGCCACTGTCGAGCACCTCGAGCAGGAGTTCACGCTGCTCGGCGGTTGCGGGCGGTGGCCACGATGGCCAGCCGGCCGTGCGTACCGGCGTACCGCCATCGATCGCGAGCCTCATCTGCGTCCCTCCAGGAGCCGGGTCATCGTGCCGGACAGCAACTGATCGCGGTCGGCCGTGGAGATCGGTGCGAGCTGCACCCGGCCGAGCCCGACGCGGAGATCGAGGAAGAGTGCGTCGGAGCCGAACGCCATCCGGTCCGCACCGACCTTTTCGACCAGCCAGGCGACGTGACGTGCGGTCGTCCGCGAGCCGCAGATCTCCAGCGTCACGTGCGGGTGCTTCAGCGCCACCTCGGCCGCCGCGGGAAAGCCGGCCGGGTAGAGCCCGGCATGTCCCATCAGCAGTTCGACGGACGGATACCGTGCGGCGACGGTCGCGAACCGATCCGGACCGCACCACGGCGACGAGAACATCCCGTGCGCGAGCACAAGGCAGTCATGCTCGGCCGCCACCGTGAACGCGGCCTCATAGCCCGGCCCGTCCAACGGATGCTCATGGGTGTCCGGGTGCAGCTTGAGCCCGACGATCCCCGGTGTCGCCAGCAGGTCGGCCGCCCGTACTGACGCCTCCGGGTCGTGCGGGTCATAGACGGCGTACCCGAGGAAGCGGCCGGGATACTGCTCCAGTTCGTCAAGCAGCAAAGCGTTCCCGGCCCGTGAGTCGGGGCCGATCGCGAGCAGGTGCGACACGCACATCGTTGCCACGCCGCACCGGTCCATCACCCGGACCAGGCTCGCCGTCGAGCTGTCCGGGATCGCGAACGCGAACCACGCCCCGAGGTGCCCGTGGGCGTCGATGATCATCCGAGCAACTCCATCACGTTGCCACCGGCAATCAACTCGACGTCGGCCGCGGGGAGCTCCAGATGATCGAGCTGGAACCGTGGTCCGGCATCGTCGGTCAGTGGTGCGCCGGTGCCGAAGAGCACCCGGTGAGCGCCGTACCGTTGGGCTACCCACTCGACCTGCAGATGGCCGCACAGCGTCGCGGTGTCCACTCTGATCTCGGCATGGACGTCCATCAGCTCAGCCAGCTCCCGCAGCGCGCGGTAGCCGGTGTTGATCAGCACGATCCGCAACGCCGGCACCTCGGTCGCGAGCCGGTGGATCGCGCCCGGATCCTCCAATGCCACCAGGGCCGTGGTGCCACGCTCCGCCAACTCCCGGGCCATGACGACCCCGTGCGGCCCGGCCAACACGAACCGGTGCTCGGCCGGACACAACCGGACCACCTTCGCCGTCGTCGGCACCGCCGTACCCAACGGCCCGGGTACGACGACCGGCACGCGGACCAACCGTGGATCGTCCGGGAGTTCGGCCAGTGCCAGCGGGTCGTAGTACAGGTCGTGGGAGTGCACGACACAGGCCGCGTCGATGGCCAATCGGTCGAGCTCGGCCAGTAGTCCCGCCGCGTCCGCACTCGGTACGTCGCCCGTCGGCACCGGACCGACGATGCGGTTGACGTCGATCACTCGCATGCGGTCAGCGCTGTCTGGACAGCAGGTCGTCGGACTGCTTGGCCGCGTCGTCGAGGGCCAGCTGCGGCGTCTCCGGTCAGCACCGCCTGGATCTCGACCGCGACCAGCGCCATCACCTGCCGGGCCGCCGGGTTGACCTCACCGGAGTACGCGTACTGCAAGGCCTCCTCGAACTTCTTCGACTGCTCGTCGGTGGCCGGCACCGGCGCGTCGGTCCGCGGCGACAGGAAGTTGGCCGCCGTGCCGAGGCTGATGACCTGCTTCGGTTGCGTCATGAAGGTGAGGAACTTCCCCGCGGCCTCGACGTCCTTCGACCCGGCGTTCACCGCGAGTCCACCGGGCAGGCCGAATCCGACACGCTTCTTGTTCTCCAACGGTACGCCGACGATCACGTTCGCGGCACCCCAGCTCGCGGTCACCGTCTTGGCGTCGATCAGCGTGTTGGTGAAGCCCATCGCCACCTGCTGTTTGCGGAACGCCTGGTCGGCGACCACGTTCGCGTTGCTCAAGGCACTCTTCGGAATCGCGCCGGCGTCGTACAGCGTCTTGAGGAACGTGAGCGCCTCGACACCCTGGTCCGGACCGAGCAGCAGCACGTCCGGTCCCTTGCCACCGGAGAACGCGGTCGCGAGCTTCTGGTCCCGGTTCGCCCACGGCTGCTGCTCGATCCGCAGGTCGATGGCGGCGTTGGCCGCCTCGAAATCCTTCTCGATCTGCGTCCAGTACGCCGTCGCCGCCTGCTCCTGGGAGATCACCGGGTACATCCACACCGTCACGACCGCCTTGGCCGACACGACTCCCCCGAACCCCCACAAGCACTCACCGCCGCCACCGCCAGCACCGCAAGTGCTCCTGCCAACCGGCTGACCTTCATCGGATCTCCTCGGGTTGAGCCTTTACGGCCATGACCGAAAATACCGGAGTCAACTCGAAAGCGCCATGAGATAGTCGCGGCTGTCCCGCAGCGCGGTCATCACGTCGGTATCGCAGCGGTCCAGCTCGACGATGTGCCAGGCAACGGCCGGGTTCGCCGCCAGGATCGCCGGGATGTCCAGGCTGCCCTGACCGACGGCCACCATCGCGTCCTCAGCTGCCGTCGCCGGACCGTCCTTGACGTGCAGGAACCGGGCCCTTTCACCAAGCTCGCGCGCCACCGCAGCAGGGTCAGCGCCGGCAAGCGCTGCCCAGTACACGTCGAGCTCCACGAGAACGTCCGGACTGAGCCTTTCCAGCAGAACGTCGTACGCGCGTCGCCCATCGGCCAACCGAGCGAACTCCGCCGAGTGGTTGTGATAGGCGATCCGCAAGCCGTACGACTGTGCGTTCGCCGCACCGGCATTCACTCGCTCCACCCCGCGCGCGATGCTGTCCTCGGTGGCGAACTCCTCCGGTTCAAGGCTCCACGCGAGTACAGGGGCGCCGAGTTCGCTCTGCTCGTCGAGGATTCGTTGTGCCTCTGGTCCCGCCGGGAAGGGCGCATGGGAGCTGCACAGCTCGAGCCCGAGGTCATCGAGCAGGCGCCGAACCGCCCGCGGCTTCAGTCCGTGCAGGCCGAACGCCTCGACGCCGACATACCCCATTTCGCTGATCTGCCGCAGCACACTCGGGAAATCGTCCCGCGCCAACGCGAACACCGACCAGAGCTGGGCCGCGATCGGGCGTCTCATCCGGCCGGGTCCGGCAGCGCGAACGTCGTGGTCAGGTCCATCGCCCGGCCGCTGCTCGCTGACTCATCGGCCTTCAGCATGATCTCGAGGACGTGCCGTGCGTGCTCGAGATTGAGCAGTGGGCGCAGGCCGCCTGCGACACAGTCGGCGAGGTGATCGACCAGAACGGCCCGATGCAGCCCCACCAGCCGCCGCATCGGCGCATCGCCGTCGGGCAGCTCGGGGGCGATCCAGCCCGGCAGCCCGCCGACCGCGTCCAGCCGGAAGATCTCCAGTGCCGGCCCGTCGCCACCGAACGGCCGGCCGCTCAGGTTGATGGTTCCGGCCCGGCCGAAGATCTCCAGCTTGGGACCCCGGCTCGCGTTCACGTTGAACGTCCCGTCGACGACCGCGAAGGTGGATTCGCCGAAGTCCAGCAGCATCAGCACGTTGTCGTCCGCGGTGACGTCGATCGTCTTCCCCTGGAATGGTCCGCCCCGGACCGTCCGGGTCGGTTCGGTGATGCCGGCGAAGGCGACCACCCGCCGGGCGGGCCCGAGGATCCCGGTGATCTCGTGGATTCCGTAGACGCCCATGTCGAACAGCGGGCCGGAACCCTTCTGGTAGAACCAGGTCGGGTCGGCCGGCCAGGCTCCCGAGGCCGGCCCGCCGTGCGACGACCGTACCCGCGCGAACGCGATCTTGCCGATGGCCCCTTCCCGGACCAGCCGGCGTGCCTCGGCCCGGTCCGGGTAGAGCATGTTGAACGGCGCGCAGACAACGGTCAGCTCACGCTCGGCGGCCAGCGCACAGATCCGGTCCGCGTCGGCCATCGTCGTGGCGAGCGGCTTCTCGGTCGCGAGATGCTTGCCCGCCTCCAGGATCCGGACGCACGTCTCGCCATGCACCGGGATCGGCGTGAGATTGACGACGGCGTCCAACTCGGCGCCGTCCAGCATCGCCTCCAGACTCGTGAAGGCGTGCGGAATGCCGAACGTCGCGGCGACAGTCTTGGCCAGGTCGGGGACGACGTCGGCGATGGCAACGACCTCGGCTTTGTGCCGGATCGAGTCCAGATTGGGGAGGACGCCCCCGCCCCCGGTGGCGATCATGCCCGCGCCGAGCACACCGATTCTCAACGGGGTCATGCCGGTCCCTCCGACGGTGTACAGGTCCGACCGGCGTCGATCGACTCGTAGAAGGCGAGGCAGGCGGCGAGGTTGTGCCACGCGTCCTCGACGGTTGCCACCGGCTCCGACTCCCCGCTGATGACAGCGGCCCAATGATCGAGGTCAGCAGCCTGGTCATGCCGGCCCGGCGGCGCGACTTCCACCCATCCGTTGAACGGCTCGACCTTTCCCGCGACGAGGAGCCGCCTCTGGATGCCGTCCATCCGTACGGCGCCGCCGCTGCCGACCAGCGTGTAGCTCGACTGGAATCCGCCGTCCGGCACGGTCCACGTGTCCTCCAGCGTGGCCACCGCGCCTCCGGAGAAGGTGACCGTCGCCACCCCGTAGTCCTCGACGCCGAGTTCGGGATGGCTGTGCTTGGCTGTCTGCCCGCTGATCGCGACGATCTCCTCGCCGAGGAGCCAGCGGAGGAGATCGATCTGGTAGATGGAGTGGTCGACCCAACCGCCGCCCACAGTGCGGGCCGGGTCGGCGAACCAGCCCGGCGAGGGATCGTCCGGCCACTGTCGCGGCAGCCCGGCCCAGGTCGACATCGATGCGCTGGTCAACCGACCGATCCGTCCCTCCTTCAGCCACTGCTGCAGCCATTGCAGACCCGGCCCCAACCGCTGCCGGGACTCGGCCGGCAGGAAGGTGACACCCGAGCCGCGGACGGCCTCGACCACGCGCGAGGCATCCTCCAGCCGCAGGGCCAGCGGCTTGTTGGCGATGAGGTGCTTACCCGCCTTCGCCGCTGCGACGCACACCTCGTGGTTGAGGTCCGGGCTGACGAAGCTCATCACCGCGTCGATCCCCGGATCATCCACCAGGGTCCGCCAGTCCGCCTCGACCCGGCCGACGTCGTACCGCTGGGCGACGTACGCGGCGCGTGCCGGATCCGCGTCCCAGACTCCAGCCAGGCTTAGCCGCTCCCGCGAGCGCGTCCCCTCCGCAACCGGCAACGCCGAGTACCAATGGTCCACGCCCACGAGGGCGACCCGAAGCTCCGTCATCAATCCTCCGTCAGTTCCGCGAGCAAGCCGCGCGGGGCCACCCACGCGACCGCATTGGCGATCACCTTGCGTACTTCGGACTGCCGGTACACCGGGTACTGCTGATCACCCGGACTGAAGTAGAAGATCCTGCCGTCCCCACGCCGGAAACAGCACCCGCTGCGGAACACGGCGCCACCACTGTATGAGCTGATGAACACGAGCTCATCCGGCTCCGGCAAGTCGCACGGCTCGGCGTACAACTCGTCCGCGGGGATGACGATCGGAGATGGCACCCCCGCGGTGATGGGGTGCCCGGCCTTGACCGTCCAGACCTGTTGCTCGTTGTCGGGCGCCCAGCGATCGAGCGCGCAACTGGTGCCCAGCAACTCGAGACTGACTTTCGAGTACAGCGCGGAGTGGAGCAGGACGAGTCCCATGCCCTGCTCCACCCGTGCGATGACACGATCGACGACCTCGTCGCAGACCTGGTCGTTCGCGATATGCGACCACCAGACCAGTACGTCGGTCGCCCGGACGACCTCAGCCGGCAGACCTTGCCCGGGCTGATCCAGCGTGGCGGTCGTGACGACGGCATCCCGGCCCAGCTCCCTCCTGATGCCGTCGGCAACAACCTCGTGGATGCCTTCCGGGTACACGCGCTGGACGCTCTCGTCCCTGCCCTCGTGCACGTTCTCGTTCCACACGGTCACCCGCAACGCGCCGCTCCTCTCATTGGCCCGCCGGCTTCAGCCGCAGTACGACGATCTCCGCGCCCCGGTGTGTACGGCGCCGCCGGAGCGTAGGGATCAGCCTCGGTCGGCCACCCGGTCACCTTCGCCGACCGGTACATGGCCCAGTCCACGCTGTACACCAACGGGATGATGGGCGTCTGCTCGACCATGACGGTTTGCAGGCCACGCAAGGCGGTCAAGCGGGCTTCGTCCGTACCCGCCGCCTGGTATTCGGTCAGGAGCTTGTGCGTGGTCGGGTCGTTGAAGCGCTCGACGTTGGCCCTGGCGTTCTGCCCGACCGGTCCGGACTGGCTGTAGTCGAGCCAGCCCTGGTAGGCCACGAACGGCGAGGCACCGGTGTTGGACGAGCCCAGGGTCAGGTCGTAGTGGCCCTGCGCGACGCGCTGCGACCAGTCGTCGACCGAGACACCCTTGACGGTCACGCCGATCCCCACTGTCTTGAGCTGCTGGGCGATGATCCCGGAACTGTTCATCCAGTCCTTGTAGCCGGACGGCACGGTGAGCGTCAGTGAGAGCGGCTTGCCGTTCTTCTCGTACAGTCCCGACTTGTTCAGCTTGAAGCCGTCCAGCTCGAGCAACTGTTTCGCCTTGGCCTTGTCCTCGACGATCTGCAGATCCTTGTACTTCGGGTCGAGGGCCGACTCGTAGTTGGGCAGCAGCAGACCAGTGGGTGTCTTCACCGGCGGGTTGAAGGTGTACTGGCCGAGGTCGCAGATCTGCTGCCGGTCGAGGGCCGCACTGATCGCCTGACGTACCGGCAGTTCGCTCAACGGCCAGACGGTGTGGTTCGGCACCAGCGACACGACACCGGTCGGCGGGTACCAGAAATGGTTGTCCTTGTTCTTGTTGACGAACTCCTTGTTGCTGCCCGTCGTGAAGAAGTAGTCCGCCCAGTCCAGCTCACCCGACAGCAACTGGATGCCGGCGGTCTCGAAACTCAGTCCGTGGTAGTTCAACTGCTGGACCTCGGGCTTGCCCGGCTGCCAGAACTTCTCGTTGCGCGTCAGCACCAAGAGCTGCGGGTTGTACGACTTGTAGACGAAGGGACCGGTGCCGATCGGATTCGGGTCCAGGAACTTGGTCGGATCCGGCACCTTCTCCCACTCGTGCTTGGACACGATCGGGGTCAGGCCGGCGATGGCGTAGAGCTGGGTAAAGGCCGGCTTCGCGAACGTGACGACGACCGTGTGATCGTCGGGGGCGGTGATCTCCTGGAAGTCCACGCCGTTCACGTTCAGGGCGGCGTACTTCTTCAGCAGTTCGAAGGTGAAGACCACATCGGCACTGGTGAACGGCTGACCGTCGGACCAGTTGACGCCGTCACGGAGCTTGAAGGTGAGCGTCTCGTCCCCGTCCGCCCACTGCCATGACGTCGCCAGCCAGGGGTAGGTGCTGTTCTCCTTGAGAATGTTGAACTGGACCAGCGGCTCGTAGATCATGTTGACCGCGCTGTAGGCGTTCAGCGCGCTGGTCGGCAGGAACGGGTTGAAGTTGGCCGCCGGGCCACCACCGGTACCGGTGATCTCGAGCACCGGCAGTTCGCCCGCCTTGGCCGGCGGCGCCTCCTCTGTGCAGGCGGCCACACCCAGGACAAGGGCGAAGGCTGTCGCCAGACAGGCGAACGTTCTCCTACGTCGAATCTTCATTGCAGGCACTCCTTGCCTGTGATTCAGCTGTCTGCTGGGGAGGTCTCGGCGCCCGCGTTGTACAGCCAGCACCTCGTCCAATGGCCGGGGCGCAGCTCGGTTGTGCCGGGCGCCTCGGTACGGCAGATGTCCATCGCATGTGGACATCGGGGATGGAACCGGCAACCCTCGGGCGGCCTGACCAGACTCGGTGGCTCCCCCGCGTCGAACAGGTCCAGATCGCTGCCGGCGCGATCCGGGTCGGGGGCGGACGCGAGCAAGAGCTGCGTGTAGGGATGTGCGGGCCGCTGGACGAGCTCCTCCGACGGTCCGCCCTCGATCACCCGGCCCGCGTACATGACCAGCGTCGTCGTCGCGAAGTACCGGGCGGACGCGATGTCGTGGGTGATGTACAGCATCGCCAGGCCGAGCGACTTGACCAGGCCGGCGAGCAGATTGAGGATGCCGAGCCGGATCGACACGTCGAGCATCGAGACAGGCTCGTCGGCGAGCAGGACCTTGGGCTTGGCCGCGAGCGCGCGGGCGATCGCGATTCGTTGCAGCTGGCCGCCGGAGAGTTCGTGCGGGAACTTCGCCAGGAACTGTTCCGGTGGAGTGAGGTTGACCTGTTCGAGCAGGTCGACGGTGGCAGCCCGGGCCGCCGCCCGCGTCTTCGCGTAGCCATGGACCTTCAGGGGACGCTGGAGGTGGTAGGCGATGGTGTGGATCGGATTCAGCGAGCCGAACGGATCCTGGAACACGACCTGCACACGGCGCACGTGCTCCCGGAACAGCCGGCCCCGGGTCGCCCGTACGGTCGCACCACCGATCGCGATCGTTCCACTGGTGACCGGGTAGAGACCGGCCAGCAGCCGGGCAACCGTGGACTTGCCGGAGCCCGACTCCCCGACGAGTGCGGTCACCGCTCCGGACCGGAGGATCAGCGAGACGTCGTCGACGGCGTGCACGACCTCACCGCGTCCGCGCAGCCGCTGGCCGATCCGGTGCACGGGAAAGTGCTTGACCAGTCCCCGCGCCTCCAGGGCCGGGGCGCCATCAGACCTGACCGACATCACCACTCCTCGGTTGGGTGAGCAGGCACGCGACGAGGTGACCGGCCGGTGCCGATGTGGGGGCCAACAGCAACGGCATGGTCGTCGTACACGCCGCGACGGCCTGCCCGCAGCGCGGCTGGAACGGACAGCCCGCGGAGCGCAGGCGCAGATCCGGTGGCGCACCCGGGATGCCGGTCAGGACCCGGCGCGGTCCGTGCAGGTGCGGGAACGAATGCAGCAGGCCGTCGCTGTACGGGTGCCGCGGCCTGCGGTACAGCTCCGTCGCAGCCCCGGTCTCGATCACGCGGCCGGCGTACATGATGGCGATCCGGTCGGCCACCTCGATCAAGAGCGACAGGTCGTGAGTGATGAAGATGACCGCGAACCCGAGCTGCTCGCGCAGGTTCATGATCTTGGTCAGGATCTGGCGCTGTACGACGACGTCGAGAGCTGTGGTCGGCTCATCCAGTACGAGGATGTCTGGCTCCAGTACGAGCGCCATCGCGATCAGCGCGCGTTGCCGCATACCGCCGGACAACTCGTGCGGGTACGCGCCGGCCCGGTCCACCGGCAACCCGACCATCGCCATGACCTCGACCACCCGCGCCTCGCGTTGCTGGCTGGTCATCCCGGGACGGTGCGCGGCGAGGGCGTCACCCATCTGAACTCGCAACTGCAGCACCGGATTCAGGGAGTTCAGCGCACTCTGGAAGACGATGGCCAGCTCTGCCCACCGGAAGGAGCGCAGCTCGGTGTCCGACATCTGCAGGACGTCCACCGGCTCCTCGCCCCGCGGTTGGTAGCGAATCGAACCGGCCACGACCTGGCCGGGCGGACGCAGCAGCCGGGTGATCGCGTAGGCCAGGGTGGACTTGCCCGACCCCGACTCACCGGCCACACCGAGCACCTCGCCACGACGCAGTACCAGATCCACACCATCGACGGCATGAACCGCGCTCGAGCCTTCCCCGTAGTCCACGCGCAAGCCGGCGACCTCAAGCACCACGTCCCCAGACAAAGACAGGGCCGGGACGACCTTGTGCCTAGGCGGTGTCGAGCCGGACGGACCGCGTCGGCCGGTGGTCTTGCGGGACTTGATACCCCGGACCCGGAGGCGGGGGTTCACGAACTCGTCGATGCCGAAGTTGATGAGGGCCAGCGCCATCCCGATGAGTGCGATGCACAGCCCTGGTGGCACGAACCACCACCACGCGCCCGACTGCAGCGCCTGGTTGTTCTGAGCCCAGTAGAGGATTCCGCCCCACGACCAGGTCGTGACATCGGAAAGGCCCAGGAACGCCAGACCGGCCTGCGTCAGGATGGCGAAGACGATGGTGAACAGGAAGCTCGACGCGACGATGGCGATCTCGTTCGGCAGGATCTCGAACAGGATGATGCGGGTCGGTCGCTCGCCGGTCGCCCGGGCCGCCTCGATGAAGTCGCGCCGACGGATCGACAGCGTCTGCGCCCGCAGGATCCGCGCGCCCCAGGACCAGCCGGTGAGGCTGATCACGACCGCCACCGTCAAGGAACCCCGGGTGGGCAGGTATCCGGCCAGTACGACGACCAGCGGCAGCGCCGGGATCACCAGAAACACGTTGGCGAGCGCGGACAACAGTTCGTCTGTCAGACCACCGACGTACCCGGCTGTCAGTCCAACGATGAGCGACAGCACGGTCGCCATCACGGCCGCGGTCACTCCGACGAGGAGCGACACCCTCGTCCCGACCAGCACCTGGGCGAGGATGTCCTGACCGGTCTGGGTGGTTCCGAACCAGTGCGCGCCGGACGGCGGCTGGAGGATGTCGTTGGACAGCGCGGACGGATCGGTCCGGTACAGCATCGGGCCGACGGCGCCGGCGACGACGAACATGCCGAAGATGACCAGTCCGGTCATCGTTTTCGCCGAGCGCAGCCCGGAGAACCGGGATCGCCCAGAAGTCTTCGAACTCTGCAGCGTGGCCGGCTCC
The DNA here is from genome assembly GCF_040638415.1 of Kribbella sp. NPDC026596. NCBI lineage: Bacteria > Bacillati > Actinomycetota > Actinomycetes > Propionibacteriales > Kribbellaceae > Kribbella > Kribbella sp. NPDC026596. Next base: position 34,622 of record NZ_JBEZYF010000037.1, on the reverse strand, counting down.
GGCCCGGCTTCGGCTACCGCCTGAACAGCCATCTACGCCTCCACCCGGGTCCGCGGATCCAGCCAGACATAGACCAGATCGGCCAGGAAGTTCGCCAGCAGGACGACGAAGGTGATGATCAGGAAGATGCCCTGCATCAGCGGGAAGTCCTCGTTGATCACGGCCTGGTACAAGGTGTTGCCGATGCCCGGATACGAGAAGACGATCTCGGTCAGCACCGCACCGCCCACGACGAAGCCCAGCGACATCGTGAACGTCGCGACCGACGGCAGGATGGCGTTGCGCGCCGCGTAGTTGAGCATCACCCGGCGCGGCGGCAGTCCCTTCGCCTCTGCCAGGACGACGTAGTCGTCCGACATGGTCGTCACCATCATGTTCCGCATCGGGATCAGCCATCCGGCCACCGACGCGACGACGATCGTCAGCCCCGGCAGTACGGCGTGCCTGACCGCGCTGGACAGGAACGCCCAGGAGAAGTCCACCGACAACCAGGACGAGTACCCGCCGGCGAGCGGGAACCAGCGCAGCTCGCCGCTGAGGACGAACAGCACGATCAGGCCGAACCAGAAGTACGGGATCGACGAGAAGAACGTGGTGACCGGCAGCAAATGGTCCCACCGCGAGCCCCGCCGCCAGCCGGCCACGATCCCCAGCAAGGTCCCGATGACGAAGCTGACAACCGTCGCGATGCCGACCAGGACGATCGTCCAGAGCAGGCTGTCCAGGATCACCGTGGAGACCGGGGTCGGAAAGAAGGTGAACGACAGCCCGAAATCGCCCTTGCTCAGGTCGACCAGGTACGTGCGGTACTGCACATCGACTCGTCACCGAGGCCGAACATCGCGGTCAGCGCTTCGGTGGCCCGTGGGTCCAGCCGGCCCCGGAAACGGGACAGCAGCGCCTGGACCGGGTCGCCGGGCATCAGGCGGGGAATCAAGAAGTTCAGCGTGAGCGCTGCCCACGCCGTGACGAGGTAAAAGGCGAAGCGCCGGGCCAGATAACGCACTCGATCCTCCTGCCATCGTCGCTATGTTCGGTAGCTTAACAAACTCCCAGAGACCAGCACAAGGTTCTGGCGGCTGTCAGTGCACGGTCAGGATGTCGTCGATCGCCCGCAGCTCCGACCGGTCGGGCTGCCACCCGGCGGCCAGTACGTTCGCGCGCAACTGATCAGGTGTACTCGCGCCGGCGATGACGGAACCGACGCTGGGCTGAGCGGCCAGCCAGCCGATCGCCAGCTCGAGCAACGTGCGGCCGTTCTCCTGTCCCCACTGGGTCAGCCGGGCGACCTGATCGAGGCGCAGCTCGGTGACCAGATGACTGCGGTCGGCGATCCGGGTGCCGTCGGGCAGCGGCTCACCGCAGCGGACCTTCCCGGTCAGCATGCCTTCCGCGAGTGGGTAGTAGGGCAACACACCGATGCCGTAGTGCTCGGCGGCCGGCACGAGCTCGGCCTCGACGTCCCGAACAAGCAGCGACCAGTTGTTCTGCGCCGAGACGAACGGCGTCAGCCCGTTCTCGCGCGCGAGATGGTCGGCCTCGGCGAGCTGCCAGCCGGCGAAGTTCGAGTGGCCGAGATACCGAACCTTGCCCTCGACAACGAGTTCGTGCAGTGCCGCCAGCGTCTCCAGGATCGGCGTCGCCGGATCGGGCATGTGGATCTGATAGAGGTCGAGGTAGTCCGTGCGCAACCGGCGCAACGACCCCTCGACGGCACGCCGGATGTAGGCGCGGCCACCCTTCGCACCGGCCGCCGGACCGAGGCCCATATCGACCCCCGGATGGCCGAACTTCGTGGCCAGCACAACCTGGTCCCGCCGACCCGCCAGCACCTCCCCCAGCACGCGTTCAGAGCCACCATCGGGACCGTAGATGTCGGCGGTGTCGAACAGCGTGATGCCAAGCTCGATCGCCGCGTCCACCACGGATCGGGTGGCGTCGGCGTCCATCCGGCTGCCGAAGTTGAGGCAGCCGAGACCGACCACCGAGACGAGCTGACCGGATCGTCCGAGTGCCCGATAGTCCATGGTCAGTACGGGTAGTGCGCGGGGCCGCCGGCAACGGTCGTCCAGCGGCGCTCGGTGAATTCGTCAAGGTTGGAGTCGCCACCGGCGCGCCCACCGAGCCCCGACCGCCCGATCCCGCCGAACGGTGCCAGCGCCTCGTCCTGAGGTGTCGCGTCGTTGATGTGCACCATTCCCGCGGACAGGTTCCGGGCGATCGCGAGGCCACGCGCCAGGTCCGCGGTCAGCACGGAGTCGACCAGTCCGTATCCGGTGTCGTTCGCGACCTCCAGCGCTTCCGCATCGCTGTCGACCACCAGTACAGGCGCGATCGGCGCGAAGATCTCCTCGTTCCACAGCCGCATCCGCGGTGTCACGTCGACCACCACGGTCGGTCGGAAGAACGGCACCTCGTCCGAGCCGCCGGTCACGATCCGGGCTCCCCCGGCGATCGCCTCGTCGAGCATTTCCTGCGCCCTGGCCTGTTGCCTGGCATTGATCATGGGTCCCAGCCCGACCATCCCGTTGAGCGGGTCGCCGACGGTGATTGCCGCAGCCCGTGCGGACAGGCCGGCGACGTACGCATCGGCGATCTCCCGCCGCACGATGTGGCGGCCGGCGGTGATGCAGGTCTGTCCCTGGTAATGGAAGCTCGACCACGCCCCGATCATCGTCGCCTGCTCGAGGTCCGCGTCGTCCAGGACGATCAGCGCGTTGTTGCCGCCGAGCTCCAGGGACACCTTCTTCAGCAGGCCTCCGGCGACAGCGGCGATCTCGCGTCCGACCTTGGTCGATCCGGTGAAGTGGACCATCGCGATCCCGGGATGTTCGACCAGCCGTCGACCGGTTTTCTCCTGCCCTGGCACGACATTCAGGATCCCCGCCGGGACGCCGGCCGCGGCGAACAGCTCCGCGATCGCAAGCCCACCGCTGATCGGCGTCTCCGGCGACGGCTTGAGTACGACGGTGTTGCCGAGCGCGAGCGCCGGGGCGATCACTCGCATGCCCAGCACCAAGGGAAAGTTCCATGGGGTGATCACGCCGACCACCCCGATCGGGACACGTTCCGACAACGAGAGCCTGCCGGCGTGGTTCGAGGCGAGCACCTCACCCACAGGCCGGGATGCCAGCCCGGCCGCCTCCATCAGCTCGCTCGTAGCGGCGCCGATCTCGTAGTCCGCCTTGCCCGCGATACAGCCGGTCTCACGGATCAGGAGTTCACGCAGGAACGGCGCACGCTCAGCCAGTACGGCGGCCACCTGCCGCAGCACGGCCGCGCGTTCGGCGTAGGTCCGCTGCGCCCAGGCACCCTGCGCGACGGTGGCCGACTCGACGGCGTCGTCCACGTCCGACAGGTCGGCGAGTCCGGCCGTCGCGAACACCTCGTTCGACGCTTTGTCACGGACGTCGATCCCGGCGTTGCCGGTCGGCCGCCGGAACTGCCCGTCCACGAACACGCTCTGCTGCCACGGTTGGTCCTGGATCTTCACGTGCTTCTCCGCATCTCCGCGCTCCGAGCCCGCGGTGTGCCGTCAGTGGTCGTCGCCCGGGGCGATCGATCGGATCAGCGCGACTGCCTTGGCGATACCGTCGGCGTCGTCGTACAGCGGATCTCCCTGCTCGATGCACAGGTCGCCGGTGTAGCCGACCTCCACCACGCTGGCCACGAAGTCCGTCCAGAAGTCGGCGCCGTGGCCGAAGCCGACGGTGCGATGCACCCACGGCTTCTCCGTCCAGTCCGCGCCGGGAGCCGGATTGAGGACGCCGACCTCGGCGAGGTTCTGCGTCCTGAGTTGACTGTCGTTCAGGTGAACGCGATGCACGGCAGAGCCGAGATATCGCACCGCACCCGGTACGTCGATCTGCTGCCAGAACAAGTGACTCGGGTCGACCAACGCTCCGACTGCCGGGCCAACGGCGTCACGGAGCCGGAGCAGCGTGCGTGGATTGAAGACAACACTGCCCGGATACAACTCGAGGGCGACCCGTACGTCGTGATCGGCACAGAACGCCGCGGCTCGCTCCCAGTACGGCAGGACTCGCTCGGACCACTGCCAGTCCAGAATCCGCGCGAAATCGTCCAGCGCCAGGATGGAGATCCAGTTGGGAAAGCGCGCCTGCTCCGAGTCACCCGGACAGCCGGCGAACTCCGTGACTGTGGGCACACCAAGCAGCGCGGCGAGCTCAACCGTCTTGCTGAACAGGTTCTGCTGACGCAGGGCTCGCCCGGAATCGGGATGCAACGGGTTGCCGTAGCAACCGAACGCGCTGATCTCCAAGCCGGGTGCCTCGATCCGGGACTGCAGCTCCTTGCGCTGCCGCCCGTCGGCGAGGAGATCATCCAGCCGGTACTCGAAGGCGACGTACTCGCCGAACGTCCCGACCTCGAGACACCGCACTTCGTGCCGGGCCAGGAAGCTCAGCGCGTCGTCGAGCGCCCAACCGCGCAGACAGTCCAGGAACACTCCGGTTTTCATCACGATCCTCCAGACCGTCAGTGTTCGGTAGCTTAACAAACTGCCGTGCCCGCAGCAACAGCCGATAGTTGCGTTAATATGGGCGCAGTGCGTGACGACGTTCGATGTCAGGAGCCTGTTGTGAACCCAGCGCCGACGCCCCCGAGCCGACTGGACCTGCCGGACAGCTCTCGCGGTGTGCTGCGGCGGTTGGCGACGCACGGACCGGCGACCCGGCCCCAACTGGCCCAGGCGCTCGGACTGTCGCGTCCGACGATGTCCGCGGTCATGCCCGAGCTGATGGACCTCGATCTGGTCGGTAGCAGTGGCTCCTCGCGCGGCGCGACCGGTCGCAGCGCGGTGCTGTACTCCCTGGCGGCCGGCGCCGGGCACGTCCTCGGTGTCGAGATCGGCGCGACGCGGGCCCGGGTAGTCGCCCACTCCCTGGACGGCGAGCAGATCGCCGCCCGGGAGGAGCGCGTCTCGGCCCGCCGGCGCAACGTCACCGACGCGGCGGTGTCCGCCACGATGGAGCTGTGCGAGAAGGTGCTCGCCGAGGTGGGCGACGATCACGGCCCGCTGCGCGACGTCGTCGTGGCCGCGCCGACCAAGCCGAGCACCACGCCGTCGAGTGACAGCGTCAGCGGGCTGCAACCCGACGGCGTCGAGCAGCTCGCCGACGACCTGCCGGTGCCCGCCGATGTGCCGGTCATCGTGGAGAACAACGTCAACTGTGCCGCCATCGCCGAGCACCGCCTCGGTGCCGCTCAGAACCAGGACACGTTCGTCTATCTGCAGGTGGGCGTGAAGATCGGGCTCGGCATCGTGATCGACGGCAAGCTGATGCACGGCGCGCACGGTGCGTCCGGCGAGGTGGCGATGATGCCGTTCCCCTGGTCGCCGGGTGAGCAGCCGGCCCGCGCCGGCCTCGAGGAGTACCTCGGGTCCGAGGCCCTGATGGCCCGGTGCGCCTCCAGCTGGAACGCCGGCAGCGGTCCGGTGCCGAAGGACGCGGAGGCACTGTTCCAGGCCGCGGCCCGAGGCCAGTCCACCGCGCGCAAGCTCGTCGATCAGCACGCCACCGACATCGGCCGCCTTGCGGTGGGCGTGATGAGCGTCCTCGACCCCGGCCTGGTCGTGCTCGGCGGTGGAGTCGGCCAGAACCAGCTGCTCCTTCCCGGGGTCCGGCGGGCGACGACCTCGCTCGCCTGGGACACCGAGATCACCGTCGGCGCCCTGGGTGAGCACGCCACAGTCCTCGGGGCCGTTCACCTCGCCATCACCCGGGCTCTGGATCGCTTGACCTGACGTGGTCATGGCAGTGCCCAGAGCTGGGCGCCGGCACATCCAGCGTCGGGTTGCGATCGAAGAAGCCAGCCGGCCGGAGCGTGAATCCGCAGCGTTCGACTGGCATGACCGGCCAGTCCTCAGTGCGCGGGAAGTGCGTGGCACCGAAGGTGTGCCACACCACGACGTCCCTGCCGTCGATGTCCCGGTCGGCCGTGACATAGCTGGGTAGGCCGGCACCACCCGGGTGCTGATTGACGTAATCGCCCGCGGGATACCTTTCGTCCGCGTCGTACTGAGTGACCCAGAGATGCGTGGTGGCGAACCCGGCACGTCGGCGCAGCGTCGACGAGTCGGCCGCGAGCAGCGGCGGCGCCGGCTGAGGATGCAGGACGTACGCCGTCGGCCCGCCAAGCCTGTTGTTCCGCTCCGTGCTGACAATGCGCCACACCCGGCCGCGGTCCGTGTCGGCCATCCGCGTCGCGTCGACCTCGTTCGTCAGCCGCGTGATCGTCCGGGTGAGGGCGTTGCCGTAGGGATTGCCAGGCCCGATCGGCAGGCCTTGGACATCGACCTCCTCGACCGCGTTGCTGATCCCGTCGACCATCACGTCCAGCCGTACGCCGAACAGGTGCTGATGGGCCGGCGCACCGAGTCCGGGAGCGACCTCGGCGGCGTACGGGCACCCGCCCGGGCCGGCGTCCGCCGGATAGCTGGAAGTCCAGATGACCCCGGTGAGTTTCACCTCGAACTCGATGGTGCCGTCGAGGTACAGGTACCAGTAGTAGCCGTAGTCGTAGTTGCCGACGGTGGTGAAGAACGAGATCACCAGCCGGCGCTGGCGGCGGGTCTGCGACGAGCCGTTGAAGATGTCGGTGTGCTTCCAGAGGATGCCGACGTCTTCCTCATGGATGCAGATCGCGTTGCGGATGGTCCGGGGACGCCCGTGGTCGTCGGCGACCGTCGCGGCCAGGTACGCGATCTCGCCCAGGCAGTCGCAACCGAGTTCGAGCGAGTTGGCGAACTTCCCGGTCAGGTACTCGCCGTTGTCGAAGTAGGTCTGGAAATAGCGCGCCGGGCCTGGATCGCCGTACGGGACCACCATCTCGGGCACCGAAGCACGATAGATCACCGGCCGGCGGCGACCAGCGTCGTCGATGCTGAGCTGATGCAGCGACAGCCCTTCGCGGGCGTCGAAGCCGATCCGCAGCGACCAGTTCTGCCACTCCAGCAGGTGCCCGTCCAGACGAAAGCTCGGTCCGTCCGGCTGGGTGATCTCGATCGGCCGCAAGGTCGACCGTGGCGGGCCACTCACCGCGGGGTCGTTGTAGTCCCCGGAATCGCGCGGCACCGGCAGGTCGGCCTCGTCGATCACCTGGAACACGCGCCCTTCGATCAGATCGACGTACGCCGCCAGTCCGTCGATCGGATGTGCCCACGCCAGGTCGGACTCGTGGTCCTGGACGAAAGCGAGCACCCGGACGATCCGCCGGCCCTCTTCGCCGGCGTGCCCGTACCAACCGGCCGTCAGCGGGCACACCCGGACCGATGCCAGGTCGGTCACGCCGCGCCGCAGGACCGCCTCCTGCCACTGCGGATCCGCGTGCACGATCTCGTCCACCCGCGTGAAATCCTCGTCGAGGATCGGGAACTGTCCGTCGCGTTCGGGATCCACCGAGCGCTGCCTGATCACTTCGCTCCGGCTGACCGACACCACCACGTCGGCTAGTTCCCCGGTCGCGACGTCGATCAGGAACACCCGTACTCTGCGGTCCACCGAGGTGCCGTCGTACGACAGGACGTCCTGCTTCGGCGGCTCCTCGAGCCCCGCGTAGGCGAACCGGGTGCTCGGTCTCAGCAGGCCGGCCCGATCCAGCACCTCACGTGCCGCCAGGTACTCATCGGCCGTGACCGGGTCGAGCGGATGGATGCTCGCCATTGCTTCTCCTCGCCTACGTGTGTGCCGGCACCTTGGTGTCGTCCTGGTGATGGAGGAACCCGTCGATCGCCAGCCCACGGACGCGGGCCATCTCGCCGGCCAGCAACTGCACCGGGAGGATCTCCAGCACCGCGCGGGACATCGTCGGCGCCTGCGGCACCGTCAGCACGACGAGGTTCCGTTCCTGATCCACCGGTGCCGGTGTCACCAGCACGGTCGGAATCCCTGCCTGGGCCAGATACCGGGCCAGCGATACCTCGCGACCGTCCCCGATCAACAGACAGGCGTTCGCGGACGTGAGCGGCTCCATCGGACCGTGCAGGTACTGGTAGGTCTCATAGGTGGCGGTGCAGATCCTCGTCGACTCCCGCAACAACAGCGCCGCCTCGGCAGCCGCCGCATAGGACCCCGCCGCACCGATCACATCGATCGAGCTGGCCCGGGCGAAGACGTCCGCTGCCTCCGCGGCCGCCGGAGCCAGGCGCTGCAGCGTCTGCGAAGCCAACTCGGGTAACCGATGCCAGTCGTCACCGTCATCCCGGCCGACCAACGCATCAGCCAACAGCCCGCACGCCTGCACTGTGGTGGTGTAGCCCACGGTGTAGACGCGGCTGTCCTCCCCCGCGTCCAGAGCCACGACCGCATCGACGTGCGCCGCCAGCGGACCGTCCGGCACATTCGTCAGCCCTAGCCGGACACCGGCCGGAACCAGGTCCGCGGCCTCGATCGTCTCCCGGCTACGACCGCCTTCGGAGATGAAGAGATACGAATCGGCCGGGCCTGCAACCAAACCTGAGCGCGCGAGGGCAACGACGTCCGATCCCGCCAGGTTCACCGCACGCCGCCCGTCCCGCGCGAGCCGGAACACCAAAGCATGACCGGCGTGACTGCTCGCTCCCATCGACACGACGCCGAACGTTCCCTGCCGCCAGCTATCCAGGTCGAGCTCGGTCAGCCGCGTGTGTACGGCGACGGCCGACCGCTCCAACGCCACCGGCTGTCCGGCGACCGCGTCGTAATAGTCCATCGGTGTCCCTTCAGTGCTGCGGGTTCGAACTCTCTGTAACGCCGTCCGCCAGGGCGAGCGCGCCGAAAACCGGTGCACGATCGAGGACCTGGACCGTGACGTCCGGGTGGCGTACACCGAGGACCGTCCGGAACGAGTCATGGAGCCGCTCCTGCCCCAGGAGCACGCTGCCTCCAGCGACGACCTGTCCGGCCGCGACGCCGCGGTGGATCAGCCGGTCGACGAGCTCCGCCAACTGCAGCCCCGCCTCACGGATGACCCGTACGGCGAGAACCGAGCCCTCATCAGCGGCGTGGAAAATCTCGATCGCGCGCTCACCGAGCCACGCGGCCGAGGTCGACGTCGTCACCGCCATCGCCAACTGCGCGCCGTCGACGGCGTCGAACACGGCGAGGAGCCGTCGGCCGAGGGGATCGATCGCCTCACCCCGGTCCAAGTCGCCGAGCACCGCGCGAGCCGCTTCACGGACCAGCCCGGCAGCTCCGCCTTCGTCACCGAGCACCCAGCCCCAGCCGCCTGCGGTGATCAACCGGCCGTCCATCCGGGCGACCGCGATCGAACCAGTACCCGCTATCAGCCCGATGCCGTCGCGGCCGGCCGCAGCCGGCACGAGCAGTTCCGCATCGTTGACCACCAGGACACCGCCGGAGAAGTACTGGCGCAACGCGGTCGCGAACTCGTCGCACTGCTCAGTGCTGTCGCAGCCGTGCGCTCCGACAACCAGTGGGAGTTGCCGCGCTTCGTCACCGAGCCACTCACGCACCAGGCCGTGCAGGGCGATCGCATTGTCGTCGAGGGAGTGCGTTCGCCAGGACGGAGTGCTCAGGGTCCACTCCTTGATGACATTCCCGCCGTACCCGAGCGCCAGGTGGGTCTTGGTACCGCCGACGTCGATGCCGACAACCTCCCGCGGGCGGGCCGAGGCAGCTACCATCGTTCGATCACCGAACCCTCGATTGGCACTCAACAGAGAAACGGCCCCACCACGGTCGCGCGCTGCCGTGCATTTCCTGGAGAATCATTCGCTATGTTCGGTAGCTTAACAAACTTAGAAGCGGGTTGCTAGATTCGGATGATCATGGGCGGCGAGACGAATCGGCACGGGCACACGCATCGGCTGGACCTCGACGATGCGTCGGTGCGGGAGTGGGAAGCGACGGTGGTCGGCGTCGATCCGGAGCGCGGGATCGTGCTCGATCGATCGGCCTTCTATCCAGGCGGTGGCGGGCAGCCGCCGGATCAGGGCGTGTTGTTGTGGGGCGGGGTGCGGACCCGGATCGCCGGGACGGTCAAGGGTGACGATCTCTACCTGGTGCCGGAGGAAGGTGATCCGGTGCCGCCGGCCGGCACCGCCGTCCGCGGTGCGTTGGACGACGAACGCCGTACGGCGTTGATGCGGACGCACTCCGGTCTGCACGTGCTGACCGGGGTGGTGTTCCGTGACTTCGGCGCGCTGGTGACGGGCGGGAACATGGAGCCGCTCACCGCCCGGATGGACTTCGATCTCGCCGAGGTGCCGCCCGACTTCAAGGATCGGGTGGCCGAGGCGGTGAACGCGGAGATCCGGACCGATCGCCGGATCACCGTGAGCAATCTGCCGCGGGACGAGGCGTTCGCGATCCCGGACATCATCCGCACCGCCACGAACCTGCTGCCACCCGATATCGAGGTCGTCCGCATCGTCGACATCGCCGGCCTGGACACCCAGGCCGACGGCGGTACGCACGTCGCCTCGACGGCCCTGATCGGCCGGATGGACGTGGTCAAGATGGAGAGCAAGGGTCGGGGCTTCCGCCGCCTCCGGGTCCGTCTGAGCTGACGGTCAGCTCAGGAGCGTGACTTGTTCTTGAGTTCGGCCTCCTGCCGGCGGACCTCGGCCTCGGTGGCGCGCTCGCGCTCCAGCCAGTCGGGGTTCTCCGTCCGGATCTCCTCGATCTCGTCGGTGGTCAGCGCCTCGGTGATGCCCGCCCGGGCCAGGCCGCTGATCGACACGCCCAGCCGCGCCGCCACGACCGACCGCGGGTGCGGACCGGTCCGCCGGAGCTCGCGCAGCCACTCGGGCGGGTCGGACTGCAGCGCGTTCAGCTCGTCGCGCGACACCATGCCCGCCTGGAACTCCTCCGGAGTCGCCTGGAGGTACACGTCCAGCTTCTTCGCCGCCGTCGCGGGCTTCATGGTCTGGGGAGTCTTGCGCGCCGTCATGGGAGCAGCGTAACGCCCGGTAACCTGACAGGCGTGACCGGACAACGCTCCTTCCGGCTGGGCTACGTGCCCGGCGTGACACCCGCCAAGTGGGTGCGGATCTGGAGCGAGCGGTTGCCCCGGGTCCCACTGGAGCTGATCCAGGTCACCGCCGCCGACGCACCCGCCTTGATCCGTGCCGGCCAGGCCGACGCCGCCCTGCTCCGCCTGCCGATCGACCGCGACGGCCTGCACGCCATTCCGCTGTACGTCGAGCAGACGGTCGTCGTGATCCCGAAGGATCATGTGGTCACGGCGGCCGACGAGGTCACGACCGAGGATCTCGCCGACGAGCTCATGCTGCACCCACAGGACGACGTACTCGACTGGGATCGCCCACCGGGACGGGTGATCGACGAGCGACCGGGCAGCACCGCCGACGCGGTCGCTTTGGTTGCCATGGGCACCGGGTTGCTCGTCGTACCGCAGTCGCTGGCGCGGCTGCACCACCGCAAGGACCTCACCTACCGGCCGCTCACCGACGCCCCGGAGTCGCAGGTCGCGCTGACCTGGCCGGAAGGCGAGCCGTCGGAGCTGATGGAGCAGTTCATCGGCATCGTCCGCGGCCGGACGGTGAACAGCACTCGCGGACCGGCTGAGAAGCCGGCCAAGACGACCCCCGAGAAGGCGACCAAGAAGACCCCGAACAAGAGTCAGCCGAAGTCGGGGAAGCAGGCTCCCGGCGGCGGGCGGCGGAAGCCTTCGCGCCGGCGCTAGTATTCGGTTGAGTCTTCAACTATTATGGCGGCATGGCGATCTTCCGGTTGAATCACGCGGTGCTGTACGTGCGCGACGTGGCCGAGAGCGTGGCGTTCTACCGTGACGTGCTCGGCTTCGGTTACACCGAGGGCGGCGATGCGCTGCAAGGCGCCGCGTTCCTCCGGGCCCCGGGGTCGACCAACGACCATGACCTCGGGCTGTTCCAGATCGGGTCGCAGGCCGGGCCATCCGGCGCCGGCCGGTCGACGGTCGGGCTCTACCACCTGGCCTGGGAGGTGGACACGCTCGGCGACCTCGAGGATCTCGCGACGACGCTGAGCGAGCACAGCGCGCTGGTCGGGGCGTCGGACCACGGGACGACGAAGTCGCTGTACGGCAAGGACCCGAACGGACTCGAGTTCGAGATCGTCTGGATCATTCCGGCCGACCTGCTCACCGACGACGACCGGCAGAAGGCCGGCGTCAGCCGGCTGGACCTGGCCGCGGAGGTCGCCAAGTACGGCCGCGACGCCCGCAGCGGCGTCGGCATCTCCCGCATCCTCGGCTGAAACCAGCCTTCACTCGGCTGAACCAGCCTTCAACGGGTCAGATGCTCTGCGATCCGGAGTGAGCCCGCCAGAACAGTCAGTACCGGGTTCACTCCGCCGTTCGTCACGTGCACCGAGGCATCGGCGATCCACACGTTGTCGTGTCCCCACACGCGCCCGTACGGATCGGTGACCGACCGCGCTGGATCATCACCCATCCGGCACGTCCCCGCCTGGTGCTGACCAGCACTGGCTCGGCCTAGCGTGCCGACCGCACCAACGGCAGTTCGCACCGCACCGGCCTCCTCCAGCCACTGCCGGGCCTTCGCGCTCATGAAGCCGTGCGCCCGCACATCCTCGGGATGAATCGACCCGCTGATCACGACCACCGGGTTCCCGAAGCGGTCGACGACCCTGGGATCGACTCGTACGCGCGACTCCGCCGATGACACCTCCTGGATCGGCCCGACCACCCGCAGCATCCGCCGCGCCTCACGCCGCATCGCCGCCTTCCCGGCCGCACCGGCCGGCGGGATCAGGCCCGCCCCTGCCAGATAGTCGTACGTCGCAGCCGGCGTCGGCACGAACTCGTTGGCCAGCATCCCGCCACCGATGATCCCGTCGTTGCCGTGCCGGAAGTCGCACGTCGCGATCGACACCCCGGGCCCGACCAGGTCCATCACTTCGTCGTCGAACAGCCCGACCGCCCCGGCGTACACATGGGCCTGTAGGTGCCGGCCCACCTGGTCCTGGTTGTTGCCGAGGCCGTTCGGCTCGCCGTCGTGGGAGCTGTTCAGCAGCAGCCGCGGTGTCTCGGAGGCACCCGCGGCGACCACTACCTCCGCGCAGTCCACGGTCCGCCGCCAGACGCCGCCGTACCCGTCGTCGGCCACTAGTGCGACACCAGTGACCCGGCCGGACTGGTCGGTGACCAGGCGCTCGGCCGTTGTCTCGGTGACCAGCGTGCAGCGGCCAGTAGCGAGTGCGGCCGGCAGTGCGGTGTTGTGGGTGCCCGACTTCGCCTCAACCGGGCAGGCGAAGCCGACACACTGGCCGCACCGGACACAACCGGCCCGACCCTGATAGTCGACCGAGTTGATCAGCAGCGGTACGTCGAGCGTCCCCCACCCCAGCCGGTCCGCGGCGGCAGCGAGCCGATCAGCCGGACCGGTCCGCGGCATGGGCGGCATCGGCAGCGGGATCGACCGTGGCTCGTGCCAGGGGTCCACTCCGCCACCGCTGACCCCGAAGCGCTGTTCGGCCAACGAGTAGTACGGCTCCAAGTCGTTGTACGTGATCGGCCAGTCGGACAAGGCGCTCCCCTCGGGTACGCCGTACGTCGTGGCCATCGTGAAGTCACGGGGAACGAACCGCCACGCCTGAGCGCCGTACACCCGCGTACCGCCGCCGACCGTGAAGGCGTTGTTGCCCCAGCCACCATCCGGCGGCAGAACCCGAGCCGGTACGCCGTCAACCACAGCGACCCGTGGACGTCCCTGCGGATCGGGGTCGGTCACGGCCGGCAGCCCAGCCACCGACCGCGGGTTCCGAAGATGGTCGTGCGTCAGCGACGCCGTGGTCGGATAGCGGCCCAGCTCCACCACCAGCACCGATCGCCCGGACTCGGCCAGCACCTGCGCGGCCGCTCCCCCGCCCGCACCGGAGCCGATGACGACGCAGTCGTACCGATCCGCCAACGCCGAGCGCGGAGTGATGGTCAGCTCGGTCTGAACGGTCTCGAAGTCACCGGTCTGCCAGCCGATCACCGCCCAAGCCCGCGCATCCGCGTAGTACCCCTGCAGCACGAGCCGAACGAGCCATGCTCCATCGGCGTCCGCCAGCACCGCGTCGAGGTCCGGCTCCGGTCCGGCGACCTCCAGCGCCCGCTCCACGCGCTCCAACCAGTCCGGCCGGTCGAGCGTCAGTACCCGCTCGACGAACGCCACCGCTCCGACCTCGGCCGCCGACGGAAACTCATCCGCCGGTACGGCGACCTCCGCCAGCCGCCCGAGCACCATCCGCTGCTGTTCAGACAAGATCACGCCCCAAGCCAACCAGAAAGCTACCGTTGGCCCGTGAGCGACCTCTTCGATCTCCCGCGCTCGCGGGCGATGTGAGTGACGCCGCCGTCGCGCAGCAGCTCGTGGACCAGGCCGTGCCAGCTACACCGCGACCTGACTCTGTACTTGCCGGTCCATTTTCTCCGAGCAATGCTCGACGCATGGCACTTGATGACTATTACCTGCTCGGGCGGTCGGGGCTGCGGGTCAGCCGGCTGGCGCTGGGCACGATGAATTTCGGGACGTCGGGCTTCCACGCGCCGTACGGGAAGACCGAGGACGAGGCGCGGGCCATCTTCCGTGCGTACGTCGATGCCGGAGGCAACTTCCTCGACACGGCCGACTTCTACACCGCCGGCGAGAGCGAGACGATCCTCGGCAAGCTGATCGCGGAGGCCGGGATCCGCGAGCGGATGGTGCTCACGACCAAGGCGACCAACAGCGTCGACCCCGGCGACCCGAACGCGGGTGGCAACGGCCGCAAGCACCTGATCCGCGCGCTCGACGCCTCACTGCGCCGACTCGGCACGGACTACGTCGACGTCTTCCTCCTGCACACCTGGGACCGGATCACGCCGGTCGAGGAGGTCCTGCACACGCTCGACGACCTCACTCGAGCCGGCAAGATCCGGTACGCCGGACTGTCCGACGTCCCCGCCTGGTACGCCGCTCGCGCCCAGACCCTCGCGGACACACAGTCGCTGACGCCGATGGTCAACCTGCAACTGCCGTACTCACTCGTCGAGCGGACGATCGAGACCGAGCACGTCACGGTCGGACAGGAGCTAGGGCTCGGCATCACGGCCTGGAGTCCGCTCGGCAGTGGGTTCCTGACCGGGAAGTACCGGCGGGACGACGTACAGGGTGTGACGGGCGACGGGCGTCTCACCGGCGACGGCGCACCCGTGCGGAGCTGGAGCGATCGGCACTGGGACCTGTTGAAGACCGTGGAGTCCGTTGCGGACAAGCTCGGCGTGACGATGGCCCAGGTCGCCATCAACTGGGTTGCGACTCAGCCTGCTATCGCGTCTGCCATCGTCGGCGCGAGCCGGCCTGAGCAACTGCAGTCCAGCATCAAGGCTCTCGACTTCGAGCTGCCGATCGAGCTGCGGACTGCACTCGACGAGGCCAGCGCCGTACCGCCGGAGTCGGTGTATCGCATGTTCACGCCGGAGTACCAGGGCTGGTTGGTCAACGCGGGTGCGAAGGTCGCCGACAAGCCCGCCGGCCATCGGCCGCCCGTGCTCAATTGGAGCTAGCGCGCAGGTAGTCCAGGCACAGATCCAGGGCGTACTCGAGATGCTGAGCCGAGCCGCTGGACATCAGGATGGCGACGCCACCCTGGATCGCGGCAATCAGCGCCGCGGACGCGCGGGCGGGATCCACGTCGGAACGGATCTCGCCCGCGGCCTTCATCTCCTCGATGCCGGCCTGGATCCGGTGCTGCCACTGGGCCAGCAGCTTGGCGGTGACCGCCTGCGCCGCCGGGGTGTGCCGGCCGATCTCGGTGATCAGCACGCCGAGCGGACAGTTCACGCCCTGGCGCCGGTACTTCTCGACGACGACGTCACGCCACTCCCGCCACGCATCCCACGTCGTCAACTGCCCGAGCTGCGGCTGCTGATCCTCGAGGACCCGGTCGGCCTCACGCTCGGCCACCGCCAACAGCAACTGTTCTTTCCCGTCGGGGAAGTAGTGGAACAACTGACTCTTCCCGGTCCGGCTCCGCCGCCCGACGTCGTCCAACGTCACCAAGCTGATCCCGCGCTCCCGAATCTCGGCCGCCGCCGCATCGATGATCCGCCCCCGCGTCGCCACACCCTTCGCCGTCAGCACGCGACAACTGTACCCACCGGTTCAATCAGTGACTGGATGCGGACGGTATGGCGCCTCCAGTTCGGAGCGTTCTTCAGGGGTCAGGGTGAGGGCGGTGGCGGCGATTGCGTCGTCGATGTGGTGCGTTTTGGTGGCTCCGACGATGGGAGCGGTGACGCCGGGGGCGGCCATCAGCCAGGCCAGGGCGATCTGTGCGGGCGGGACACCACGGCGGGCGGCGAGGGCCCGGACGGCTTCCACGACCGCGAGGTCGTTCTCGCCGTACAGGTCACCGGCGACCGGATCCGTGCCGGATCTCGCCGTACCTTGGTCGCGAGCACGTAGTCCTCGCGCCGCCCGAAGAACTTCCCGAGCAGCCGCCCGGTGAGCTCTTCCCCGGTCCCCTTGGAGTAGGCGTCGGCGGTGTCGAACAACGTCACGCCGGCCTCGACCGCGCGCCGGACGATCGGCTCCGCGGCGTCCTCGCCCAGATGCCACTCCCCGCGCCCCACCGGTGCCGAACGTCATCATCCCCAGGCAGATCCGCGAGACCCGCAGACCGGTCGCCCCGAGCCGCACCTGCTCCATCGCTCAGCGCCGCCCCTCGTTCACCTCGGCGAGCTTGCCGAAGACCCGCTTCGGCGTCAGCCGGCCGTCGTCCCCGACCGCGACCAGCCCGTACGACGACAGGTCGAGATCGTGCCGTGGATCGTCCGGGCGGTGCCTCAGCTCGTAGCCGGCGAAGCTGAACCAGAACGCCGCCGCCAGCTCGATCCGCTCGAACTCCTCGACGAGTTCCAGCAGGTACTCCACTTGTTCCTCCTCGTCGCGCTCGTAGGATCCGTTGATCGCCGGCGGATCGACGGAGCGGTCAACGATCATCCAGCCCGATCCGCCGCGATCGGCCGCGCCCTTGTAGGCACAGCAGCCGAACTCGGTGACCGCCACCGGCTTGCCCCACTTCAGCCGGTCCTGCAGCTCGTCGCGGAAGGTCGCCGCGCTGGCGGCGTCGCGATAGGCGTCGACGCTGACGATGTCGAACAGCTCCCAGTTCACGTCCTCCCACATCCCGGCGGCGTAGGTGATCCGGCCGGCGAACACTTCACGGGCGGCCGTGACCAGTTGCTGCTGGACGTCACCCCAGCGCGAGAGTCCGGCGTACAACTCGGCCATCTTCGCCTGGTCGGTCCAGGTGGCCGGATCGGCCATCGTCGCGAGCCGCTCCCCCGACGTCTCACCAGGCACGAAGCCCTTGCAGAACACCGAGAGCTCGCAGCCGAGCACCAGTACGACGTCACCGCGGCCGGACTGCCGCAGCTTCTCCGCCCGCGCGCCACAGCCGGCCAGGAAGGCGATGAAGTCGTCGGGCTCGAGGTCCATCGGCATCGGGGAGAACCACAGGTCGAGCCCGGCTGCCAAGGCTGCCTGTCGGAGATCGCCGAGGCCGCCGATGTGGCCCGGCCGACTGTGTTCGCGCACTTCGCGCGCAAGGAAGACCTCCTCTTCGACCGCTACCCGGAGGCGGAAGCCCTGGTCGTTGCCGCAATCAACGACCGCCCGGCCGGCACGTCCGCGGTCGCCGCCCTGTCCACGCTCCTGATCGACCTGGCCGACCAAGGCCATCCGTTGTCCGCGATGCGCGCCCAGTTCACCCGTTTCTGGGAGGTGGTCGCCGAGTCCCGCGCCCTGCAGTCCCGTGCACGCGAACTCCTCGACCACCTCGAGCAGGCGATCGCCACCGCAATGGATCGCACCGACGTCCCCGACGCACCGCTCAGCGCGGCCCTCACCGTTGCGGCGTACCGCACCGTCCATCTGGAGTCGGTACGGCGCATCCTCGCGGGCGACGACGCCGACAAGGTCGCCGCCGATCACCGCCGGCGGATCAGCAGCGCACTCGCCCGGGTGGACTACGCCAGATAGCGGGCGATCGTACGGGCGCAGTCGATGGACTCGGCGTGGGCGCTGTCGACCTCGACGTCGTACGTCACGCCCTCGTGGACGATCAGCGCCTGCTTCTCGGCCATGCCGACGGCGCGGTCGCCCCGGGCGAGCTCGCGGCCCGCCACGACCTCGGGTGCGCAGCGAACGCCGACCCACAAGGTCTCGACGTCACCGATCGCATCGCGCCACCGTTGCTGCGAACCGCCGCCGCCGAGGAAGACGTCGTCGATGATCACCCGCCCACCGGCCCGGCACATCGCGATGATCCCGGTCCTCCAGGCGGCTTCCAACTCCATGAAGGCAGGCCCGACCGACACCTCGCCATCCGGCCCGATCTCGAGCCCGCCCGCCGATCCGTCCATCGCCGCCGGCATCGCGTCGACGAAGTCGTCCACGCCGAACGCCAGCCACGGCTCGGCCAGCACCGCCTGCAGGCAGCGCACGATCCCCGTCTTCCCGGAGCTGGAACCGCCGTTGATGATGATCAGTCGAGCCGTCACGGCTGCAAGGCTAGTTGTTCGTCCGTGGTCTCCTCGACGGGTTTGTTCTGGCGGCGCGCCAGCCCGAGGAACGGCAGCGCGAGCAGCTGGATGACGGCTGTCAGCAGGTACGCCGGGCCGTAGCCCCAGAGGTCGGCCGAGCGGCCGAGGGTCGGCTGGATGACGACGCCGCCGGCGGAGGCGAGCAGGTTGTCGGACGACAGGACCGTCGCTCGCTGGGCGGACGGGATGTGGCTGTTGAGGTACGCCTGGCGCACCGGGGTCATCGCGGCGAACATCGTGCCCCAGACCATCAGCAGACCAAGGGCGACCCAGAACGACGTCACCACGCCGATCAGCGCGACCACGGCACCGGAGGTACCGATCGCCACGACCAGGATCAGGATCCGGTCCCGGAAGATACGGGCCACGTACGACGCTGAGGCGCCACCCGCGATCTGAGCACCGGCGACGATCCCCGCGGACAGACCGGCGATCGCATAGGAGTCGGCGTGTCCGTAGAGCTCGAGCAGATACGGCTGTGCGGCGTAGAAGCCGTACACGCTGGCCCCGGCTGTGAACGGACCAGCGATCATCAGCCAGCGGACGGGCGGATTCAGCAGCCCGTGCCGCAACGAGGCCCGCAGGATCCCGCCCATCTCGGACCGCACCGAGACCCGCGGCTTCGGCGTGAAGCCGATATCCCGCATCGCCCGCCACGCCACCGCGAAGGTGACCGCGAGCAGGACTGCGCGAGCGACGTACGGAACACCGAGGTTGCTCACCTGCGCGAGCAGCCCGCCGCCGACCGAGCCGGCCATCATCGCGATCCCGCTCGCCATCTGCCCCTTGGCGAACGCGTCGTCGAGCGACCCGCGGTAGCCGGTCGCGTGCAGCCCGTCCACCAGCCACGCCTCGGTCGCACCGCTGAAGAACGTGAACCCGAGCCCGAGCAGCATCGACACCACCGCCCACGGCACGAACGACGCGTGCGTCTGCCACAACACCAGGTAGAGCAGCGTCGACCCGAACAACGTGGCCGTCCCGAGCAGGTACGACGTACGCCGGCCGACCGTGTCCGCGACGACGCCGGTCGGGACCTCGAACAGCACCATGCCCACGGTGAAGAACGCGTTGGCGGCGAACGCCTGGCCGATGGTCAGACCCGCGTCCAGCAGGAACAGCGTGTTGATGCCCCAGATCATCGACGACGCACCCGTCGACACCACGACCAGCGTGATGTAGGTCCGCAGTACCCGCTCCGGTGTCATCGGAGCACCTCCTCCGTGTCACCCGCTACGTCGGAGTCAGCCGCCGGATCTCGACATCCCGCCTGGATCCCCGGCGCTGTATCGTCCGGTGCCGTGACGGAACCCCAGCAGCCGGGCACCGAGGACACTCCGGGTACCTCCGGAGCCGGTGCCAGTGACCCCGACGTCGGGGCCGGTACCGCCCACCCGAGTCCGAACCTGCACGACACGGTCAAGCTCGCGGTGGTGGTCGGCGCGCTCGGCGTGGTGTTCGGCGACATCGGGACCAGCCCGATCTACACCCTGCAGACGGTCTTCAATCCCGAGGACCCGCACCCGGTGCCGGTGAGCAACGACAACGTGTTCGGGGTGGTGTCACTGATCTTCTGGTCGGTGATGATCATCGTCACCGTCACCTACGTGCTGCTGGCGATGCGCGCCGACAACGACGGCGAGGGCGGCATCATGGCTCTCATCACGCAGTTGCGCCGCTGGGGCTCGCAGACCGGCGCCCGGGCCGCGGTCGTGCTGGCCGCGGTCGGCATCTTCGGTGCGTCCCTGTTCTTCGGCGACAGCATGATCACGCCCGCCATCTCGGTGCTGTCCGCGGTCGAGGGGCTCAAGGTGGTCGAGCCGTCACTGGGCCAGTACGTCGTACCGATCACCGCGGTGATCATCATCGTCTTATTCCTGGTCCAGCGCCGCGGCACCGAGGCGGTCGGCCGGGTCTTCGGGCCGGTCATGATCGCCTGGTTCACCGTCATCGGCGTGTGCGGAGTCACCGGCATCGTCGAGCACCCCGGGATCCTCAAGGCGCTGTCGCCGACGTACGCGCTCGGCTTCCTGGCTGGGCATTTCCACATCGCGTTCTTCGCCCTCGCGGCGATCGTGCTGTCGGTCACCGGCGCCGAGGCCTTGTACGCCGACATGGGCCACTTCGGCCGCCGCGCGATCACCCGCGGCTGGCTGCTCCTCGTCCTCCCGGCCTGCACCCTCAGCTACTTCGGCCAGGGCGCGCTGATCCTCAAGGACGAGGCGAACATCAGCAGCCCGTTCTTCCTGCTGGTGCCGGACTGGGGCCGGCTGCCGCTCGTGCTGCTCGCGACCGCCGCGACCGTGATCGCCTCCCAGGCGGTGATCACCGGCGCGTACTCGGTCGCCTCGCAGGCCGCGCAGCTCGGCTACCTCCCCCGGCTGCGGGTCCAGCACACGTCGGCGACCACGATCGGCCAGATCTACGTCCCGTGGATCAACTGGCTGCTGCTCGTCTCGGTGCTGACGCTGATCTTCGCGTTCCGCAGCTCGGCCGCCCTCGCCTACGCCTTCGGGATGGCGGTCACCGGCACGATCACGATCATGACGTTGCTGTTCTTCTACGTCGCCCGGCACCGGTGGAACATCCCGAGGTGGCTGATCGGCATCGGCGCGACGCTGCTGCTGTCGGTCGACATGCTCTTCGTCGCGGCCAACCTTACCAAGCTCGTGCACGGCGCGTGGCTGCCGCTGCTGATCGCCGTCACCGCGTTCACGATCATGACCACCTGGCAGCGTGGCCGCGCCGTCGTCACCGCCGAGCGCGAACGGACCGAAGGGCCGCTACAGGAGTTCGTCGATCAGCTGCGCTCCGGCGCGCTGCGTGCCACCACCGTCCCCGGCACGGCGATCTTCCTCAACCGGGGCAACGTCACCGCTCCCCTGGCGTTGCGGGCCAACGTCGAGCACAACCAGGTCCGGCACGAGCACGTCGTGATCGTCTCGATCGAGACCGAGCCCGTCCCCCGGGTCGCGGGCGACCGGCGGGCGGTCGTCGACGACCTCGGGTACGGCGACGACGGGATCACCCACGTCACCGCGAGGTTCGGCTACATGGAGACCCCCGACGTACCGGCCGCCCTGGCCACCCTCGACCCGGCCGACACCGAAGGCCTCCTCGACCTCGAGAACGCCTCCTACTTCCTGTCCAAGATCGAGCTCCGGCGCGGCCCGGAGAACACGATGGCCGGCTGGCGCAAGCACCTGTTCATCGCCACCTCCCACATCACCGCCGACGCGGCCGAGTTCTTCAACCTGCCCCGCGACCGCACCCTCATCATCGGATCCCATATCGAGGTGTAGACGATGGACCAGACGTACGACGAGAGCCCGCCGGTGCCCGAACTGGCCGGCCTCGTCCGGACCGTCTGGATCCAGCACACGGGATCGAGTTGGTCGACCTCACCGTGGGGCTCGACCAGTTCTGGGGACCCAGGGCGCTCGCGCTCGCCGATTCGATCGCCGCGGCGGACAGCCCAGGCGAGGCGCTCATCCGGCTGCAGCTCTTCTTCGCTGCCCGGCACCAGCAGGCGGATCCCTTCGTGGCCGAGATGGTCCGGCGGTTGATGCCGTGGCGTCCGACCGAGATCTCCACACTCGCCGACCACCTGGCGCTTTCAGAGAGCCAGCTGCGGCGTCGCTGCCTGACGGCAGTCGGTGTCGGTCCGAAGGCGCTCCAGCGCACGCTGCGTTCCCAGGGCTACCTCGCGCTCGCCCAGGCCGGCTTCGGCGACGGCCTGGCCGATCTCGCGGCCCAGACCGGGTACGCCGACCACGCGCATCTGAGCCGGGAGTGTCTCCGGCTCACGGGCGTGACACCGCGGGACCTGCTCGGTGACAAGGCCGATCGCCCAACTTCCCCGACCCTGACCTCGACGACTGGGCCGAGGCGTACCACGGTCCCAACCACGCACGTCTGGCCGCCATCAAACATCACTACGACCCCGACCGGATGTTTCACTTCCCGCAGTCTCTCTGACCACAGGAGCTAGCCGATGATCGTGCTCTACATGACCATGTCACTCGACGGATTCGTCGTCGGCCCGGACGACAGTCGCGAAGAACCGATGGGACGCGGCGGCTTCCGGCTGTTCAACTGGCTCGACGACCGCGCGTCGGACGGTCCGAGCGGACAGGTGTACCGCGAGGCCATGTCCACCGGTGCTCTCATCGCGGGCCGGCGTACGTTCGAGCACGCGGGCCGGTGGCAGGGTGACCACCACGACGGCGTACCGATGTTCATCCTGACCCACAAGGTGGACGAGGACGACGTACCGCCGGGGAGCGCTCACTTCGTCACCGATGTCGCCGAGGCAGCGGCCCGCGCCAAGGCAGCCGCGGGCGACCGCAACGTCATGGTCCACGGCGCCGGCGCCGCCCAGGCTCTCTTGCGCGCCGGCCTACTCGACGAGCTGGAACTCCACGTCGTCAACGTGCTGTTGGGCCAGGGCCGCCGGCTCTTCGACAACCTGCCGGCGGAGTACATCGAACTGGAGCAGGTCCGCCAACTCGTCGACCGCGACGTCACCCACCTGCACTACCGGGTCGTGCGTTAGAGCCAGGGCGGCAGTGGCTCGGCCGGAGTCCCGTCGGCGCTGAGCACACCGTCGTACGAACGCCCGGCGAGGTACGCCGCGACCTCCGCCGGCGGACCCGTCACCTCGGGTACGTCGCCCCGCTTGGTCCGGATGTCCGCAGCCAGAGCCTCGAGGAAGTCCGGCGGGAGATCCGCGAAGGTCACGCCCGTGCCGAGATCGACGGCGTGGATCATTACCTCCCGGCTTCGCATCCACGGCGTCACGGTCGCGGGGATCTCCACCCCCTGGGCCGAGCGCACCGTCACCTGCCACTGCTCGTCGGACGGCTCAGCCATCGCGTCCGCGAGGACCTGCGCCGACTCCTGGAACCACGCGAGCAGCTCATCGACCGGCCGCAGCGCGCCCGCCTCGATGTCCGCGCTCCGCTGCTCGGGCGAGGCGTACATCGGCCGCTCGTCGCCGGTCTTGGCCCAGTAGACGAGGTTGCCGATCGCCTCCGCGTTCAGCGAGAGGTGAGCGGCGACATGCTTCCGGCTCCACCCGGGCAGCAGCGACGGCCCGTCCAGGTCCACCAGCGCCGTCCGGCACAGCGCCGTACCCTCGGCAATCCACTCGTGCGTCCGCATCAGCCGACTCATGACCGAAACCTAGCCGACCGGGCCGATGGGGTCGAAGAGCACCGCTTCCGCCACGCTCCGTCAGCCGAAGCGCACTGATCGACTGATCACCCGCGCCGTACGGCGCGGGTTCTTGCAGCGATGTGGTGATCTGGTGAAACTGAGCCGATGAAGGAGGGGACCCCAACATGGTGACGACGATCGGTGTTGTCGGACCATCGGATCTGGTCAACTCCAGCAGCCGGATCATCGGGGCGCTGCGCGGAGTCGAGGTCGTCCCACTGCGGTACCGGCGCGAGACGGACACGCCGAAGGTGATGGCCGAGGCACCGCCGAGCGTCGACGCCTGGCTGTTCACCGGTGTGGTCCCCTACCAGCTGGCTGCCGCGAACGACCTGCTCGACCGCCCGGCGGCTCACGTCGAGTACACCGGCGCCACGTTGATGCGGGCGCTGGTCCAGTTGCTCCGCGAAGGTCGCGACGTCACGTCCATGAGCATCGACGTACTGGACGAGGCTCAGGTCCGCGAGACCTTCGACGAGGTCGGCCTGCCGACCCGCAGGATCCGGGTGCTGCCTTATCGCCCCGGGCTCAGCTCGGACGACGTGATCGACTTCCACCACAAGGTCGGCGCCGATGTGGCGATCACCTGCCTCCGGTCGGCGTACGAGAAGCTCCGGACCGAGCAGACCACGCTGCGGCTGGCACCGTCGGTGCATTCGGTGCGGGCCGCCGTGAACAGTCTGCTGCTCGTTCACAACGCTTTGCGCAGTGACGATGCGCAGATCGCGCTCGGCCTGGTCGAGATCGCCGAGGCCGGAGAGAGCGCGCTCCGGCGGGAGGCCGGCTCGCTCGGCGGCAGCGTCATCCGGTACGACGACAAGCGGTATCTGCTCGTCACCACGCGCGGACCGCTCGAGCAGGCGACCGCCGCGTTCACCGAGCTGGCCATGCTGAACCGCCTCAAGGAGCAGTTCGGACCGGTCCGGATCGGTTTCGGCATCGGCGGCTCCGGGACCGAGACGGAGGCCTTGGCCCGGCGGGCGCTCGGCCGCGCGAAGTCGTCCGGCCGGACCGCGGCCGTGGTCTCGCTGCGCAACGACATCGACCTCGTCCTGGTCGGCGGTGCGGCACCCCGGGCGCAACAGCGGTCGAAGCTCCAGCTGCTCGCCCAGCGCGCCGGGCTGTCCAAGGCCACCCTGGAGCGACTGCAGGAGCTCGTGCACGCCACACCTGAGGACGGGTTGACAACCCGGTCCGTCGCCGATCATCTCGGCATCCAGCCTCGCACCGCCCGCCGGGTCCTGAACCGGCTGGAGCGCGCCGGTCTCGCTGACGCCACCGGCACCCAGCTCGGCAACGGCAGCGGCCGGCCGCTGGTCGTCTACCGCGTTCATCTCTGATCCCATCCCTCATGACACCGCCTCATGTGTTGACGCACCAACCCACGTCCGGCTAATTTCAGCCATGACCGTAATTCGGTGCGTTCTGTCCCGGGAGGCCTTGTGGACAAGCGATTCGCACGGGGAGTGATCACTACTCTTGTCTAGCTTCGGGCCTGCCTGCCTGACCGCGGCCGTGGTCGCGATGGCCGTGCACGACGGGCGGGCGTACCTCATCAGCCGGGGCATCGTGCCGCCGCGACTGACCGAGCTCGACCTCGCCACCCGGCGCGTGACCCGGACGGTCGAGCTTCCGGCCGGTGAGGGCGGCTGGGGCATCACCGTTGCCGCCGGCAAGATCTACGTCGGGCTCTACCCGGTCGCCGACGTCTACTGCTTCGACCCCGCCGACGGTTCGCTGACCCGACTAGGCAGCCTCGCCGGAGCGGGGGGCTTCGTCTGGGACCTGGCCACGGCACCGGACGGCCAGGTCTTCGCGGTCAGCTACCCGAACGGCACGGTCTGGCAGATCGACCCGAGCACCAACGCCGTCACGCGGCTCGGCACGCCGGTCACCGGAGCCCAGTACGGCCGGTACGTCGGTGCCGCAGGCAATTTCGTCTACGCCGGGATCTACACACCGTCCCAACTGGTCGGCTACGACCGAACCACCCAGATCTTCCGCGACCTGACGCCCGAAGCCTCCCGCGGCCAGAACTTCGGGCCTTTCGCCGCTGCCACCGACCGGATCTACGCGGGCAGCAGCGGATCGCTGCTCAGCATGGCCCTCGACGGCACCGACGTCCGCAGCGTTCCGCTGCCCGCCGGCGAGACCAGCATCGACGCGATCGTGGTCACCCCGGACGGCACGGCATACGTCACGACCAGGACGTCCGGCACGGTCTGGTCCTGCGGCCCGAACGACACGACCCTCACCGCGGTGGCGAAGCCGGCGCCCGCGGACGAGCACCGGCGCCTGCTGCTGCTCGACGCGAACACGCTGCTCGGCTCGACCGGCTCCGGCGTGCTGTGGTGGCTCGACCTGACGACCGGCTCCGTCGAACTGCTCGATCTCGCGGACGCGGGCTTCGTTCCCGAGCCCGACCAACCACAGTCGATCGTCCTCGGCGACCCCAATCTGTACGTCGGTGGCCATTGGGTCATCACCGAGCACCGGCTCAGCGAAGGCACCACCAGCCGGATCCGGGTCGCGGGAGAGGCGAAAACGCTCACTTGGCTGCGCGGGGAGCTGTACTCCGCGCTCTATCCGAGCACCGAGGTGGTCCGAGTGGACCCACGCACCAAGGAGGTCCACAGTTTCGGCACGATCGGCCATGACCAGCTCCGGCCGTGGCAGGCGGCGTACGACGCGAAGTCGAAGCTGCTCGCGATCGCCTCAGCACCCGGCACTGGCAAGCTCACCGGTGCACTGACGCTGCTCGACATCGAGACCGGCAAGCTCGACGTGCACTACGGCATCCTGCCCGATCAGAGCGTGCTGACGGTCTCGATCGTGGACGGTATCGCGTACCTCGGCGGCGACGTCGTCGGCGGTGGCGGCATCACGCCGACCCGGACCGCGGCCTCGATCGCCGCCTTCGATCTGTGCGAGCGGAAGCTGTTGTGGACGGTCGAGCCGCTCGCCGCAGAGCGCTCTATCCAGAGTGTCGCGGTGCACGACGGCGTCCTGTACGGCGTACTCAAGCGGACCAGCGGCGGCTGGTTCACGTACGACCTCAGGACGAAGGCCGTGGTCCGCGGCACGAACAAGCTCTCCGGTTACGGCCAGCTCCACACCGACCGGAGCGGGGTCTACTGTGAGACGAACTTCGGCGGGAACCTGTACCAGCTCGGGCCCGGGCTCACCGAGGCGAAGCTGCTGGTGAACAAGCTCGGCGACGGGTGGTTCACGGTTCCCCAGCTGACGCCGGTCCGTGGGGCGCGGCACAGCGTGTGGGGCCTGGCCGACCGCGACCTCGTCCAACTACCGTTGCCGTAAGCAACATCAGACGATGTGAGGATTGTTGCGATGGACAAGAGTCTGCTCGCCCGCGACGGCGGGACCCCGGTGCGCTCGGCCCCACTGCCGTCGGTGATGAACGCCAGCGGCCGGCGGTTCGGCGACGACGAGGTCAAGGCCGTGGAGCGGGTGCTCCGCAGCGGCATGCTGTCCGCGACCTGGGGTACCGAGGTGCCGGCGCTCGAGCTGGAGTTCGCCGACCTGCTCGGCGGTGGGTACGCGGTCGCGTGCAGCTCGGGTACGGCGGCTCTGCACCTGGCCGTCGCCGCGGTCGACCCCGAGCCGGGTGACGAGATCATCACCACGCCGATCAGCGACATGGGCACGGTGTTCCCGATCATGATGCAGAACGCCGTACCCGTGTTCGCCGACGTCGACCCGATCACCGGGAACCTCGACCCCGCCTCGGTGGCCGCGGCCATCACGCCGCGCACCAAGGCCGTGATCGTGGTGCATCTGTTCGGCAAACCCGCGCCCGTGCGAGAACTTCGGGAGCTCTGCGATCAGCACGGGATCCTGCTGATCGAGGACTGCGCCCAGGCGTATCTCGCGCCGGTCGGAGACACGTTCGTCGGGCGGATCGGGCACATCGGCTGCTTCAGCCTGCAGCAGACCAAGCACATCAGCGCCGGTGATGGCGGCCTGACCGTCACCGACGACGCCGCGCGAGCCCGGCGGATGCGGCTCTTCGCCGACAAGGGCTGGCCGCGCGACACCGACGAGCGGACGTACCTGTTCCTGTCGCTGAACTACCGGATGACCGAACTGGTCGCGTCAGTGACCCGGGCGCAGCTGACCAGACTGCGCGGCGTCGTGGCAGATCGTCGTACGTCGGCTGCCCGAGCGTCGGCCGGGATCGCTGACCTGGCGGGGATCACCGCTCCACCGGACGGCGGCGACCACGTCTACTGGCAGTACCCGTTGATCCTGTCGCCTTCGGCGGGCGACCTGCACGAGTGGGCGGGAGCGCTCTCCGCTGAGGGCGTTCCGGCGAACGGTGGGTATCTGACCGGCCCGCTGTACGCCGCACCCGCCGTACGGGAGCGTCGTACGTACGGGGAGTCCGGGTTCCCGCTGCAGGACGTGTCGTATCCGGTCGGTCTGTGCCCGAACGCTGAGGCGCTGATTGACCGGCGGCTGCTGGTTCTTCCGTGGAACGAGAACTACACCGAGGCAGATGTCGACGACATCGTCGCGGCGATCCGCAAGGTCCACAGCGCACTGGCCCGGGAGGCCTGATGACCGTGTTGAATGCCGCGCCTCCGGCGCGGGGGTCATGGGGCTCTAGCTCCCGGCCTTCCCTCGTCGCTCCAGTCGCTACGCTCCCTCCGCTCCTCAGTCCAGGCCGGGAGGCCCCATGACCGACGCGCCTCTGCTGGTCGACTGCGACGTACTGGTTGGGCATGACGTGACGACCGGGCGATGGGGCCGGGCCGAGCGGGTGCGGGAGGTGTTCAAGGCCACGGGCATCTCGGGTGGGGTCGTGTCCGCGTTGCGTGCGGTGCACTTCGACGTACCGTCCGGGAACGTCGAAGCGCAGCAGGTTGCCGAGAGCAACGGTTGGTCGTGGTGCCCGGTGCTGGACCTGCGCGATCCGCTGGGCGCGGAGCGCGAGCTGGAGCGGGTGCTGTCGCTGAGTGAGCCGCCGCGGGCGATCCGGCTGGCGCCGACCGTGCAGAGCGTGGAGCCGGGGTATCCGTCGTTCGAGCATGTGGTGCGGCTGTTGGTCGAGGCTGGGTTGACGATCTTCGTGGAGGGCGACGTACGGAAGGTGGGTCCGGCGCTGCGCGGTCTCGGTGCGCGGGTCGTCTTCCTCGACACGCACTTCTACTACCTCGGCGATTTCGTCGTCATGGCACGCAGGGAGCCCGGCTTCCACACCTCGACCCGGATGCTCACCGGCCCCGACTCCCTGGAGATCGTCGCCGCAGAGGTCGGCGCAAGCCGCTTGGTCCTGGGTTGCCGGACCCCGTTCCACGAAACGTATTCCGTCGTACGCCGACTGCTCACCTCCAAGCTCACGCCCGCCGAGATCGCCCAAACCGGCAGCCAGAACCTGACCACCCTCCTGGAGGCGCCATGCTGATCGACGTGCACGCCCACTGGGGACCGTGGTTCTTCTCCATGGACACGGCGAGCATCGACGTCAACATCGACCTGATGGACCGCTTCGGCATCGACATCCAACTGGTCTCGGCCATCGAAGCCATCGTGTACGACGCTCCCGGCGGCAACCGCTCGCTCGCCGCACAACTCCCCGCCGACCCCCGCCTCCGCGGCATGCTCGTCGTCGACCCCCGCCGCCTCGACGAGGCCCGAACCGACCTGGACGAACTCCTCGCCGGCGACGGCCGGGATCACTGGGTCGGCGCGAAGATCCACACCGAGTACAGCCGCACGCCGATCGACTCCCCCGCCATGCAGGCGGCCATCGAACTCACCACCGAATACGGCCTCCCCACCCTCGTACACACCTGGGCCGGCAACGTCGTAGACCTCGCCGACGTAGCCGCCCGAGTCCCCGGCGCCCGGGTCATCGCCGGCCACATGGGCGCCCCAGGCTGGCCTCTCGTCCCCGAAGCCGCCTCCCGCTCCGACCGCATCTGGTTCGAACCCTGCTGGTCAGCCCCCGAAGCCCACCGAATCCGCTGGATCCTCGACCAGATCGGCCCCACCCGCCTGATGTTCGGCACCGACGCCACCCTGATCGACCCGTCCGTAGCCATCGGCGCCTTCGAAGCCGCCAACCTGACCCCCACCGAAGAAGCCGCCATCATGCACCACAACGCCACAGCCCTCTTCGCCCTCTGACCCCACCCCCACGCACGCCCCCACCTGCGTCCCCATGTGAGGGGGTTAACCCCTCGGATGGGTGGGGGCCAGGAAGACGACGATGTCGTGTTCGGGGCCGCGGGGCTCTGGTTCGGTCCAGCCGGCGTGGCGGTAGAAGGCCAGGGTGGCGTGGTTCTGGTTCCAGGCGAGGAGCCAGGCGCGTGGCTCCTGTTCCGTCGCCAGGTCTAGCAAGCGGCGGCCGAGTCCGGCCCCCCGGGCACTGCGGAGTACCCCGAGTTCATCGATCTCGAAGGCGTCGATCAGCAGCGCCTCGACCTGCTCCCGGCCCAGGCGGTCGAGGACACTCCCGTACGAGCGGTCCGTCCGGAACGGCGCCTGGGTCCGCCAGCCGGTCAGGAAACCGGCGATCCCTCCGTCCTCCGACCGCTCGATCCAGGCGCGGAACCCGTCCCGGAGCGCATCGCTGTCCAACCGCTTCCGGAACGCGATCCGGGTCTCCCCGGGATCGCGGTGCGCGAACGGTGGCGCCGTGAACACCTCGACGTACGCCTCCGTCAGTTCATCCGCGATCCCGAGCACGTCCGCCCCATAGGTCTGCACCGCCTCAACGTATCCGCAGCCAGGGCGCAGCAACCGGACCGGCCGCGGCACCCGGTCAGCTCCTCGGTGGTCCGCTCGTGGCCGGAGTCGGTGTGGGCTCCGCGGGTGCAGAGGACGCGGCGAGTGGGGCCGGCGCGGTGGCGATCGCCTCCAGTTCGGTGCGGAATTGGGGAAGCATCCAGCGGAAGGGCTGGTCGAGGACGCGGGCGATGGTGGGTTCGTCGACGCGGAGGAGGGCGCCGATTCGGGCAAGTGCGTCTGGTTCGTCGGTTGCGGCGTACAGGAGGTGGACGACCTCGTGCCGGTGGGCGAACACGGCGAGCGCCGCGGCCGCCAGTCCTGCGTCGATTTCAGGCGGACCAGTGATTTCCCCGTTGACTGTCACGTCACCATCAACCCGTCAGCGGGCCGATCGGTTACGTGTCAGTCGTTCCACTGACCTCGAAAACGCCTCAGCTCGGCAGCCACGAGACCTTGCCGAGCAGGTACGTCGCCCCGATCAGCGCGGTCGTGTCGATCAGGGTGTGCGCCACGACCAGCGGCATGATCCGGCCCCAGCGGCGGTACAGGTAGGTGAAGATCACGCCCATGATCACGTTCCCCGCGAACCCGCCGAGGCCCTGGTAGAGGTGGTACGAGCCACGAACCAGCGCGCTGGTGGCGGTCGCGCGGCGAACGGACCAGCCGAGTTGGTCCAGGCGGTGGTTCAGATAGCCGAGGACGATGACTTCTTCGAGTACGGCGTTCTGCGCGGAAACGGCGATCAGGATCGGGATGCGCCACCAGTAATCGGGCAGCTGGGACGGGTCGACGGTCAGGTTCACGCCCGTGGCGTGTGCACCGATGTAGAAGACCAGTCCCGCTCCCCCGATACAGGCGGCGACCGCCGTACCGCGGCCGAGGTCCCGCATCCGATCACGCAGGTCGAAGCCGATCGCCCGGAAGGATTCACCACCCCGCGCCAGGAAGTGACCGACCAGGGCGACCGGTACGAGCGCGTTCACCACCGCGAACAGCTGCCAGGTCAGATCGAGCCACGGCCGCCCCGGCGCCCGCGACCCCACGATCACCGCCGTCTGCCCGCTGATCGGCTTGGCCGAGGTCAACACCCCCGCGAACGAAATGATCGCCGCCACCCCAGAGGCCCCCAAGGACAGCGCCAAAACCAACCAAATCTCCCGCGAAACTACCCGCCGCCCAACCCCCGAAGGAAGAATGCCCTCTGGCTCGGACCCAGCAGGTGAGAGCTCGCCGGGGTGCGAGGCGGACGGTGATTGGTCGGTGGGGTGGGGGGTGGGTGGGGACTGGACGGTGGGTGGGTCGAGTTCGGCCGGGTTGGGGGGATCGGCGGGACTCGTCACGGGACCAGTATTGCCTGGGGGTCCAGGAAGGAAAGGAGAATGGCCGGGTGAGTGGGGCTTGGTGGTCGGTGGTGGCGGCGGTGTGCGGCGGCATTGTGCTGTTGTGGGTCGCGCTGATCGTGGCGCTGTGGTTCGCGCGGCCCGACGAACTGCGGATCCGTGACGCGTTGCGGCTCCTGCCGGATCTGGTGCGGCTTCTGCGACGCCTGGCCGCTGATCCGTCTCTGCCTCGCGGGGTGCGGGTCCGGTTGTGGATCCTGCTCGTCTACCTGGCCGTGCCGTTCGACCTGGTGCCCGACTTCATCCCAGTGATCGGGTACGCCGATGACGCGGTGATCGTCGCGTTCGCGCTCCGGTCAGTGACCCGCCGCGCCGGGCCTGCTGCCTTGGATCGCCACTGGCCCGGCACACCCGACGGTCTGGCCGCCGTACGTCGCCTCGCCGGTCTCCCCGCACCCACCTGAAACCCGCCCGCGGCGCCGGCTCAGGTCTTGAGGAGGTGGATCAGGTGGTCCAGGAGCTCGGCGGGTTCGGCGGCCAGGTTGAACTGGGACTGGATTTGGAGGCCGTCGGAGAGCGCGATCAGCAGGGCCGCGATGGTCGCGGGGTCGGCCGACGGGGTGAGAGTGCCGGCGGACTGGCGGGCGCGGACGGATTCGGCGAGAGCCTCGCGGAGACCGGTGTAGCGGTCGACGAAGTACTCGTGGGCGGTGTGCTGCGGGTCGCCGGCCTCGGCGGAGAAGGTGGAGTAGAGCTGGACCAGCCCTGGTACGTCGCCGTTGTGCCGGATGATCGCGATCAGCTTGTCGATCAGATCCGACTGGTCGAAGCGCTCCAGATCCGCCTCGTCCCGCGCCCGCAGCACCGCCTCGAACAGCTTCTCCTTCGACCCGAAGTAGTGCAGCAGCCCGGCCTCGCTCAGCCCGACCGCGGCCGCGAGCTCACGGGTCGAGGTGTTGCGGTAGCCGTGCCGAGCGATCACCTCGAGCGCGGCTTTGAGGATCTCCTCGCGCTTGGCGACACCCTTCGCATACGGACCTCGGGACGGCATGACGAGGATGCTACCGACCATCCACCCGAAAACCTAGCGCTCTTCGGTTTTCGCGCGTACAGTCGTCGCATGAATCCCAGCCCTGCCGACTTCGGCGACCTGCTCGGGCAGCTCACGCTCGAGGAGAAGGTCCGGATCCTGACCGGACAGGACTTCTGGTCCACTCATCCGCTGCCCGCGATCGGCCTGCGCTCGATGGTGCTGTCCGACGGTCCGAGCGGCGTCCGCGGCGCGGTCTGGGACGAGCGCGACCCGTCGCTCAATCTCCCGTCCGCGACCGCTCTCTCGTCGTCCTGGGACCTCGACATCGCCCATCGGTACGGCGTCGTCTCCGGCCTCGAGGCCCGTCGCAAGAACGTGGACGTCGTCCTCGGCCCGACGATCAACCTGCATCGCTCGCCGCTCGGCGGCCGGCACTTCGAGGCGTTCAGCGAGGATCCCGTCCTGACCGCCGAGCTCGCCGCCGCGTACGTCGCCGGCGTGCAGGAGCTCGGTGTCGGGGCGACCCCGAAGCACTACGTCGCCAACGACTTCGAGACCGAGCGCTTCACCGCGGATGTGATCGTCGGTGAGCGCGCTCTCCGCGAGCTGTACCTGCTCGCGTTCGAGAAGGCGGTCACCGAGTCCAAGGCGTGGCTCGTGATGAGCGCGTACAACTCGATCAACGGCGCCACCGCCTCGGAGAACGAGTTGCTCGAGACACCGCTCAACACCGACTGGGGTTTCGACGGTGTCGTGGTGAGTGACTGGACCGCCGTGCGCAGTGTGGAGAGCGCCAAGCACTCCCAGGACCTGGCGATGCCGGGCCCGGTCGGCGCGTGGGGTGACGCGCTCGTCGAGGCCGTTCGGTCCGGCGAGGTCAAGGAGGACGCGCTCGACCGGAAGGTGACGCGCCTGCTCGCGCTGGCCGCCCGCGTCGGTGCGCTCGAAGGGTTCGAGAAGCCTGCCGACGTGCCGCGGGTCGACGGCATCGCCTTCAGCCGTACGGCGTCCGCCGAAGGCTCGGTGTTGTTGAGCAACAGGAACGAGCTGCCGTGGAGCGCTCCCCAACGAGTCGCGGTGATCGGCCACAACGCCCGCGACGCCCGTACGCAGGGCGGCGGCAGCGCGACCGTCATCCCGTCGTCCGTGGTGTCCCCGCTCGACGGACTCCGCAGAGCGCTCCCGGACGCCGAGGTCACGTACTCCATCGGCGCGGTCGTCCAGGAGGGCGTAGCGGAGCTGCCACTCGCCACGATGACGAACCCGGAGAGCGGCGAGCCCGGTGCCCGGGTACGGTTCCTGGCCGCGGACGGCACCGAGTTGTTCGCCGAGGACCGGTTCTCCAGCGCGCTCGTCTATCTGGGCGGGAACGCGCCGATCGACGAGATCGCGGTCCTCGAGTTCCGCACCACCTACACCCCGGCCGAGACCGGCGACGTCCTGCTCGGCTTCGCCTCGGTCGGCCGGGGCCGGATCTTTGCCGACGGCAACCTGCTGCACGAGGACACCGCCGTACCGGTCGGCACAGATCTCGGTGCTGCGCTGCTGTCGCCGCCATCCATCTCGACCCCGCTCGCCGTGACCGCCGGCCGGCCGATCGACGTCCGCATCGAGCTCGAGGTCCCCGAACGCGAGGGCGGCCTCAGCAACGCGCTGAGCATCACGGTCGGCGTCGAGCCGGACCGGTCCGACCCGCAGGCCCTGATCGACGAGGCCGT
>NZ_JBEZYF010000036.1:0-84230 GCF_040638415.1 Kribbella sp. NPDC026596 | reverse complement strand
CTTCCGATCTGTGGTGGGCTGGGACCCGCAGCGGTGGGTGGAGACAGGTTATTTCCTGTTCACGCGGCCCGCGGGGGGTGCACGGGCCCGAGTGCTGGCAGTGGTGGGCCGGCACAGGTCGTGGTGGGCTGGGACCCGCAGCGGTGGGTGGAGACAGGGTTATTTCCTGTTCACGGGGCCCGCGGGGGGGTGCACGGGCCCGAGTGCTGGCAGTGGTGGGCGGGCACAGGTCGTGGTGGGTGGGCACCTGTAGTGGTGGGTGGGCACCTGTAGTGGTGGGCTAGGACCCGTCGTGGTGGGTGGAGACAGGTTATTTCCTGTTCAACGGGGACCGCGGGGGGTGCATGGGGTCGATTGGTGGGAGTGTCAGGGGCTGTTGGGTGTTTGCGGGGTTAGGGGGTGCGGGGGTCGTGGGTTGGGCGGGGGGCTTTGGCGGGGTGGGTGGGGGTGGCGTAGTCGAGGTCTGGGAAGG
The DNA here is from genome assembly GCF_040638415.1 of Kribbella sp. NPDC026596. Classification (NCBI taxonomy): domain Bacteria; kingdom Bacillati; phylum Actinomycetota; class Actinomycetes; order Propionibacteriales; family Kribbellaceae; genus Kribbella; species Kribbella sp. NPDC026596. The sequence continues at coordinate 83,758 of NZ_JBEZYF010000036.1, read as the reverse complement.
GGCTTGTTACCTCGATTACCCCGGGCTTCGGTGGCGGAGCGTTTGGCGGCGAGCATGACTTCGAGGGCGTGGAAGGCGTGTTCGGGCCGGGTGACCGTCGGCGTGCCGTTCTCGACACAGTCGACCAGGTGCCGCAGTCCATCGGTCCATGGCGAGTGCGGGTCGCGTTCGCCGAACACCTCCCAGGATCCACGAGCGTTCGACCACTGCTCGAACCCGTTCGGCGCCCAGTCGTCGCCGAGCATCTGCAGTACGCCGGTGGCGCCGTACAGCTCGATGGCCGGCGACCGGTACTGCTGCATGGTGAACCCGGTCGCGATCGACGCGAAGCGGGCGTTTCCGAAGTCGAGCACGATGTGCGCGTTGTCGTCGGCGCGGGCCGTCACGAGCTCGCCGGTGACCTCACGCTTCGGTACGGCGGTGCCGACCATCGCGGTGACCCGCCGGACCGGGCCGAAGAACCCGCACAAGCTGGTCAGGTTGTACACGCCGAGGTCGAACAACGCCCCGCCACCGGACTCGTAGAACCAGCGGCCCCACCAAGGCCCGGACCAGCCGTACCTGGACCGGGCCAGATGAAGCTCGCCGATCTCGCCGTCGCGGACCCGCCGATGCATCTCCCGGTACGTCGGCGACAGCACGATGTGCGGTGCACACACGAGCTGTCCCGGCGCGGTCGCGGAAGCCTCGAGCAACGCGCGGCCTTCCTCCAGCGAGGTGGACATCGGCTTCTCGACGAGCACATGCTTGCCTGCCTCGAGAGCCGCACGAGCGAGCGAGCCGTGCTGGTTCATGCTCGTGAGGACCAGTACGACGTCGAGGTCGTCGCGGCCGGTCAGTCGAGACGGTTGGGTTGAGTCCCGAGCAGTACCTGGACAAGCTGCCGCACCAGCTGTCCGGCGGACAGCGTCAGCGCGTGGTCATCGCGCGGGCGCCGGCGCCCGAGCCCGAGGTGCTCGTCGCCGACGAGCCGATCTCGATGCTCGACGTGTCCATCCGCGCCGAGATCGTCGCGCTGCTCGACCAGCTGGTCCGCGACCGCGGCATCGCCATGCTGTACATCACCCACGACCTGCTCAGCGCCCGGCTGCTTGCCGACGAGGTGATGGTGCTCAACCAGGGCGTGATGGTGGAGCGCGGCCGGACGCTCGACGTCATCGGTGAGGCGAAGGACCCGTACACCCGCAAGTTGCTGGCCGCCATCCCCCGCCCCGGTAGCTTACGAACGGCGGTAGTCGCGCGGGGAGACGCCGAAGTGGGCGCGGAATCGGCGTGACAGATGGAACTCGTCGGCGAAACCGAGGGTCCGCGCGATCTCCCGGTGGGTCAGGTCGGTCAGCCGCAGCAGCGTGGCGGCGGCCTGCAGCCGGTGCACGGTGCGGAACGCGGCCGGCGTCTGGCCGACCTGTTCGGCGAACCGGCGCCGGAAGGTGTCGTAGCTCAGGCCCGACTCGGCCGCCACGGCGGCCAGGTCCGTACTCGCGGTGAGGTCGTCGGCCAGCCGGCCCATCGCCGCCACGATCTCCATGCTCACGTCGGGACTGTCCGCGGTGTCGTCGGCGTCGATCAGCCAGTCGGCGAGCGCCAGCAACTGATGCTCCGCGACCCGCCGGGTCCGCGGCGGCGAGCGCAGTACGGTACGCAGCGCCTCGATCGACGGCGCCGGCACCGGGTACCGCGGGCCGGCGCCGGTCAGGTGGAGCGCGTCGAACAGCGGTCCCGAGAAGACCACGAACAACTCGGTCCACCGCTCCCCCGGATCGGTCCGGTACGTGTGCGGGAACCCGGGCGGCACGATCGTGTGCGCGCCCGGCCTGATCCGCTCCTCACGCCCGTCGGCGTCGCGATAGTTGCCCTCGCCATCGATCAGTACCGACAGCACGTACGCGTCCATCACCCGCAGCGTCGACGACATGATCGGCTCGGCGTCATCCACCTCGCCCGCGAGCACCAGCTGACCGAGCCTGGTCACCGGCCCGTCGGCGATCAGCGTGCGCACACCCATGCGGGCAACAGTACTCATTGCGAAACGCCAAAACGTTCATGTCCGGATCGCGCGGAGACATTCTCCGGACATCGTCGCCGCCCTAACGTCAAGGAGTAGGAAGAATCCGACCGACCGGAGGACCGCCCGATGACATCGACCGACCTGGTCACGCCCGAGCACCTGGCACAGTTCCGCGACGAGGGCTACTTCGTGCTGGACCGCGTGCTCACCGACGAGCAGCTCGAGCTGCTGCGCGGCGGAGCGCAGTACTCGATCGACAAGCTCGACGCCGCGATGGACGCGGCCGGCACCGACTCGCTCGGCATCAACCACCGGGGCAAGCGGTATTTCAGCAGCATGATCTACCAGGACCGGCCCGAGCTACGGCAGTTCCTGTTCAGCGACACCATGGCCGAGATCTGCCGCAAGACCCTCGGCGACGACGCGTACCTGTTCTGGGAGCAGTACGTGATCAAGGCCGGCGACCCGGACACGGCGTTCGCCTGGCACCAGGACTCCGGCTACGTCCACGAGGACCACGCGCCGTACCTGACCTGCTGGATCGCCCTCGACGACGTCACCGAGGAGAACGGATCGGTCTACCTGCTCCCGTACTCGCGCTCCGGCATCAAGTCGTACATCAAGCACATCCACGACCCCGAGCTGAACGACCTGGTCTGCTACTTCGGCCCGGATCAAGGCATCCCGATGACCGCGCAGGCCGGCTCGATCGTGGTCTTCTCGAGCGTCGTCATCCACCGCAGCGGCCCCAACCGCACCGACAGGAACCGGCGGGTGTACCTCGCGCAGTACTCCAAGGAGGTCGTCCCGTCCAAGGACGGTACGGGCGCCCATGGGTCGTTCGATCCCTTCCTCGACGGCGGCCGGATCATCGCCGAGCGCTGAACGGAACGGGTCGCGCGGACCTGGAGCGGGAAGCTCTGCCACCCGGCGCCCGCCCCGGGTGGTGGAGCCACCCGACAGTCCTCATGCCGGATTGAGGACTCACGCGCCGCGCGGCGCGTACATGATGATCGCGACGCCGACCAGACAGATGACAGCGCCGAGGAGGTCCCACCGGTCAGGGCGGAACTTATCCACAACCATCCCCCATACGAGCGACCCGGCCACGAACACGCCGCCGTACGCCGCGAGGATCCGGCCGAAATGCGGATCCGGCTGGAAGGTCGCGACGAACCCATAGGCGCCGAGGGCAATCACTCCCCCGGCGATCCACCACAACCCGCGATGCTCCCGCCACCCCTGCCACACCAGCCAGGCCCCACCAATCTCCGCCACCGCCGCCAACACAAACAGCACCACCGACCGCAGAACCGTCACGCGCGACCACCCGGACCGACCGCGTGGCCGAGCTCGGTGAACGGGAGGGGGCAGTTCGGGTCGCCGGCGCAGGTTGCCAGGTCGTCGCACCCGGCGCCGATCCCGGCGCGGAGGGTCTCGGCGATGACGGTCAGGTCGGCGATCTTCGCTTCCACGTCGGCAAGCTTCTGGCGTGCCTGGGCCTGCAATCCGGCTCCCTCGCCGATCGCATGCCGGTGCCTCGCGGTGTCGAGCAACGCCGCCACCTCCGTCAGCGTGAACCCGAGCCGCTGGGCCGCCTTGATCACCCGCAGCGTCGTGACGGCCTCGTCCGGGTAGACCCGGTGACCGCCAAGGCTGCGTACGGGCTCGTCGAGCAGTCCGCGGCGTTCGTAGTACCTGAGCGTCTGCAGGTTCACCCCTGCCGCGGCCGCGACTTGGCTGGGCCTCATGCGGGGAGCCTTTCGGTCAGGGCGTCGAGTACGGCGGTTTGGGTGGGTGGGACGGTGATGCGCAGGCGTAGGTTGCCGGCGGGTGTGTTGGTGAAATCGAAGGTGAAGAACGAGCAGCACTCAGTCTCCTTCGTGGTGAGTGCTTCGGCTGTTGGGCGGGACTCCGGGGTGAGGACGAGGTCGAGGGTGTGCGGGTCGACGCGGGCGGCGCTGCGGAGGTGGTTGGCGAACAGTTGGTCGAACTCGGCGACCCGGAGTGGCTGCTCCGCGGCAGGTAGCGTGCACGCGGTGGGGACCCAAACGGTGAACTCATCCATGGATCGACGGTAAACCTGTACCTGGGTACCGGATGCAAGTCCTACGGCTGATCCGTCCAGGTGAGTATGTAGGCGACGGCGCCGAACTGGATGTGGTCGCCGGGGCGGACTCGGGACGGGGTGGTGATGCGGAGGCCGTTGACCTGGGTGCCGTTCATGGAGCCGAGGTCGCGGATCATCCAGCCGTCGTCGACGTACCGGAGTTCGGCGTGGCAGCGGGAGACCGAGAGGTCGGGGAGGCGGAGGGTGGCGCCGGGGCCGCGACCGATGCGTACGGTGGGCGAGCCCGGAACCGGCAGAGCGAGGCCGGGCAGCGGCGGGGCGGCTGGACGTCGTACGACGGAGACTCGCGGCAGGCTCCCGAGCCACTTGCCAAACGCCGTCGTGACCGACTGCGGCTGCCCTGCGGTCCGGGCGAACCCGGGGCGTGGGAGTCTGCTGCGCAGTTCTCTGGTCCAGGTGACGACCCGTGGTTCGGCCCGGGGCAGGTCGCGGATCGCATCCGAGAGCTCGGCTCGGCTCTGGGCGCGGAGCACGAAGTTCATCCGGCGGATGAACGTGTCGTGGGACAACCGGCCCGAACCGGCGCCGTCTCTGAGAACGGCCAGGGCACGATCCCGCTCAGCGTCCGACGGACGAGTCCGTTCCAGCGGCGCCGAGGTCATGCTTTGAATTGTCGGTCCAGGCCGGTTCACTGTCCACCAGGGGTCAGCGGTACTGGATCCGGTAGGCGGCGTTGGCGATCGGGGCGGTCACCGGCAGTGCGGCCGTCATCACTGGACCTTTGATCATCATGATCAACTTCCCGAGTTTGGTCATTTGGTCCTCACCAATGCGACGCGCCCCGTCGCCCAGGAGTTGGCGGGTGGGCCAGAATGGCGAAATGCGACTGCCTGTCATGCCGCCGGTCAAACCGATGCTCGCCAAGCCGGTCAAGGAGATCCCGCGCGGGGAGATGAGCTACGAGCCCAAGTGGGACGGGTTCCGGTCGATCATCTTCCGCGACGGCGACGAGATCGAGATCGGCAGCCGGAACGAGAAGCCGATGACGCGGTACTTCCCCGAGCTGGTCGAGGCGGTGAAGGCAAACCTGCCGGAGCGGTGCGCGATCGACGGCGAGATCATCGTGATCGGCGAATCCGGCGACCGGCTCGACTTCGAGGTGCTGCAGCAGCGGATCCACCCCGCCGCGAGCCGCGTGAACATGCTGTCCGAGAAGACCCCGGCCCGGTTCGTCGCGTTCGACCTGCTGGCGCTCGGGGACGACGACTACACCGAGCGGCCGTTCGCGGAACGCCGTACGGCGCTGCTGGACGCGCTCGCCGACGTGAAGGCGCCGATCCACGTGACGCCGGCGACGACCGATCACGAGACGGCCGGGCAGTGGTTCGAGCAGTTCGAGGGCGCCGGGCTCGACGGGCTGATCGCGAAGCCGCTGGACGGCACGTACCAGCCGGACAAGCGGGTCATGTTCAAGATCAAGCCGGAGCGCACCGCGGACTGTGTGGTCGCCGGGTACCGCGTGCACAAGAGCGGGCCGGACCGGATCGGCTCGTTGCTGCTCGGGCTGTACAACGATGACGGCACGCTGGCGAGCGTCGGGGTGATCGGCGCGTTCCCGCTCGAACGGCGCAAGGAGCTGTTCGCGGAGATGCAGCCGCTCGTCACCACGTTCGACGAGCACCCGTGGGCGTGGGCCAAGCAGGAGGAAGGCGTTCGTACGCCGCGCAACGCCGAAGGCAGCCGCTGGCAGGCCGGCAAGGACCTCTCGTTCACCCCGCTGCGGCCGGAACTCGTGGTCGAGGTCCGCTACGACCACATGGAAGGAATCCGCTTCCGCCACACCGCCCAGTTCGTCCGCTGGCGCCCCGACCGCACCCCGGAGTCCTGCACCTACGAACAACTAGAGGAACCCCTCAAGTTCGACCTCTCTGACGTCCTCTCCAGCGCCCAACGCTGATGAAGCCGCTGTACCGCCTGTACGCGCGGATCCTGCGGCGGCAGTTGGCCGGGCTGCCGATGCCGCAGCACGTAGCGATCGCCATGGACGGCAATCGCCGGTGGGCGCGTGGCGCGGGGTACGACGACGTACGCATCGGACACCGGTTCGGCGCGGAGCACCTGGAGCTGTTCCTGCAGTGGTGCTCGGACGCCGGGATCCGCTGCGTCACCGCGTGGGTCGCGTCCGCGGACAACATCCGGCGGCGGGACTCGGCCGAGGTGGACTACTTGATGGAGCTCACCGAGACGGTCGTGGCCGATCACGTCCGGCGGGATCACCGGTGGCGGCTGCATGTCGCGGGCCAGTTGGATTTGTTGCCTGATTCAACGGCTCGGGCGCTGAAGGAAGCGGTTGAGGAGACTCGGGACCGGCCTGGCGCAGGCGAGCTGACCATCGCGATCGGGTACAGCGGACGGCTCGAGGTGCTGGACGCCGTACGAGCGGTGCTGGACGAGGCGGCTGCGAGTGGGCGATCGGTGGCGGAGGTCGCGGAGTCGCTGAGTGAGGACGAGATCAGCCGGCATCTGTACGTTCCGGGGTTGCCGGATCCGGATCTGGTGATCCGGACCAGCGGTGAGCTGCGGATGTCGGACTTCCTGCTGTGGCAGGCGACGCGGTCGGAGATCGAGTTCTGTGAGCTGTACTGGCCGGCGTTTCGGGAGGTGGATTTGTTGCGGGCGTTGCGGACGTACGGAAGGCGGCGGCTGGAACGATTCAGTTGACTACTTTCGGGTCTGCCGGGGGCACAATGTAGGCGTACCGACTGGTAGGAACTGGAGGCTACGAGATGTACGACGTCGTACTGCTCGTCGAACAGGAACTGTCCGGGACAGACGCGAAACGCGTCGTCGACCTGCACCAGGACATGCCCGAGCCGGTCAAATACCACGTGCTCGTGCCGTGTCACAACGCGGAGGCCGGCGTGGAGGCCTCGATCAGCGCGCTCGGCACCGCGGATCTCTACGGGCCTGGGCTCGCCACCCAGCGCAACGACCTCGCCGAGGCGCAGAAGGCGATCGACACCGAGGCGAAGGGCTGCAGCGGGCGGAGCGTGGAGCGGCTGCGCGACCTCGGCCAGACCGCCGAGGGCGGCATCTCCCACGATCGTCCGATCGACGCCCTGGTCGCCACGGTGAAGCACGTGCAGGGCCAGGAGGTCATCATCCTGACCCGCTCGCACGTGGTCGCGGAGTTCTTCCACCTCGACTGGACCAACTCGGCCCGGCGCCACCTCGGCGTACCGGTGCTGCACCTGCTGGAACACGACCCGGAGAAGACGCCGGCGCCCTAGTGCAGAAGGAGTGCCACGTACGTGACGCCGCCCGCGAGGGCGGCGATCAGTAGTGAGAGGGTCGTCCGGATCGCGCGTTCGCCGGTCTGGCCGCAGTGGCGGCCGTCCTCTGAGTGGTAGGCGAGCTTGAAGCCCGCGTAGCCGACGGCGAGGACCAGAGCCAGCTTGATCATGATCAGACACCTGCCGCTGTGCCGGATTCGGTGAACTGGGTGCGATACAGGTCAGCGTACTCGCCGCCGGCCGCGAGCAACTGCTCGTGCGTACCGCGCTCGACGATGTTGCCGCGGTCAACGACCAGGATCAGGTCCGCGTTCCGTACGGTCGACAGCCGGTGCGCGATCACCAGCGACGTCCGTCCTTCCAGCGCGGTGTCGAGCGCCCGCTGGACGGCGACCTCGGACTCGGAGTCCAGGTGCGCGGTGGCCTCGTCGAGGACGACGATCCGCGGTGCCTTGAGCAACAACCGCGCGATCGCGAGCCGTTGCCGTTCACCACCGGACAACCGGTGACCGCGATCCCCGACCACGGTGTCGAGCCCGTCGGGCAACGACGAGACGAGCTCCCAGATCTGGGCCGACCGGAGCGCCTCGATCATCTCCTCGTCGGAGGCCTCGGGCTTCGCGTACGCCAGGTTCGCCCGGATCGTGTCGTGGAACATGTGCGCGTCCTGCGTCACGTACCCGATCGCGTCGTGCAACGACTGCAGCGTCGCATCCCGTACGTCGCGGCCGCCGATCCGGACCGCACCGCCGGACACGTCGTACAGGCGGGCGACCAGGTTGGTGATCGTGGTCTTGCCGGCACCGGACGGGCCGACCAGCGCGACCATCTGCCCGGGGCGTACGACGAAGCTGACATCCTCGAGCACCTGCGCCGACACGCGCTTGTCGAGGACCGCTACCGACTCCAGGCTGGCCAATGACACCTGCTCGGCCGTCGGGTACGAGAACGCGACGTGCTCGAACTCCACGCTGGCTGCGTCGGCCGGAAGATCCTGCGCTCCCGGCGCGTCCTTGATCATCGGCTCCAGGTCGAGCACCTCGAAGACACGCTCGAACGAGACCAGGGCAGTCATCACGTCGACGCGCACGTTGGACAGTGCGGTCAGCGGACCGTAGAGCCGGCCAAGCAGTGCGACGAGCGCGAGCAGAGTCCCGATCGTCAACGTCTCGCGGACGGCGAGGTTGCCGCCGACGCCGTACACCAGGGCCGTCGCCAGGGCGGCGACCAGCGTCAGCGCGGTGAAGAAGACCCGGCCGAGCATCGCGATCCGGATGCCCAGGTCCCGGACCCGGCCGGCGCGCTCGCCGAAGTCGCGGTTCTCCAGCACCGGGCGACCGAACAGCGTGACCAGCAGCGCTCCCCCGACGCTGAACCGCTCGGTCATCGCGGTCGACATCTCCGCGTTGAGATTCATCTGTTCCCGGGTCATCGTGGCCAGCCGGCGGCCCAGGACGCGGGCCGGGATCAGGAAGATCGGCAGCATCAGGATCGCCACCACGGTCAGCTGCCAGCTCAGCACCAGCATGGCGCCGACCACGAGGATCAGGCTGATGATGTTCGAGACCACGCCGGACAGCGTGGAGGTGAAGGCCTGCTGGGCACCGATCACGTCGTTGTTCAGCCGGGACACCAGCGCACCCGTCTGCGTCCGGGTGAAGAACGCGACCGGCATCCGCTGGACATGCGAGAAGACCTTGGTGCGCAGGTCGTAGATCAGCCCTTCACCGATCCGCGCCGAGAACCAGCGCTGCATCAGTCCGAGCGCGGCCTCGACCACCGCAAGCAATGCGACCACCAGGGCGAGCGCCGTCACCAGCGGCGCGTTCCCCTTGCTGATGCCGTCGTCGACGATCTTCTTGAACAGCAGCGGGGAAGCGATCACCAGGAACGCGGAGATGATCACCAGCACCAGGAACAGCGTGATGTGCCAGCGATAGGGCTTGGCGAACTTGGCGATCCGCGGCAGCGTGCCCTTCGCCAGCTTCTGGCCGACCACGGACGTGTCCTGGCGTCGCCAGCCGTACGCGCTCATTCCAGGACGCATCATGCCCGACATCCGGTCCCCTCCTTTTCTGGTGACCTCGACAACACTCGAGGTCGCCGCAAACTTCCCCTCGAGTCTAATGCAACCAATAGTTGCGTATGACGTGAGTGTGCCCTACAGTCATTGGCAACCAAAGGTTGCGAAAGGAACGGTGAGTGGGATGGCACGGAGCATCGAGCGGGAGATTCGGGTGGCGGCCTCGCCGGAGGTGGTCTACGAGGTGGTCAGCTCGCCGAAGCACCTGCGCGAGTGGTGGCCGGACGACGCCGAGGTCGACGCCGTACCAGGAGCGACCGGGACGGTCTCGTTCAAGCAAGGATCAGACACCATGGTCGTACCACTGACCGTCGTCGAGGCCGACCCGCCCCGGCGGTTCTCGTTCCGGTGGGACTACGACGGTGAGGTCGCCACCGAGGCGAACTCGGTGCTGGTGACGTTCGACCTGATCCCGTCGGACGGTGGCACGCTGCTGCGGTTCGCCGAGACCGGGTACGACGAGGCGTCGAAGCCGGACGAGGTCTACCACGACCACACCAGCGGCTGGGACTACTTCCTCCCCCGGATCGCGCCGTACGTCGACCGGCTGGTGTCCACGCCGTGATCGACGACGAGCTCTGGTCGGCGGTCGGAGATCCGACCCGGCGGCGGATGCTCGATCTCCTGCTCGCGAACGGCGGCGGGACCGCGACCAGCCTGAGCGATCACCTGCCGGTCACCCGGCAGGCGGTCGCGAAACATCTCGCCGTACTCGACCGGGCCGGGCTGGTTCATGGCACGCCAGCCGGACGCGAACGCCGCTACACCGTGGACGAGGCGCAGCTCGAGCGCGCGATCGCCCAGATGGCGAACGTCAGCGAGAGCTGGGACCGGCGACTGCAGCGCATCAAGCGGATCGCCGAGACCATCCAGCGCAACCGAGACAACTGAGAAGGGCTATTCCTATGTACGACATCCTGCACAGAGTCGGCGTCATCGCGTCCCCCGAGGACACGTCCGCGGCGCTCACCACGATCGAGGGCCTGGCCGGCTGGTGGACCGAGGACACCAAGGGCGACACCGACGTCGACGGAGTGATCCAATTCCGCTTCGCCGGCGCGGGCGGTGAAGGCTTCGACATGAAGGTCCTGGAGACGAAGCCCGGCGAGTTCGTCCGCTGGGAGGTCGTCGACGGCCCCGAGGAGTGGATCGGGACTCACGTCGGCTTCAAGCTCTCGAAGGTCGACGACTACACGATCGTCCTCTTCAAGCACGCGGGCTGGAAGGAACCCGTCGAGTTCATGTCCCACTGCAGCACCAAGTGGGCGAGCTTCCTGCTGAGCCTGAAGAAGTACGTCGAGACCGGCAAGGGCGATCCCTCGCCGAACGACGTACAGATCAGCAACTGGCCCTAGCCGAACGCGGCCAGGAGCTCCTTCAACCGGCGCTCCTGGGCTTCCCGCTCAGCCTTCAGCTGATCGGCGTACGAGCGATCCGCGGCACCGAGGAGCAACGCCTTGGTCTCGCGGATCGCTCCTGGGAGTGGGGTCAGCAGCGCCTCGGTCAGATCCTTGACCGTGTCTGCCAATTCCTCAGCGGGTACGACGATGTTCGCCAGGCCGAGCTCCTTCGCCTCGGCCGCCTCCACCCAGCGCGTGGTGGCACAGATCTCGAGCGCCCGCGAGTACCCGACCAGCTGCACGAGAGGCTGCGTGCCACCGAGGTCCGGGACCAGGCCGAGGGCCGTCTCGCGCATGCTGAAGCGGGCGTCCGGGGTCACCACCCGGAGGTCACACGCCAGCGCCAGCTGGAAGCCCGCTCGGACCGCGTGCCCCTGAACCGCTGCGATGCTGATGATCTCCGGTCGCCTGAGCCACGAGAAGCCGGCCTGGAACGTGGCGATCAGCTCGTACACCTCGGCGGTCGGCTTCGCCCCGAGCGAGAGCAGCGGCTCCTCACCCTGGTCGTTCTCGCCCATGATGAGTCGGCGGTCGAGACCGGCCGAGAACGACGGCCCCTCCCCCGACACGACCACCACACGGACGTCGGCCGGCAGCGCCGTACCGAACTCGGCCAGCGCGCGCCACATCCCCGGAGTCTGCGCGTTGCGCACCTCCGGCCGGTCCAGCACCACGCGCGCGACCGGTCCGTCCACCGTCAACCGCAGTCCCAAGTCCGTCATGCGACGAACATTACTGCGGAGTAGGTCAGGCGAGCGAGACCAGGTCCGCGTAGTCGGGCGACCAGAGGTCCTCGACGCCGTCGGGCAGCAGCAGGACGCGCTCCGGCTCGAGTGCCTCGACCGCGCCCTCGTCGTGGGTGACCAGCACGATCGCACCGGTGTACGAGCGGATCGCGTTCAGCACCTCGGCCCGGGAGGCCGGGTCCAGGTTGTTGGTCGGCTCGTCGAGCAGCAGCACGTTGGCCGCCGAGACGACCAGCGTGGCCAGAGCGAGCCGGGTCTTCTCGCCACCCGACAGCACCCGGGCCGGCTTGTCCGCGTCGTCGCCGGTGAACAGGAAGGAACCGAGCACGCTGCGAGCCTGGGTTTCGTTCAGGTCCGGGGCGGCGGTCTTCATGTTCTCGAGCACGGTCCGGTTGACGTCGAGCGTCTCGTGCTCCTGCGCGTAGTACCCGAGCTTGAGGCCGTGCCCGTCGATCACTTGGCCGGTGTCGGACTTCTCGATCCCGGACAGCACCCGCAGCAGCGTGGTCTTCCCGGCGCCGTTGAGGCCGAGGACGACGACCCGCGAGCCCTTGTCGATGGCGAGGTCGACGTCGGTGAAGATCTCCAGCGAGCCGTACGACTTCGACAGTTCGCGCGCCATCAACGGCGTCTTGCCGCACGGCGCCGGCGTCGGGAACGCGATCTTCGCCACGCGGTCCTGCTTGCGCTCGTCCTCGAGCGACGACATCAACCGCTCGGCCCGGCGCAGCATCTGCTGGGCCGCGGCCGCCTTGGTCGCCTTGGCGCGCATCTTGTTCGCCTGGTCGACCAGCTGGGTGGCCTTCTTCTCCGCGTTCGCCCGCTCGCGCTTGCGGCGCCGCTCGTCGGTCTCCCGCTGGGTCAGGTACGCCTTCCAGCCGACGTTGTAGATATCGATCTCGGCCCGGTTCGCGTCCAGGTGGAAGACCCGGGTGACGGTCTCCTCGAGCAGGTTCACGTCGTGGCTGATCATGATCACGCCACCGGGGTAGGTCTTCAGGAAGTCGCGCAGCCAGATGATCGAGTCGGCGTCCAGGTGGTTGGTCGGCTCGTCCAGCAGCAGCGTCTCGGCCTGCGCGAACAGGATCCGGGCCAGTTCGACCCGGCGGCGCTGACCACCCGACAGCGTGCCCAGCGGCTGGCCGAGGACGCGGTCGGGCAGGCCGAGGTTCGCCGCGATCCGGGCCGCTTCGGCCTCGGCGGCGTACCCACCGGCGGCGTGCAGGTCGGCCTCGGCGCGCTCGTACCGCCGCATGCCCTTCGCGCGGGTCTTGTCATCCGCGCTGGCCATCGACTTCTCGGCGCTGCGCAGCCGCCGGACGACGTCGTCCAGGCCGCGCGCGGACAGGATCCGGTCGCGCGCGAGGATCTCCAGGTCACCGGTGCGTGGATCCTGCGGGAGGTAGCCGATCTCACCCGACGACGTCGCCGAGCCACTCGCGGGCAGGCCCTCTCCCGCCAGGATCTTCGTCAGCGTCGTCTTGCCGGCGCCGTTGCGGCCGACCAGCCCGACCTTGTCGCCCGGGCCGACCCGGAACGAGGCCGGCGCGAGCAACTGACGGGCACCGACGCGAACCTCGAGATTGGAGACAGTGATCATCGCGGTGGCAGGTGTCCTCAGGGTCTGGGGGTCGGTCAGGTAGCGGGTCGGCGGCGCAGCGTCACGACACGGCAAAGATCCCCGCCCTCGGGTCTAGTCTAAGCGGTGTGAAATTCAACCCGGATGCGGATCTCGACACCAGCGGTGTCGAGGACACCCGCGGTAGCGGCGGCGGAGGCGGCGGTCGGCTGCCGGGTGGCACGATCCCGATCGGCGGCGGCATCGGCGGAATCATCCTGCTGGTCGTCATCCTGCTCCTGAACGGCGGCCTACCCGGCGGAACCGGCAGCGACGACCCCGCGGTCCGCAACACCGCGGCCGGCAACCTGGACTCCTGCAAGAAGGGCACCGACCTGCAGAGCAACGCGGACTGCCGGTTCGTCTTCTACCAGAACTCGATCCAGGGCTTCTGGGCCGCGGAACTGCCCCGGCGCGGGAAGAAGTACACACCGGCGGCGATGCGTGTGTTCGACGGTTCGGTCAGCACCGGCTGCGGCCCGGCGACCAGCGCGGTCGGGCCGTTCTACTGCCCGCCCGACAAGCGCGTGTACTTGGACATCGGGTTCTTCAAGACCCTGCAGACGGATCTGGGCGCCCGCGGCGGCGAGTTCGCCGAGGCGTACGTCGTAGCCCATGAGTACGGCCACCACATCCAGAACCTGTACGGCATCCTCGGCCGGATCAAGACCCGCAACGGGCCCACCTCCGACTCGGTCCGCTCCGAGCTCCAGGCCGACTGCCTCGCCGGCATCTGGACCAACCACGCCACCACCGTCCCCGGCCGGAACGGCCAGCCACTCATCACCGAGCTCTCCGAGGACGACATCGCCCGCGGCCTCGACGCCGCCGCGGCCGTCGGCGACGACCGCATCCAGGAGAAGACACAGGGCCAGGTCACGCCCGAGAGCTTCAGCCACGGCACTGCCGAGCAACGCATGCGCTGGTTCACCAGAGGCATGGACTCCGGCGACATGACCAAGTGCGACACCTGGTCCGCCTCCACGCTCTGATACACACAGCAAAACCGCCCCTGCACCGAAGTGCAGAGGGCGGTTTCGCTGTGTGTCAGGCGACTGCGGCTGGGCGGTGGTAGCCCGGCAGCAGTTCGTCGACGAGGGCGTCCGTCTCGGCTTCGGGGCCGCGGGGGGCGCCGTGCTTGGCCAGGGCGGCGTAGAGCTGGCTGGCGACGTTGGTGACGTCGGCGGTGGTGCCGAAGTGGGCAGCCAGGCGGAGCGTGGCTCGCCAGAGTTCCTCTGAGGCCGGCGAGAAGCTGAGGCCGGTCTGGAGGGCCGTGCGGGCCAGGTTGCCGTCGTTGTGGCTGAGGGACGCCTCGGCGAGCCGCAGCGCGGCGTCGACGACGGCCTCCACCATGCGACGCTCGATACCCGAGGCCGCGAGCCATGAGTAGCGGCCGGCCGGCACGTTGGACCAGGCCGCACCGTGGACCAGGCTGAGCGCCGTCGACAGCGGCCCGCGCGGGTCGTCCATCATCGTCGCCTGCTTGGCCAGCGTGCGGAACACGTCCCAGTCGACCCGGACGATGCTGCGGTTCAGCATCCAGCGACCGGACTCGTCGGCGTACATCGCATCCACCCCGACCCAGCGGCGGGTGTGCTCCAGCGCCGCGTCGCGCAGCTCCTCGCTGATGCCGCGCGGCCAGATCGCACCGGCCAGCACGTTCGGGTGCACGCCGTAATCCTGGCTGGACAGGAACGCGATGATCTCCGTCGACAACGCGATCCGGCCGTCGTCGATGGTGCCCCGGGCATCCACCTCGACCGGCCCGAGCAGGTCGACCTCGACCGGTGCGGGCTGGCTGAGATCGGTGGCGGAGAACTCGTACGCCGGCATGTTCTGCTCGGCCCGCCGCTTGTCCCGGGCGTCGAACTCGGCCGCGTCGAAGAGCGCCACCAGATCGGCGAACTGCTCGGGGTTGATGCTGTGGGCATCGACCTCGAGCCCGAGCAGCCGGCAGACCGCCTGGTTCTTCTCGTCCACGACGAACCGCCACGGCGAGCTGATCACGTCGCCGACCACGACCACCGCGATGCTGCGCTGCTGGTCCGCGGCGAGCCGGTTCAGCTGGTCCTGCTCCTCCGGCGACGGCGGCGCGGACACGAAGATGATCTCCGCACCCCACAGCGCCGGATCGGGGTAGGCCATCCGGGCCTCGTCGACCGAGCTCAGCTCGCGCCGCGCGCAGGCCTGCACCTGGGCATCGGTACGCCGGGTGACCTCGGCGATCGCGTCGTCGAGCCGGACCCAGTAGGAGAGCCGGCTCGGCGCCAGCGACGACAGATCGTCGCCGAACCCGACCATGCTGATGTGCGCACCCTCGGACCACAGGTTCGTCGCCAGCTCGACCGCGAGCGAACCGACCACGTCGCGGGACGGGTTGTTCACCCCGCCAAAGCTGACGATGCCGTTCGCGGTGTCCAGGTCGACGAGCACGGTCGCGCCGTCGGCGTTCTGGCCGATCGTGACCAGCGTTGGGTACGGCGCGGGCGCGTTGACGTCACCGGTCGGCGCGTAGCCGCGGCGAAGCGTCCAGCGGGTGCCCTCGGCAATCGCCTGCCAGGGACCAGGAGGAGCGGGCTGCGCGCCGTACGGGTCGAGCACGAGCGTGAGCGCCCGGTCCGTCACCAGCGCGGCGACGACCTTCGGCATCGGCCGCTGCGCCTGCGTCACGTCCGCGCCGAGCTTGCGCAGCGCGTTGTCGACGAACTGCGCGGTCGGGATGTCGGACGCGAGCCGCAGACCGACCTCGGTGTTGCGGTGACCGGCCGCCTTCGGGCCCGGACCCAGCGCCCAGCCGCGGCGCCGCTTCAGCGCCAGCGCCAGGCCGGCCGCGAGCAGCGTCGCGCCGAAGCCGTAGATCCCGGCGTCCTGCAGGCTGAAGCCGTCGTCGCCGGTCGCGACCGGGACGGCCACGGGCACCTGCGTGCCACCGGCAGCCGGGTCGCCCGGCTCGGAGTTCGCCGTACCCGGACCGTGCGGGCCGACCGTGATGCCCGGCTCGCCCGGCTTGACGTTCTTCGCGCCCGGGTCGTTCTTCGCGCTGCCGATGGTGACCTTCGAACCGGACTCCTCGCCCTGCTCGGACCAGCGGCTGCCCGGACCAGGCGTCGTCTTGGTCTCGATCGTCGTACCCGAGCCGGTCGTCACCTTGCCGCCGGTGCTGACCTTCGCACCGGTAGTCGTCTTGGTCTCGGTCGTGACCTTGGTGCCGGTGGTGACCTTGGCGCCGGTCGTCAGCCTCGTGTTGGTGTGGTCGTCGATGTTGACGCGGACCGTGTGCACACCCGGTCCCTTGGCGTCAGCGGGCAGGCGGACCTGCCAGCCCGGCAGGATCAGGTCCGGGTTGTTGAGCCGGCGGCCGTCGGGCTGCAACTTGTTCTTGTTGAGGTCGTAGATCTCCTTGTACCGACGGCCCTCGCCCAGGTAGCGCTCGGCGATGTCCCACAGGCAGTCGTAGTTCCGGCCCTGCGGCGGCTTGACCTCGGTGTACTTGATCACCGTGCCCTTGTCGTCGCTGTTCGTCCGTACGCCGGTATGCGTGGTGGTCTGGGCCTGGTTGCCGCTGAGCACGCTGCTACGCGCCTCGGTCTTGCGGAACTGGTCCCGCGTGCTCTGGTCTCCGCCCTGCGTCACGCTCACCGAGGTCGGTGCGGTCGCAGACGTCGTCACCGCGCTGGCGACCGGCAGGCTGACGCCCGCTCCCGCCGCGATCAGTACGACGGTGCCGATCAGCCGGCGGGCGAGCGTCTGTGAGCCGCCGCCGAACGGAATGCGAGGCGAGAGGCCATGGCCGCGGATCTCCGACGCCGCCTCCGCGATCAGGCAGATGACGAAGTGCAGCCAGGCGATCCAGATGAAGAACGCGATGATGCCGAGAACGGTCTCGATGCTCAACTCGTCGAACAGCATGCTGCTGCTCGGCATCGTGTCCGGCCACGGCGTACCGAAGAACCGCAGCAGGACGTACGGAACCCCACCGACGATCGCCAGGATCGCGAGCAGCGCGACGAAGCCCTTCAGCCGGTCCGCGCCCGGGCTCCCCGACCGCCGCTGCGGCAACCGCGCCGCCCGCACCGGCTCATTCGTCCTCACCATCACGCCTCCACACCCCCACCGTTAACCACCGATTGCCTGCACTTCCTGCACCGGCAACCGCTGCACCGCATGCACGTCAGCCGTGCCGATCGAGGTCCAGCCGGTGCTCTGGCCGACCCAGTACGAAACCTCCCAGGTGATGGTCAGCTTCACCGTGTACATACCGTCCGGCTGATTCGCGCTGGACCGCTTGTACACGTGCTTGCACGTATTGATCTGGTGGTCCGGGTCCTGCGACTGGTCGTATCCGTCCGGGTCGTCCAACGGCGTCACGCCCACCGGGAACGTGAACGTGCCGGAGTTGTCACCTGGGTCGATCACGATCTGGACGACCATGCCGCGCATGGTGAGGTTGTGACTCGGGTCGAAGTACCCGCTGGTCAGGTCCTTCGGGTCCACCGCCTTCCCCTCGGTCTTCCCTGCCATCGAGCTCTCAGGTGTCAGCGTGAAGTACGCGGGCACGTTCACCCGCGGCGTGTACGTCGGCATGATCTGCAGCGCCGGATCCGGGTACGTGCTCTTGAAGGGCCACCAGAAGTCCTTCATGTAGTCCGGGAACGGGCACTGAGCGCGCTCGGCGGCGTCCACCGGAACGTACGCCCGCTCCAGGTGCGCGTCCGGACCACCGTTGTAGCTGTCCAGCTTGTAGTCGGTGATCGTGATCCGCATCACCCAGGTCTTGCCCTCCGGCGCCTTCGGCAGCCGGATCCCCTCGGGAATGTCGAAGTCGCGGCACGGGATGAACGGTCGGCCGTGAAGCTTCTCCCGCCAGGTCGGCGGCGGTGGCCCACCGATGTACGCCAGACCGGAGCTGCAGTACGCACCGAAGCCGACCGAGTTGACGTACATGCTGCAGACCTTGTTGCCGGTCTGAATGGTGTCGGCGGATGCCGTCGTGGCGGGAACGGTCATCACCAGTGCGAGTACGGCGCTCAGGACCAGCAGTCCACGGCCCACTCGGTTGTGCATCCTCACTCCCCAGACTCGGCTACCCGGCAGATTATCTTCGACCAGGGGCATCATGCCCGTTGCTCAGTGCCCCGTCACCTATTCGGAATGTGAATTCCCGTGTTCTGATCTAGTACGGATACCGCACGCCCGAGCAGTTGACGCCGGTCGACGGAGCCAGCCGGTACGGCAGCCAGCCCCGTCCGGTCAGGACCATGTCGATCACCTGAGGCGATCCCTTCGGCGTGATCTCGATCCAGTTCTTCGCCTTGGGATCCCAGTACTGCGTGGTCTGCGAGCGGCATGTCTTGACCCGAACGATGCCCCCCTGCTGGCTCTTGACACCCATCACGACCACGCTGCCCGGCGGGCGCATGACCCAGCCGTTGCGTTGGGCATCGAAGATCGCCTGTGAAACGTCGGCGTACCAGAATGAGGGGAAGGACTTCTTCAGCACGGTGTCGTCCTTCGACACGAGCGCCTGGAAGTACAGCGGATAGCTGCTCACGAGGCCTTGGACGGCGGGATTCGATCCGAAGTTCCCAGCCTCCACGATGATCTGCTGATGAGCAGAGGTCGGCTTCTTCGTGGTCGCCGCTCGCGAAGGTTCCGTGGTGGGTTGGCTCGTCTCGGTCGGCGAGGTGGTCGAGGTCGACGTACCGGTGTCGCCGCCGGCTGGGACCGGTAGGCCGCCGTCGTTGGAGTCCTTGCTGCCGCAGGAGGACAGCAGCAGTACGCCGGCCAGCGCCGCGGCGGGGAGAGCGAACCTACGCACGGATGACATTCCTTCGGTTTCTAGCGGCTGGGCGGGCTGGAGGGTGGCGTCGTGGTCGGCGGGGTCGCGGGCGGTGTGGGCGACGACGGATCCGGTGTCGGGGTCACGCTCGGCGTGCAGGTGGCCGGGAACGGGAGCGGCGTCAACGTCCAGATCGGGGTCGGTGAGCCGATGGTCCAGGTCGGGCACGGAAGGTCGATCGTCGGCGGCACCGCGGTGCTGGTCGGAGCGCCAGGGCCGTCGGGCGTCCGGTTGACCACGATCGGGGGGATCGTCGGGCTGTCGTCGGCCTTGTTGATGCCTTGTTCGGCGTGGGCCTGGCCGGTGCCGGAGGCTTTCAGGGATTGTTTGCCGATCAGGCCGAGGAACGTTGTCTTGTTGGCGATCGAGACCGAGATGTCGACCTCTTCCTCGGTGAGCGTGGTGGGCGCGCACGAGGTGACGGCCGGATCGTTCGTCGTCACCTGGGCGCAGAAGGCGGCGATCGCCGTTGCCGCCTTGGTGGTGTCGATCTTGGCTTCTGCGCTGTTCAGCTGGATGGCCGCCGCACCGACACGGGCCGCCTCCTGGGCGTAGCCGACCGCGCGGGAGCGGGCGCCGAGCTGGCGGCCGCCGTCGATGACCAGGCCGGCCAGGGTGAAGATCATCACCGCGAGGATCGCGACCGCGGGACTGAGTGCACCCCGGGCGAAGCGCCGATGGTTGCCGGGGGCATCGATCCGGAGGAACTCGGCGACCCGCGACCGGTGCCGTTCAGGAGCCGTCACCGCGCACCCCCCGATACGGATCGAGCGACGAGGTGAAGCGCTTGGTGATCGTGGTGTCGCCACCGAGACCGAGCAGGCCGAGGTCGCGGTAGTTGATCGTGCAGGTGACCTCGACCGACAGCGGCGCACCGGCGGTGAAGGCCGTGGTGATGGTCCCGGACGCGCTTTCCTGGCAGGACTTCACCGCCTGGCTCATCGTGGTGGTGACCGCTTCGTCGACCCGGCCCTGGGCCTCGGCCAGCGAGCGAGACTGGCTCGCGGCGCGGGCGCCGTCGCGAGCGGCGCTCTCCAGCAGCGAGGACGTCTGGAAGTAGCGGCCACAGGCGAGCAGGAACATGAACAGCACCAGCAGAACGGGCGCCAGGATCGCCAGCTCGAGCGCCAGCGCGCCGCGCTCGCGCCGCCGCAGACGTCGCGCGAGGGTGCGACGGATCCCTAGGTTCCGTGTCATCTCCTGGCTCACTTGTCGTCGGCCTCGAACTGCTCGATCGGGCCGGTGGCGGTGCGAGTCACCTTCAGCGTCAGGCCGGGGACGAGCGAGACCGTCTCGCCGGTAACGGTGAAGGAGACCATGCCTTCGGGGTTGTTGTACGACGGCGGCGGGACGCTCGCGTGTTGCAGCGACGTGCCGCCGACTTGCTGCGCGTACGACTCGATGTCGGCCCGGACCTTCTCCCCCACCGCCTCGGTGTAGACCGGCGGCTGGACCAGCCGCAGCCGGGACACGCCTTCCTGCGCGGCGTTCAGCGCCACCGACCGCCCGTACAACCAGAGTGCGGTCTGGATGGACATGAAGATCAGCGCCAGGATCGCGGGCGCCAGGATCGCCAGCTCGAGCGAACTGACCCCCCGCTCCGATCGTCGCCGCCCGCGGGCACGACGGACGCCGTACCGGCGCGCACGAAGCGGCAGCGGTACGGCGTCAGCGGAAGAGTCGGGGCGGACAGGCATGACGGTGTCGGTCAGCCTTCGCCGATCTCACCGGTGCGCTTGTCGATGACGCGCTTGACGACCACACCGATCGCGAGCGCGGCGGCGACCAGGATCGCCGAGATGATGGCCCATTCCAGAGCGGAGGCGCCGAGCTGGGTCCGGCCCTGGCGTGCCCGGGCTCGTTGCGCGTGCGCCCGCGCCACCGCGTAGCTTGCCATCGCGCGCCAGAACTGCAGTTCCGAGTTCATCCGAGTGCCTTCCGATTCGTGAGGCCGAAGCAGGCCTCAGTATGCCCTGTACGACGGACAACTCCGTGCGTTGGATCCATTGCCCTGATCATCGTCCGGCCTAACTTCCAAGGATCGCGATAGCGGCCGGGAAAGCGAGGAAAAGAAAGAAGGCGGCGATCATCACGAGCTGCGCGACCAGCATGGACTGCGAGCGCTCACCCGCCTTGCCTTCCACGTCGGCCAGCTCTTTGCGCCGCAGTGACGCGGCCCGGGCCAGCAGCGACGCCCGGATCTTCGCGCCTTCGTCGCCGGCCAGTGCGAGCGCCGACGCCAGGTCGCGGAGCTCTTCGACGCCGAGATCCTCGCCGAGCCGGGCCATCGCGTCCCACGGCGTGATACCGATCAGCCGCGCGTTCGCGAGCGCCTGCCGGATCCGCGCCATCGCCCAGTGGTCGCCGATCGTGGACGCGGTCATCAACGCCTCGGGCAGGCCGCGGCCACCGGCCAGGTTCATCGCGACCAGGTCGAGGAAGCTGCCGACCACGTGCCGGAAGTCGCGGCGCCGCTTCTCCGCCTCCTGCCGCAACGCCAGGTCGGGCAGGAAGAACGCGAATACCATCGCGGCCAAGGTGACGATCGCCGGGCTGGCGCCGGGCGCGTTCAGGCCGAGCGCCCCGAACAGGAACAGCACGATCGGGATGAAGATCATCGCCCCGAGCGCGAAGAACACCTTGGTCGCGAGCATCGCGGCGAACGGCTGGTTCATCACCGCGAGGTCGCGACGGAGCTTCCCGAACGCCCAGCCACGCGCGTTCGCCTCCAGCTCGAGCCGGCGGCCGAGCGACTCGCGCGCCCGGTCCACACCACCGAGCACCCGCTCGCCGGCCGCGCTCGTGGTGGCACTGGTGTACCCGCCGCGGCCGGCGTCGATCCGGGCGATGGTGGACAGCACGTTGGCCTGCGGCTTGATGAACATCCGGATCAGCAGGTACGCGCCGAGGCCGACGAGGCCGCCGGTGATGAAAGCCCACGTCATTGGTCCACCACCTCCATCCGCTGCTCACCGGACAGCGCGGGCCGCCCCGAGCTGCGGATCAGGAAGCGCTCCGGCACCTCGATCTTGGCCAGCCGGCGCAGCCAGATCAGCCCGAGCGCGTACAACGCGATCACGACGGCCAGCACGACCTGGCCGACGAAGCTGGTGTACGGCGCCATGTAGGACGGGTTGAACAGCACCAGTCCGGCCGCCATCAGCAGCGTGATCGCGACGACCACCTGGACACTGCGCCGGGTCGACCGCCGTTCAGCCGCGACCTTCCGCCGTACGTCGAGCTCTTCGCGGGCCGAGTCGGCCAGGGCGCTGAGCACCTCCCGCAGACCGGGTCCGCGCAGGCGGGCGTTCAGCACCAGGGCCGCGACGATCAGGTCGGCGGACGGGTCGTCCAGGTCGTCGGCGAACCGCATCAATGCCGACGGCAACGGTTCGCGGATCCGCAGCCGGTCGACCAGCAGGTTCAGGCTGGGCTTGATCGCCGGCGCCGAGTTCACCGCCGTCGCGGGGATCGCCTGCTCAAGGCCGACCGCGCCGGCGATGGTGTCGCGCAGCGCCTCGGTCCACGTGGCCAGGGCGTCCAGCCGCTCGATCGCCCGGCGCTCCTCCCCGGTGCCGCCGAAGAAGCGGTCGGCCGTTGCCGCCAGGAAACCGAGGGCCACGGCGAGCACGAGCCAGCGGGTGACCACCAGCACCACCAGACCGACACCGATGCCGACGCCGAGCCGGATCAGGTTCTTCCGGGCGTCGGCGTTGCTGCGCTGGAAGAGCGACGGCGTCGCGTCCCGCGGCTCCGTGCCACGGATCGCGACGATCAGCAGCAGTACGGCGCCGCCGACGACCGCTCCGCAGAGCAGGGCGAGCAGGGTCCGGTCGTTCATCGCCTCACGCCCACGTTCCGTGCACGAGCGGCTGGTACCCGAAGTGCTCGAGCTCCTCGATGCAGGCGATCGGCGCGTGCGCCGCGGCCCGGCCGTCCGGACCGAGGGCGAACACCTCGCCGGACAGCACCCGGCCGTCCCACCCGGTCACCTCTCGGATGCTCTCGACGTACCGGCTCAGGCCGCCGCCGTGCTGGTAATCGTTGTGCTTGCGGACGAACACCACGAAGTCGAGCGCTCCCGCGATCAGCATCTGGGTCGCTTCCATCGGCAGCCGCTCGGTCGCCTGGATGGCGTAGGTGCTGATCCGGTTGAACACCTCCATCGAGCTGTTCGAGTGGATCGTCGACAGCGAGCCGTCGTTGCCCTGGCTCATCGCGTTCAGCATCGTGACGATCTCGTCGCCCAGCACCTCACCGACGATCACCCGGGACGGGTTCATCCGCAGCGAGCGGCGGACCAGGTCGGCCATGCTGACCATGCCGACGCCTTCGGAGTTCGGCAGCCGCTCCTCGAACGCGACCACGTTCGGGTGCAGGTCCTTGAACTCGCCGAGGCCGAGCTCGAGCGACCGCTCGACCGTGATCAGGCGCTCGGTCGGGCCGATCTCGTTGGCCAGCGCGCGCAGCAGGGTGGTCTTCCCGGAGTTCGTCGCGCCCGCGATCATGATGTTCTTCCGGGCCGCGACCGCGGCCCGCAAGAACGAGCCGATGTCGTCGGTCATGGTGCCGTTGGCAACCAGATCGCTGAGGAAGACCCGGCCCAGCCGGGCGCGCCGGATGGACACCGCGGGACGCGAGGTGACCCCCATGACAGCGGACAGCCGGGAGCCGTCCGGCAGGCGCAGGTCCAGCTGCGGGTTGGCGGAGTCGAACGGACGGCTGGTCAGGCCGGCGTGGGCGGCCAGCACCTGGATCAGCTCGACCAGTTCCTCGTCGCTCTCGGCGACCGGACCCGGGGTCTCCTCGCGGCCGTCGCCGTACTGCACGAAGACCTGGTCGCAGCCGTTGATGTCGATGTTCTCGACCTCGGGATCGTCGATCAGCGGCTGCAGCCGGCCGACCCCGAACAGCGCCGAGTGGATCGCGCCGGCGATCTGCGCGTCGTCGTCCGGGGTCGGCGGCGTGCGACCCTCGGCGAGCTCGTAGCGGGCGTGGTCCTCGAGCACCTGGACGATCAGCGAGCGGGCGTACTCACGCTCGTCCTCCGCGCTCATCGGAGGTACGCCGTTCACCTGGTCGCGGCGACGCTGTTCGTTCAGCCGCTCGGCAACCTGCACCCGCAGCTTGCGAACGAGCTCCTGGTCAGCACTCACCGCCCGTCACCTCGCGGCGGAAAGGCGGCGTTGGCCATGTCGAAGTCCTGCGGCGGCGGCGCCGCGACGATGGCGGCCATCTCCGCGGTGATGTCGGTCGCAGACCGGATCAGCGCGGTCTTCTCGAGCCGGCCGTGACCGCGGCCGTCGAAGAACGCGGCGCCGACCGGGTCGTAGGCCAGATGCCACCGGTGCCGCACCGGCACGGACATCGCGTCCAGCACGGTCCACACCTGCTTGACGCCCTCGCGTCGCTTCGAGTCGGCCACCACGACCACACCGAGCTGAGCGTCGACGTGGTGCACCAGTGACGACAGCCGCTCCCGCAGATGCGCCACCGACGACCCAGTCGCCGTACACACGAGTACGACGAGCCGCGCGGCCTGGATGACGGGGAGCTGCGGCGAGGACGCACCGACGCGACCACAGTCGGCCAGTACGTCGGCACTCTGCATCTGGTTGAACGAGATGCCGAGCGGATGCCACAGACCGCCCATGCCACCGATCTGCTCGGGCGAGCGGACACCGAGCAGTACGTCGAGGCCACCGTCGAGCTGCTGGCTGTGCGCGAGGATCACCTCGTCGCCCAGGCCCTTGCGGCTGGCCGCGGCCAGGCTGACCAGGCCGCGGTCGGAGTTGAGCGCCGTACCGCCCGGTGCGGTCATCCGGACCGCCACATCGCTGCCGGCCGGGTCGCACTCCGCCAGCAGCACCTGCCGTGGCCAGAGCGCACCGAAGACGAGGCTGGCAGTCGTCACCCCAGGCGAGCCCTTCGCGCTCGCCAGTGCCACCAGAGCCATCAATTGTTCCCGTCGTTGCGCGAGACCTCGGGCTTGGTGTCCGGCGAGAGCTTCACCAGCACCAGCGACTTGGCCGCGGCCGCGGCGGCCACCGCGGTCGCCTTCCCGGTCGGGACCAGCACTGTGACGTTCAGCGTGGTGCTGGCGTTCGTCCTGGTGTCGGCGATGGCGCCGGAGCTCGCGGTGACCTCGGCCGCACTGACCAGCGCGACCGCCGCACCGGAGTCCTGGTTGGACGTAGGCACCCGGATCACGGAGACGATGTCCCCGACGGCGATACCGTTCGAGGTCGCCCGGCCTGCTTCCAGGCTGACTCCGACCTCCGCTCCGTCGGTCGGGATGGGTTTGACGCCGGCCTTGGTGAAGTTGTCCGGCGTGACGAACTGGTCCTTGTACAGCCAGGTCGTGGTGTAGCGGCCCAGATACTCGCTCGCCTCCGACCACGGGATCAGGCCACCGGTCGCCCCGGCGAGGTCACCGCGGGACAGGTCCTTGGGCTCGAGCTTGTGACCGGGCGCGAGGCTGTCGGCGGAGATCGCGACGAAGTCGGACCGGTTGCCGCTGTTCAGCGCGATCAGGGCCGAGCCGGCGGCACCGAGCAGGATCAGGATGACCGCCAGCGCGGCCAGGGCCGGGCGGCGCTCCCGGCCGCTGGGAAGGCGGTTCGAACCGCCTGCCGATCGGCCCGCTCCGCGGGTGCCTTGGGAGGGGGGTCGCGTGGAGGACGAGAGACTCACGCGCCTACCGTAGTGGCACCTGGGTGCCAACTCGGCCGGTAGGTCGGTGCCGTTATCGGCTCGCGACCCGGTCCCGTTCGGTCGTGGTCAGCAGCTCGGTGAACGCACCCGGTCCGCCGTACAACTGGTCTAGATAGCTGTACAGCGCGTGCAGCGCCCGTCCGAGCTCGCGCTGCCACCCATCGGCTCCCTCCAGCTCGGCCGCGAGCGCTCGTCCGTCGACCAGTGTGACGGCCGCGTTCACCGGCTGCATCAGCCGCTCGCCGTCCGGATCCGGTACGACGTTCCGCCCGCGAACCCGGCGTACGACGTCGGCCAGGGCGGACCGCTCCGGCCCGGTGTACACCCGGTCGAACCCGATCCCGCCGTACAGCTCGTCGAGGTAGTCACACAGCGCGAGGAACAGCTCCACGCCGTCGTACTCCGGGCCGTCGGTGGCCACGTGCCGCAGCTGCGCCACCGTGCCCCGCGCCTCGGTCACGCTCCACTGCGAGGAACCCAGCCGGTCGTCCATGCGCCGAATCCTAGGTGGCCGACGGGCGTTAATTGTTAACAGTTCGGGTGTTCTGAGTAGCTGGCGAGTAACCGAAAGTTTGCTAAGTTCCGGAACCAAGGTCTTGGTGACAACTGGTGAGCACCGAGGCACGAAGCAAGGGGGTGATTCGGCTGACGACACCCACGACAGCCGCCCCTGAGTCGGTCACCCGCGCGCGAACAGCGATCGGGACCGCCCTGGGTTACGTCTGGCCGAAGGCAGTGCCATTGCGGGACGGCCGGGTCTGGTTGACCAGTCGGCGCGACGTACTGCCGGCCTCCATCGTCCGCGGACTGGAAGAGCAGCTCAGCCGCCGAGCGGCCGACCGGGCCAGTGACGACCGGATGCTCGCCGAGGCGGTCGGCGTCCTTGGCGCGGAGGTCGCCCGGGTCCGGGGCGAGTCGCCCGAGACCGGTGCCGCGGATGCCCTCGACCGACTGCTGCGGGTCCCCGGACTGGACCAATCACGCCGTACCGAAGGCGAGGCGATGCTCCGCCTCGCGCTGCGGCTGGCGGCCAGGGACTCCGTCGAAGCCGCTGTGCGTCTCGCTGCCCTGCCGGGTGCGGCGAAGGTGCCGGTGGCCACCGAGATCGTCGCGGCCTCCCGGCGGATCAGCCACGACGCCACAGCGCTCGCCGCGACAGGTCACCGCACCTCGACGGGCCCGCGTGGCAGGCGCCGCGGCGCGCCGGTCGGCGTGAAGCATCGCCGCCCGCCATTGCGTCAGACGCTGACCCGGGAGATCCCCGGCACCGGTCTCGCCGCCGACGGCCCGGCGGCAGACCCGCATGAGCGCGAATCGGCCGCGCTGGCGGCGCTGACGCGACTCGGCGCGGCCGACCTCGGGTCGTCCGTCACCGGCCCGCCAACCGCCGATGCCCAGTCCCGGATGGCGGTCGTCCCGACGACCACGAGCGACGAACCGCAGTACGTCCGGGTCGAGATCCGGACGACTGTCCGTGGTCTGGTCGCCCAGGGCCGGATCCGCTCGGGTACGGCGACCGATCCGCACGTCCTGCGGATCGACCCCGGGCTGTCCCCAGAGCAGTACGGCGATGTCTGGGTCCACCAACTCAGCCAGATGACCCAGCAACAGCAGGCAGCGCGGGCCGACCGGCCTTCCGGCGTCCTCGGCAGACTGCGTGCGGCCTTCAGGCACGAACGGCGCGACCACCGGATCAACGCCGACCTGGCGGTCTACCGGAAGCTGTCCAGGGACTGGCAGTCCGCCCGCGAAGGCCGTCCCAACGGGCCACTGCGCGTCCAGGATCTCGAGCGCGACCTCGAGGGCCTGGCCACGGCCATCGAGCGCCGGAGCGGTGCGCGGCCCCAGCGCCCTTGGGCCAACGACTCGACCTACTCCCCCGGTGCGACTGCCGGCGGCCTCGCCGGCGAGCGCGCCGCCGCCGCGGCCATCCCGGAGCCGAACACCGCGGGACATCTTCGCCAGCAGGTCACCGAGCAGATCGCGGCGCTGGAAGCAGCCGTTGCGGACCTCGAGACCAAAGCCGAGGGCAAGACGGCGAGCGCCGCGGACGCCGTCGACGAGGCGACCTCGAAGCTGGACCAGGCCGTCGCCGAGGACCTGCTGCAGGACATCGGCGCACCCGAGCGGGCCCGCCGCCTGCGGGTTGATGCGGAGAACGCCTTCGGCAAGGGGCGGCGCCACGTGACGATGGCGCATGCCTACCAGCAGGCGGCCACCGACGCCGGCCGGGCCCTGGCCGGATATCAGACCCTGCTCGCTGAGCTCGACAACCCGGACCAGCAGCCGGGACGGTGGGCCGAGCTGGCCAGGGAGGCGGCCGGGAGGAGCGACGCCTACGAGGCGAGTCTGCGCCAGGCGCTGCCGGTCGACCACCTGGAGACAGGTGTGCCGACCGACGAACGGTTGCGCCTGCCGGTCGGCAAGATCAACGAGATGCTGTCCCGGAGCGGCAGCAGCCGTCGGATCGCCGACCACGGCCCGATTCCGGCACCGATGGCCGACTACCGGCTGCTGTTCTCCGAAGGCATGGTCTTCACCGTCGACGGCGACCCTGACGACGACGTCACCAAGATCGCCCAGGTCCGCGTCCGGATGAAGGCCCGTGATCTGAGCGAGGTGACGGGTCTCGACTACACCCTCGCCGAGCAGATGTCCGGCACTCTCGGCGAAGGCGGCCAGAGCAACGCCATCACGGCCACCCACTCCTCGAGCGTCACCTACGGCCTCAACCTGCAGCCGTTCTTGGCGCTGGCTCCGGACGGCGGTGTGGTGAGCGCGATGTCGCAGGTGATCGCCCCCAAGGTCGAGGCGACCACCGGCACGACCGAGGCCGTGACCGCCGGCGCGAGCGCGCATGCCCAGCTCGGCTGGGTCGACGTCTTCAAGGGCGAGTCAATCCCGTACCGGTGGCTCGGCGAGTACGAGATCGAGGTCCGCGGCTCGGCCACCGAGCCATGGTCGCCGGTCGAGACCGTCGACGCCGGTGAGCAGCTGACCTGGGTGCCCAGCCCGTACACGGTGCCGGCGCCGACCGAGACCGTAACCCTGGAGCAGCTCGGACTGGGCGACCAGTGCACGGAGGAGACCCCCCGGCTCACCGTCAACCGGATCAGCGGCCTGGGCGACCTCAACTCCCGCCTCGTCGCCGAGGCCCGCGAGCAGCTCGGGCCGATCGATCGGGTCGGGCACGACCAGATCAGCCAGTTCGTCACCAAGGACCCGCTGCGCCTGCTGGCCGAGCAGGGCACCGAGGGCGGTCTCAGCCGGACGATCCCGGTCGGCGGCGGATCGGAGTACGAGCTCACCCTCGAGGCCAAGCCGATCTGGCGGACCGCCAGGCTCGTCGGTGAGAGCAGTGCGGAGATGGGCCAGGAGAAGGTCCAGGTCGACTTCGCCGGCGTCAACGCCGGCCGGATCTCCGGCGCCTCGCTGACCGGCTCGGCCAGCCTGGCCTACCCGGGCAAGCCGCTCGACCCCGCGCAGCCGGTGCCCGGCTACCTCCCGAGCCCGACGGCCCTGAGCGACCTGGGGTCCTCGACCGCGGACCTCTCGCCCAGCGTGTCGGTCGGGCGGAACGTCTCGCGGCAGGGCGGGCAGAGCGTGAGTACGACGGCGATCACGCCGGTGGTCGATCGCGACATGTCCGCAACCCAGGGTGCCCTCGTCGACGTCGAGGTGACGGCGACGCTGCGCAAGATCCGCGATCCCCGGGCCAAGCCCGTCGTCGTCACGGCGACCTGTGAAGCGAAGGTGCGGCTCACGCCCAACCGGTTGCTGCGGGCGGGCGCTCCGGCCGGCGAGGACGCCGTACTGCGCGAGGACGACGGCACCATCCGGACCGGCCCGGACGGCCGCGCACTGCTGGCCGGCGATCCCGAGCCGCCGTCCGGTCGGCTGACCATGCCACCCTGGCACGGACGCGGTCCTAACCAGCTGCGCGGTACCGGCAAGTCCCTGCCCGACGAGGTCAAGGGCGCCGACGAGGCCCGGGACCAGGCTCTCGCCAGGTTCCGCGAGATGGGCCTGGTGCCGCCGCTGCACGGCAAGCCGACGGCCGCCCAGGTGGCGAACCGCGACCGCGTGATCCAGGACATCACCGACTACCGGCTCGTGGCGGGCATGAACACGGCCTGCCAGTCCGGACTGGTGATCCCGCTGGTCGAGCACCGCACCGGCCACGCGCCGCGGACCCGCCTGTTCCGGCTGTCCGTCACGCAGGACTTCGACGACATCACCCCGGTCGGCACCACCGCGTCCAGGTTCATCGCCCGGCTCGGCATCAGCTCCCGCGCCAGCCAGCAGACCTCCGGCCGATCGAAGTCGGTGCCACTCTCCGCTGGTGTCGGCGTGAGCAATGGGCCGGCCGAAGGACAGTCGGGCCTGGCCGGGCGACTGGGTCTGAAGCTGAGCCGGAGCGCGATCGGACGGAGCTTCAGCTGGACCCTCGGCCGGCGGGTGAACCGGGTCACGCTGAACGAGAGCACGGCCGAGGTGGACCTGGTCCGTCAGGGCATCCGGATCACCGTCACCGAGATGACCGACCACGGCGACTCCGAACCGCTGGCCGATGTCCAGGGCAGCATGGTGCTGCCGTACGACAGCTCGCTGGCCAGGGCCGAGGCGCCGGTGTTCGCCACGGACCCGAAGCCGCCGCACGCAGAAGCCGTCAGCCGGTCGATCCCGGTGGCGGTCGACGCCGGCGAACCGGCCGATCGGCTGTTCGCGGAGGTGGATGCCATCCGCGCGGACACCACCGGGTATCTGCAGCTGCACGCCGCCCTGTCCTCGGAGAGCCTGGTCTCCAACACGGAGTGGATCACCAACGGCAGGTACGAGCTGCCGCTGGTCATCACGCCGCCGCCGGCGAATCCGGCGCAGGCCGTGGCCGACCGGACGCTGCTGCCGCGCGAGTACAAGGTGGTGATCCGCAGCACGCCGGTCAGCCAGACGTTCGCCGCGCTGAACGACCAGAACACCGCGAACATCAACTTCACGATGAACGACGTGGGCCACACCTCCGGCACCTCGACCTCGGGTGGGGTGTCGGTCGACGGCAGCGGCGGGGCAGTCACTTCGGGCGAACCCTCGGTCAGCGGCACGCTGGGCGTCGGCCGGGTCGGCGGTACGTCGCAGTCGACCGGGACCAGCCAGACCACTGGGGACGAGCGGCTGCGGGTCAACAACGGCGTCCACTACGAGCTGATCGAGCGGCACCGGATGGTGGCCGAGATCGTGCACGACGGCAAGGTCGTCCAGACGGTGGCGCTGCAGGACGCGCTGCTGCAGAAGACGATTCCCGAGTACGAGGCGCTCGAGCTGTACGCCGGTGAGAAGTTCGATCTGCCGCCGGCGATCGCCGCCGACGTGGCCGAGCGGTACCTGACCGGGAAGGTCGAGATCCCGAAGCGGGTCGCAACCGGCTTCGTCCGCCGCTACAAGCAGGAGCAGGCCGCGGGCGCGACGACCGGCCTGGCCGCCGGGCACACAGCGGAACGCCTGAACGCGAAGATCCTGGACCGGACTGGTGTCGCGGAGTCCACCGCGCCGACTGCTGAAGAACGCCTCAAGGAGTCGCTGGTCAAGGTCCACGCGTTGGCCGAGAGCCGGCGCGTCGTCGGTGTCTCGGAGCAGTACGAGGCCAGCCTGGCGTCGAGCCAGCTGTACATGATCAAGGTGGACGGCGACGCCGACCAGGACGTCGATCTGCTCCCGCAGCTCAAAGAGCAGCTCGAGGAGGTCGCGCCGGGGCTGCTCGCGTCCGACGAGCTGCTCGCGCCGATACTGGACGTCGACCTGGCCAAGGACAGCTACCAGGGCCAGCTGGAGAACATGCTCGGCCCCCGCGGGTACACCACCCCGATCGAGGTTCCGGTCGAGGGTCAGGACCGGCCCGACCTCCTGCTCATCACGGTCAAGGCCGAGTTCGTGGGCGAACCGACCGTCGACGGCACCCCCGAGCTGGCCAAGGCCGCGGCGCTGGGCTTCATCCAGAAGTACAAGTACTTCGGGAAGACCCGGTCGATCAGCCATACCACGACGTACTCAGGCAGTGTGGGGCTCAAGGGCGACGACGGCGGGGACGGCTCGCTGTCCGGGGGTGTCAGCACCGACCGGGTCCGGCAGGTCACCGCCGGCAGTTCCGAGCAGAACACCACACTCGCCCGGACCGGGGACTTCGAGCAGACACCGCTCTACCGCACGATGGTCTTCACCACCGAGGTTCGGCGCATCCAGAACGCCGGCGCGGCCGCGCTGGCTAGCGTGCGGTGGCGGCTCAACCGCACGGCTCCAGCGGCGCAGACCCTGACCGCGCGCCCCCGCCAGTTGCGTGCGGAGCTGACGGCTCTCGTGCCGACCGGCGTCGTCGGCGATCCGCCGGCGGCCGTCGCCCAGCCCAGTGGCGAAGAGTTCCAGCCCGAGCATCGCTCCGTCGAAATGCCCGAGGGTGCCGCGGCCGAGGCGATGCGGCCGTTCCGCAAAGGCGAGGCCGTCACCGATGAGCTGTACGACCGGCTCACCGGTCGCCTGGGCCGGCGCGACCTTCTCGGGCCTGGCGGCTTGGCGCAGTACGAGCCGTCGATCGGGATTCAGCTGCAGCCCACCGCCATGCAGGCCAACCTCGAGGAGCTGACCAGCCCGGGCGGTCTCCGGCTGGAGCCGATGGCGACCGGTGGCAACGGCCGGACCACGGTCGGCGTTCGCATCCACGCCAAGCCGGTCGGCTGGCAGCTCGTGACCGGACCGGCGCCTGGTCAGAGCGGCACGGTCCGGCGCGGACAGGAGCAGAGCACCTCCTCGACCACCGGGACCAACGCGCTGCCGCTCACCGCGACCGGTGGCGTCGGCGGCGGCATCGTCTCGGTCAGCGGGTCGGTCGGCGACCAGGTCAAGCAGCAGTCCTCGAACTCCTGGGGCACGCGGCGCGAGACCACCGCCTTCCGGAACGGAGACATCGTCACGGTCCGCGTGCCGGTCGAGTACCGGGCCACCATCGACCGGTTGACCGACAAGGGCCGGGGCACGCCGGCGGCCAAGCGGACCACGCAGCTGAAGGACGCCGGCCGGGCCGAGTTCTACGTGCGGATGCAGTACCACGAGTACCTCGAGGGACTGCGGCAGCTGGAGTCCGGCGGAGAGGTCTCGCTGGGAGGATCCCGGCTGCGGGCCGTGCCGGAGAAGCTCGGCAAGCCGGACCTGCGCGCGTCGGAGTGGGTCAAGGACGCCTCGGGCAAGCCTGTGCACCAGCCGTACCGGCCGCTGCGGGCAGCGATCGAGAAGGCGATCGCCGAGGAGACCACGGTGGTGCTCTCGGTCACGGATGCCGACGGCAACGAGCGGCTCTACCAGGCCTTCGAGGACGGGACGATGGACGGCGGCAGCGACGGCGGATTCGCCACCGCCTTCGCCACCCTCGACCGGAACCTGGTGATGATGGCCGAGGATCGCGTCGATCTGCGGGAGCTGTTCAACACTTCGGAGCCGGGGAGCAACTTCAGCACCGAGGTCGCGGCCGCTCTCGAGGAGCACGGAGTGCCGAAAGCCATGCTGAAGGGACTCACCTACTCCTCGGCCAAGCGTGAGAACCCACCGACGGCCGGCCACGGCACGAGGCCGACGACCGACGGCGCGGCGGCCGGCCGGGCCATCACACAGACCGCGGGCGGCGGCCCGATTCTGGCCGGGCCGTGACCGGGCGAGACGAGGAGAAGCAGGGTATGGCGTTCGCCGTGGCACGCACCAGGGACGAGGCGCAGCTCTACCTCGAGTTGCACCCTTGCCCCGACTGCGGTTCGACCGAAACGCCCTGGGAGCACGGGCTGGCCGAGGTGGACGGCGAGCTCGTCACCAGCTACGCGGGGATCTGCCCCGGCTGCGACGCCGAACGCGAGTACCTGTTCGGTCTCCCGGCCCGGGAGACCGGCGCCGCCGGGTGGCCGACGTTCGGCGGGCCGGAGCCGTCCGAGCTGCTGGATGCGGGTCAGTGGATGGAGGTCGCCGATCGTGCGGCGACGGCGGTCCCCACGAAGCCGGTCGAGGCGGGTAGGGTGCTGGCCGTCGCGCAGGCGGCCGTGGACGAGGTGATCAAGTTCGTGCCGGCCGGGCAGGACGCCGTACCGGAGGACGAGTTCTGGACGCCCGAAGGCCGGGCGGTTCGGGACGCGGAGCCGGGGCGGTTCCGGCTGGACCGGCTGCTGGTGGTGCGCGACACGTACCGCGATCTGGTCCGAGAGACAGGAGCGAGATAACCGATGCTGACCGCAAGGACCCTGGCCGAGGCGCAGATCTACGTGAGCCTGACGACGGCGGCGGATCTGGAGGTGCCGGCGAGCGAGCCCGCCCCGCTGCAGCCCGGGGAGAACCTGCTCGAAGGACCCGACGGCTGGACGCTCCGGTCGACGGCCGGTGAACTGCTCATCCCGTTCGACTCCGAGAACGCGTCCCGGACGGTCGGCGCCCGGTTCGGCCTCGGCGTCTCCCAGCTGGTCGACGCGGCGCAGTGGGCCGTGGTGGCCGCGACCTTCGCCCGACGGGCGCTGGAGGCCGATATGGCCTACACCGGTGGGCCCGGCCAGGATCGCACCGTCGTCGAGCTCAACTGGGAGTTTGCGGCCGACGCGGTCCGTGAGGCCCTCAAGTTCGTGCCGGACGGAGCCAACGAGGCGCCGGACGCGGCGGTGTGGTCGGAGTTCGGCCGGCAGGCCCGGGCGGAGAACGGGCACCTGGTGACGCGGGCCAAGCTGGAAGACGACCTGGAGTACTACCGCGGAACGCTCGAGGACTTCCGCGCGCTCTACGACGGGTCTTCCTGAGTCACCTCGATCCGGATCGCCCGGGCGTCGACGCCGGCCTGCTCGAGGACCTTCTGCTTCGGATCCGGTACGCCGAGGAACGGCGGCCGCACGAGTCCGGTCAGGTCCTTCAACCGCGGGTCCTCGAGCACGGTGTCGACGGCCCGCCGGTCTCCCCCGCAGACGAGCACCTCGAGCTTCGCCGGGGCGAGGATGCGTACGGCGACCTCGGTCGCGGCCGCGAAGGCTTCCCGGGCCTGGTTGTCACGGCGGCGCGCGTACCGCTGCTGTGACCAGCCGCCGGCCTTGGTCGTGCCCTGCACATGCCGGGAGCCGACCTTGGAGTCGAGAAGCTTGCCTCCGGCAAACACTCCGGCGCCGTAGCCGCCGCGCCGGACGAGCAGGACGCCGAGCCGCCGCTCGGTCAGTACGTGCGCGACGAGCCCCTCGCGGGACAACACCGCGAGGGGCTCGAAGGGCACCGTGACGACAGCGGAGGAACCGTCCTCGGCGGACACCGTGACGCTCGCCGGCGTCACGTCGTACTCGACGGCACCGTGGCGTTCGCCGAAGCCGGTCAGCCACTTGTCCAGTCGCTCGGGGGCGACGGAGACGACTCGGCTCACACGTTGAAGCCGAGCGCCCGCAGCTGGTCACGGCCGTCGTCGGTGATCTTCTCCGGGCCCCACGGCGGCATCCAGACCCAGTTGATCCGGAAGTCGTTGACCAGGCCGTCGAGCGCCATCCGGGTCTGGTCCTCGATCACGTCGGTCAGCGGGCAGGCCGCCGACGTCAGCGTCATGTCGATGATCGCCGTACTGGTGTCGTCGACGGTGATGCCGTAGATCAGGCCCAGGTCGACCACGTTGATGCCGAGCTCGGGGTCGACGACATCCTTGAGGGCCTCGTTCACGTCCTCGACCTTCGCCGGTTCGGTGCCGGGCTGAGCCGCCGCTTCCAGGTCGACCTCGGGCAGCTCGATCTTCTCGTCGGTCTGGTCAGGCATTGCTCACTCCTTTGTTGGCGGCGGCCAGGGCTTGTGCCGTCGCGTCGCGCCAGGCCGACCAGCCCAGCAGCGCGCACTTGACGCGAGCCGGGAACTGCGCGACCCCGGCGAACGCGACACCGTCCTCGAGAACCTCTTCGTCGGGTTCCACATTCCCTCGGCTCTGCATCAGCTCCAGGAACTTCTCGTACGTCGCCATGCCTTCGGCAACCGGCTTGCCGATCACCAGGTCGGTCATCACCGACGTCGCGGCCTGGCTGATCGAGCAACCGACGCTCTCGTGCGTCACGCCCGCGACCGTCTCGCCGTCGAGCTCGACCCGGAGCGTGACCTCGTCCCCGCAGGACGGGTTCACGTGGTGCACCTCCACGTCGTACGGGTCCGCGAGACCCGCGTGGTGCGGGCTGCGGTAGTGGTCCAGGATGATCTCCTGGTACAGGGAGTCCAGCTGCATATCAGTCCACCTTGAAGAACGAACGGACGAAGCCGAGGCCGTCGACAAGTGCGTCGATCTCCTCGGGCGTCGTGTACAGGTAGAAAGACGCTCTGGTCGACGATTGCATTCCGAACCGCTCGTGCACCGGCCGCGCACAGTGGTGCCCGGCCCGGACCGCGATCCCGCGGGTGTCCAGCACGG
Source organism: Kribbella sp. NPDC026596 (assembly GCF_040638415.1). Taxonomy (NCBI): domain Bacteria; kingdom Bacillati; phylum Actinomycetota; class Actinomycetes; order Propionibacteriales; family Kribbellaceae; genus Kribbella; species Kribbella sp. NPDC026596. The sequence goes on along the minus strand of NZ_JBEZYF010000036.1, from coordinate 47,551 downwards.
TCGACACGTCGTGCGGGTGGACGCCGTCCAGCGCGAAGCTGATCGCGCCACCGTGGTCCTTCGCATCGGTCGGGCCGAGGATGCTCAGACCAGGCACGGTCTTCAGCCCCTCGAGCGCGTACTCCACGATCGCGTGCTCGTGGGCCGCGATCTTGTCCATCCCGATCCCGGACAGGTAGTCGACGGCCGCACCAAGGCCGACGGCCTGTGCGATCGGCGGCGTACCGGCCTCGAACCGGGCGGGCGGCGGGGCGTACGTCGAGCCCGTCATCCGCACGACCTCGATCATCTCGCCACCGCCGAGGAACGGCGGCAGTGAAGCAAGCAGGTCGTACCGTCCCCAGAGCACACCGATGCCGGTCGGGCCGACCACCTTGTGTCCGGTGAAGGCCAGCAGGTCCACCCCCAGCGTCGACACGTCGACCGGGAACTGCGGCACCGCCTGCGAGGCGTCCACGACCACGGTCGCGCCGACCGCGTGGGCCTTGGCGGCGATGTCGCTGATCGGGTTGATCGTGCCGAGCGCGTTCGACACCCAGGTCAGCGCGACGACCTTGGTGTTCTCGGTGAGCAGCTCGTCGATGTTGCTGAGGTCGAGCCGGCCGTCCTCGGTCACGCCGAACCACTTCAGGGTCGCGCCGGTCCGCTCGCACGCGAGCTGCCACGGGACGATGTTGCTGTGGTGCTCCATCTCGGAGATCACCACGACATCGCCCGGCTTGAGCGCGGCGCCGAGCGTGTGCGCGGCCAGGTTGAGCGCCTCGGAGGCGTTCTTGGTGAAGACGATCTCGTCCCGGTTCTTCGCACCGATGAAGGCCGCGACCTTGTCCCGGCCGCCCTCGTACGCCGCGGTCGCCTCGGCCCCGAGCTGGTGCATGGCCCGGGCGACGTTCGCGTTGTGCTTGAGGTAGTGGTCCTCGATCGCCTGGACCACCTGGCGCGGCTTCTGCGAGGAGTTCGCCGAGTCCAGGTAGACCAGCGGGAACCCGCCCGCGAGCTCGCGGGACAGGATCGGGAAGTCCGCCCGGACCGACTGCAGGTCCAGGGGACTGCTGAACGTCCGGGCGGTGGTCACTTCGCGCCTGCCTTCAGGAACCGCTCGTAGCCGTTGGCCTCGAGCTCTTCGGCCAGCTCCGGGCCGCCCTCTTCGGCCACCCGGCCGTCGACGAACACGTGCACGAAGTCCGGCTTGATGTAGCGCAGGATCCGCGTGTAGTGGGTGATCAGCAGGACGCCCTTGTCACCCTGCTCGGCGAACCGGTTCACGCCGGTGGAGACGACCTTCAGCGCGTCGATGTCGAGGCCGGAGTCGGTCTCGTCGAGGATCGCGATCTTCGGGTTCAGCAGCTCCAGCTGGACGATCTCGTGGCGCTTCTTCTCACCGCCGGAGAAGCCCTCGTTCACGTTGCGGGTACCGAAGTCCGGGTCCATCTCGAGGTCGCCGAGCGCCTTGTTGACGTCCTTGACCCAGGTGCGCAGCTTCGGCGCCTCGCCGTCGATCGCGGTCTTCGCGGTCCGCAGGAAGTTCGCCACCGACACGCCGGGCACCTCGACCGGGTACTGCATGGCCAGGAACAGGCCGGCCCGGGCGCGCTCGTCGACCTTCATGTCGAGCACGTTCTCGCCGTCCAGCGTCACCGTGCCGGAGGTGATGTTGTACTTCGGGTGGCCGGCGATCGAGTACGCCAGGGTGGACTTGCCGGAACCGTTCGGGCCCATGATCGCGTGCGTCTGGCCACCGCTGATGGTCAGGTTGACGCCGCGCAGGATCTGCTTCGGGCCGCTCTCGGTGTCGACCGACACGTGCAGGTCGCGGATCTCGAGTGTCGCCATGAGGTTCTTCTATCTCCGTCGCTTTACAGGGATGTCTGGTTCAGGGGGTTCTTGACGTCGACGAGTACGTCGTCACCGTCCAGCCGGACCGGGTACACCGGCACCGGTTCGTACGCGGGCAGACTGGTCGGCTCGCCGGTGCGCAGGTCGAAGCGGGAGCCGTGCAGCCAGCACTCGATCTCGCACTCGCCGACGTCGCCCTCGGACAGCTGGATCTGCGCGTGCGAGCACTCGTCCCGCACCGCGAAGTACTGTCCCTCGCTCTTCACGACCGCGACCTCGACGCCACCGACCTCGACGGGGATCACTCCCTCGTCCGGTACGTCGGTGGCGGCGCAGGCGCGCTCGAAGGTGTCGCTCACTGGCCGACGACCGCCTTGGCCGATGCGCTCAACTCCGCGGCCCGCGCGAGCTTCTCCTCGATCACGTCGTGCAGGTGCTCGGCGACCTCGGGGACGCCGATCTTGCCGATGATGTCGTTGAAGAAGCCGGACACCACCAGCCGCCGGGCCGCGTCCTCGGGGATGCCGCGGGCCTGCAGGTAGAACAGCTGCTCGTCGTCGAAGCGGCCGGTCGCGGACGCGTGCCCGGCGCCCTCGATCTCGCCGGTCTCGATCTCGAGGTTCGGCACCGAGTCGGCACGCGCCCCGTCGGTCAGGACCAGGTTCCGGTTCAGCTCGAAGGTGTTCGTGCCCTCAGCGGCGGCGCGGATCAGCACGTCGCCGATCCACACCGACCGGGCGTTGTCGCCGGCCAGCGCACCCTTGTAGATCACGTTGCTCTTGCAGTGGGTGGCCTCGTGGTCGACGAACAGCCGGTTCTCGTGGTGCTGACCCGACTCGGCGAAGTACACGCCCAGCAGTTCCGCGTCGCCGCCAGGCCCGGCGTACCGGACGTTGGTGGCGATCCGGACGATCTTGCCGCCGAGGGTGACGACGACGTGGTGGAGCTTCGCGTCCCGCCCGACCAGCGCGTCGTGCTGGGCCAGGTGGATCGACTCGTGGTCGCCCTGCTGGATGCTGACCACGCGCAGCTCGGCGCCGTCGCCGGTGACGATCTCGACGTTGCTGCCGAGCTCACCCGCGCCGGTGTGATCGATGATCACGATCGCGCGGCTGTGCCGGCCGGCGTCGACGATGAGGTGGGTGAAGCCACGCGCACCGAGGCTCGCGACGTTCACATGCACCGGCTCGGTCAGCTCGGCCTCGACCGGGATCCGCACCGCGAACGCCGCGCCGGCCTGGTTCCAGGCGATGGCGGCCGACCGGTCCTGCGGCTTGCCGACCTTCAGCGCGTCGGCCGCGACGGTCTCGAACACGACGCCCTCGGGGCCACTCGCGTCGATCTTCGGGGTCTCGCTGCCGGCTGCGTCGTCGAACAGTGCCTTGAGCTGCTTGACCGGGGTGAAGCGCCACTCCTCCTCGCGTCCGTTCGGCACCGCGAAGTCGGCGACGTCGTACGACGTCGGCCGCTCGCTGCGGGCCTGGAGCGGGACCGGGGACCCCGGTCCGTGGGAGTGCGCCCTGTTACCGGTGGCAACAAGGGTTTCAGCGGCGGACATCAGCCGACGGCCCCTTCCATCTGCAGCTCGATGAGCCGGTTGAGTTCCAGCGCGTACTCCATCGGGAGTTCGCGGGCGATCGGCTCGATGAAGCCGCGGACGATCATCGCCATCGCCTCGTCCTCGGCCATGCCCCGGCTCATCAGGTAGAAGAGCTGGTCGTCGCTGACCTTGGACACGGTCGCCTCGTGCCCCATCGCCACGTCGTCCTCGCGGACGTCGACGTACGGGTAGGTGTCCGAGCGGCTGATCGTGTCGATCAGCAGCGCGTCACAGCGCACCGTGGACTTGCTGTGGTGGCTGCCCGGTGCGACCTCGACGAGACCGCGGTACGACGTCCGGCCGCCGCCGCGGGCCACCGACTTCGAGATGATCGAGCTGGAGGTGTACGGCGCGTTGTGCACCATCTTGGAGCCGGCGTCCTGGTGCTGGCCCTCGCCCGCGAACGCGACCGACAGGGTCTCGCCCTTCGCGTGCTCGCCCATCAGGTACACGGCCGGGTACTTCATCGTCACCTTGGAACCGATGTTGCCGTCGATCCACTCCATCGTCGCGCCCTCTTCGCAGGTGGCGCGCTTGGTGACCAGGTTGTAGACGTTGTTCGACCAGTTCTGGATCGTCGTGTAGCGGCAGCGTGCGCCCTTCTTCACGATGATCTCGACCACCGCGGAGTGCAGCGAGTCCGACTTGTAGATCGGCGCCGTACAGCCCTCGACGTAGTGCACGTAGGCGCCCTCGTCGACGATGATCAGGGTCCGCTCGAACTGGCCCATGTTCTCGGTGTTGATCCGGAAGTAGGCCTGCAGCGGGATGTCCACCTTCACGCCCTTGGGCACGTAGATGAACGAGCCGCCGGACCAGACCGCCGTGTTCAGCGAGGCGAACTTGTTGTCGCCGACCGGGATGACGGAGCCGAAGTACTCCTGGAAGATCTCCGGGTGCTCGCGCAGGCCGGTGTCGGTGTCCAGGAAGATGACGCCCTGGGCCTCCAGGTCCTCGCGGATCTGGTGGTAGACGACCTCGGACTCGTACTGCGCGGCGACGCCGGCGACCAGGCGCTGCTTCTCCGCCTCGGGGATGCCGAGCTTGTCGTAGGTGTTCTTGATGTCCGCGGGCAGCTCGTCCCAGCTGGTCGCCTGCTTCTCGGTGGAGCGGACGAAGTACTTGATGTTGTCGAAGTCGATCCCGGAAAGGTCGGCACCCCACGACGGCATCGGCTTGCGGTCGAAGAGCTTCAGGCCCTTCAGCCGCAGGTCCAGCATCCACTCCGGCTCGTTCTTCAGCGTCGAGATGCCCCGCACCACGTCCGTACTGAGGCCCCGCTTCGCGACGGAACCGGCGGCGTCACTGTCGGACCAGCCGAACTTGTACGTGCCGAGCCCTTCGAGCTCAGGGTGAGCGGTTTGCGTCATCGTGCAGTCCTCGCAGATTCGCCGTCGGATACAGGGGCAGTAACCGGCTGGGGGCCGGGGATATGTGTGGTGCAGACACCATCGCCGTGGGCGATGGTGGCCAGTCGCTGGACGTGCTTGCCGAGCAGCCGGGAGAACACCTCGGTCTCGGCCTCGCACAGCTGGGGGAACTGCTCGGCCACGTGAGCGACCGGGCAATGGTGCTGGCAGAGCTGTTCTCCGTGCGCGGCCTTCGCCGTGGAAGCGGCGTAGCCGTCCACGGTCAGAGCCTGGGCGAGCGCCTCGGCCTTGTTGCTCTCGGGGGCGGCGTCGACCAGCCCCCGGTACCGCTGCTCCACCTCGGCGACCCGGCGCCGGGCGAACTCGGCGACCGCCTCGTCACCGCCGGCATCGGCGATGAACCGCATCGCGGTGGCCGCCAGATCGTCGTACGCCTGGTGGAACGCGTGCCGGCCGGTGTCGGTCAGCACGAAGACCTTCGCGGGGCGGCCGCGGCCACGCGGGCCGTAGACACGCTCCTCGCGGGACTCGACCAGGCCCTCGTCGAGCAGGTGGTCGAGGTGCCGGCGGACCGCCGCCGGCGTCAGCTCCAGGCGCTCGGCGAGCACCGCGGCGCTGGACGGACCGTTGGTCAGGATCGAGCGGGCGACCCGGTCCCGGGTGGACTCGTCCCGCGTCACGGCCGTGCCCGCGGGCACCGGTCCGTTCGTCGCAGGAGTTTTCACAACATCAGTGTCGCGTAATTCACCGGAGCCTTCAAATAAGGCTGCCCTAACCGGTTCCCGCGCCCACGCGGGACCTCGGACCCGACCGTGAGCGAGGTCACTCCGGGGCGTTCCCTAGACTGCCGTTGTGCCAGTCGCGGTGGAGATCGACAACCTCGTCGTGCGGTACGGCGAGAAAACCGCGGTCGACGGTCTCAGTCTCACCGTAACCGGCGGCACGGTGACGTCCGTGCTCGGCCCCAACGGCGCCGGCAAGACCACGACCGTGGAGAGCTGTGAGGGGTTCCGCCGGCCGGCCTCCGGCCGGGTCCGGGTGCTCGGGCTGGACCCGATCGCGAACCATGACGAGCTGATGCCGCGGATCGGCGTGATGCTCCAGGAGGGCGGCGCCTGGTCCGGCGTCCGCGCGCTCGAGATGCTCCGGTACGTCGCCACCCTGCATACCCATCCGCTCGACATCCCGGCGCTGGCCGAGCGACTCGACCTCGGCAGCTGCGGCAGAACGCCGTACCGGCGGTTGTCGGGCGGGCAGAAGCAGCGGCTCTCGTTCGCGCTGGCGATCGTGGGCCGGCCGGAGATCGCGTTCCTGGACGAGCCGACGACCGGGCTGGACCCGCACGGCCGGCGGGAGATCTGGCAGCTGATCCGTGACCTGCGGGACGACGGCGTGACCGTCGTTCTCACCACCCACGCGATGGACGAGGCCGAGCAGCTGTCAGACCAGGTGCACGTCGTGTCCGCCGGGAAGCTGATCGCCTCCGGGACGCCGGACGCGCTGACCCAGCACCACACGAAGTCGCTCGAGGACGTCTTCCTCGAGCTGACCGCGCCGAAGCGGGGGAACTGATGAGCGCCGAGGCGACCTACGCACCGCGGCCAGGCAGCGCGCCGTGGCCCCGGAAGGTGCTCGCCCACGCCCGGATGGAGTTCAAGCTGCTCATCCGCAACGGTGAGCAGTTGCTGCTGGCCCTGGTGATCCCGCTGGGCCTCCTCCTGCTGCTGGGCGGTACAGGCCTCGGCGACCGGCTCCCCCTCGGCGTCGGACCGGCGATCGACCAGGCGGTTCCGCGGGTGCTCGCGCTGGCGGTGCTCTCGTCGTCCTTCACCTCACTGGCGATCGCGACCGGCTTCGAGCGGCGGTACGGCGTGATCAAGCGGCTCGGCGCGTCACCGCTGTCCCGTACCGGACTGCTGGCCGGCAAGATCGGCGCGGTGCTGGTGGTTGAGGTGATCCAGCTCGCCGTACTGATCGGCACCGGCTTCGCCCTTGGATGGAACCCGGCCGGCGGGTTCGACGCCGTGTTCGGGGTGATCCTGATGGTTCTGTGCGGTACGGCGGCCTTCGCGTCACTCGGTCTGCTGATGGCCGGCGTACTGCGGGCGGAGGCGACGCTGGCTGCGGCGAACCTGCTCTATCTGCTGCTCCTGGTCGGCGGTGCCGTGATGACACCGGTCGACGAGTACCCGGCCGGCATGCAGGGCGTCGTACGCCTCCTGCCGAGTGCGGCGCTGGCCAACGGGCTGGCGAACTCGACAGTCGAAGGCGTGATCCCGTGGGCGGCCGCTCTGTCACTGGCACTCTGGGCCGGCGTGCTCGGCTACCTGGTGTCCCGAACGTTCCGATGGGACTGACCTTTAGAGTGTGCCGGTGATGAGCACGGAGACCCCGCCACAAGAGACCGAGCCAGTCAGCCGATTCTGGCGACTGGTTCCCGAGCCGACCCTGGACACCGTCCGGCACTGGGGCTGGGCGTCGGTGGTGGTGAACATCGGCATCGTGGTGACCGGTGGTCTGGTCCGGCTGACCGGCTCCGGCCTCGGCTGCCCGACCTGGCCACAGTGCACCGACCAGTCGTACGTACCGCACTCGGCGCTCGGGATCCACGGCGCGATCGAGTTCGGCAACCGGATGCTCGGCTTCGTGGTCGCGATCGTCGCGATCTGCACCTGGCTCGTGGTGATGCGGTACCGCCCGGTCCGGCGGGACCTGCGCCGGCTGGCGACCGCGGCCGCGCTCGGTGTCCCGCTGCAGGCGGTGATCGGGGGCATCAGCGTGCTGACCGGGCTGAACCCGTGGATCGTGTCGGCACACTTCCTGGTCTCACCGGTGATCATCACGCTGACGGTCTCGATGATGCGCCGATCCCGGACCAGCCCTTACCCGCACACTCCACCGGTCGTTCGTGCGCTCGCGACCGCCAGTGTGGTGGCGGTCTGGCTGACCGTTGCCCTCGGCACCTTGGTCACCGGCGCCGGTCCGCACTCGGGTGATCCCGAGACCGGGCGGAACGGGTTCAACGAGGAGCTGATCAGCCAGCTGCACGCGGATGTGGTGTTCGGGCTGCTCGGGATCACAATCGCGCTGGTGATCGCCACTCGCGTGACCGCGACGTCACGCACGTTGCGGAAGCTGGCCGCCTGGTTGCTCGCGATGGAGCTGCTTCAGGGCGCCGTCGGCTTCACGCAGTACTTCACCGGCCTCCCGTGGGGCCTGGTGCTGGTGCACATGTTCTTCGCCGCGGTGTTGATCGCTCTGGTGACAGCGGTGTACGCCGAACGCGGCACACCCGCGACGTAAGGATCCGGGGCGCCCCGTCGGACGCCCCGGATCGCTTCTACTTCTTCACAACTTTGTAGATCGCCCCGGGCCCGAACAGCGGCGACGAGACGTAGACGGTGCCTGACCTGCTGATGGCCGCGCCGCCTGGCAGCAGCAGCTTGCCGGGTGCGAGCTCCTTCTTGAAGCCCGCCTTGTGGTGCTTGCCCGGGTACTGCAGGAACAGGGAGCCGACGATCGGTACGCCGCCGCCCTCTTCGAACCTCAGCCAGCTGGCCTTGGCCAGCTCGACGACGGCGATCGTGCCGTGTGGACCGCCGGCCAGGTCGACGATCGACGTGTAGCCATCGGCGTACCGCTGGCAGTTGCCCTTGTTAGGCCGGTACGGGTCACAGACCGCGTTGACCGAACCGGGCTTGATCCGCCAGATCTGTGAGGTCTTCGGCGTGGCCGGGAAGCCCCGCAGCTCACCGACGTACCAGTAGCCGTCCGAGCCGACCGTCACGGACGTGGCGACCGCTTCGGCCGAGATCGGCGTACCGGCGGGCGGGTTGCCGGGAGCCGGGCCCGGCGGGACCTTGACCGTGCGCGGCTTCAGCCGGGCGACCGTCTTGATCTTGCCGTTCGGCCAGACCCTGAGCAGGTCGTTGCCGGCGGCATCCGACACCAGGATCGTCCCGTCCCGCAGCGTCGCGACGCCGAACGGGTTGGACTCGTCGGGCGGTCCGTTGGTGTTGTACGGATCCGGGTCCGTGGCCTGGTACTTGCCGATGTCGGCGACCGCGACCGGCGACTTGCCCGGACGCAGCCGGAACAGCGTCGCGCTGCCCGGCGTCAGCGGCGCTCCGGGCTCTCCGCCGGCACCGGTCAGGGCGTACGTCACGCCCCACTTGTTGGTGTCGATCGCCTGCGCGAAGCCACCCGGGACCTTGCCGAGCAACTTGGTCCTGCTGCCCGATCGCGCGTACACCGAGCCGTCGCCGACGCTGTAGATGATCTTGCCGCCGTGCAACGAGATCGCCCGCGGCGAGTCCAGACCGGTGATCACCGGTCTCAGCCCGGTGCCGCTGCCGCCGGCCTCAGCCTGACCCGCCACGAGCACGGACCCGGTCAGCGCCAGTGCTGCGACGGCGGCTAATCGCGTTCTTGCCCCCATGCGAAACCCCCTGAATCTGTGCCTCCCCAGGCGTGGAACCCCCTCCACAGACCGGACCATCGCAACATCAAGTCACGATTCGGTGAACGCCAGGACTCCCCGCAGCCACCCGCACACAACCCGCGATCCCCATCAACCCCATGCCCAAGGCAACCACCTCCGCGCTTCGGCGGACCTTCAGAACGGGGTGATTCGGTAGGGGCCTTCGGCACGGACTGTGGTTTCGCGGGCCTTTCGGCACGGGGCGCGGTCTCGGGAGGCCTTCGGCACGGACTGTGGTTTCGCGGGCCTTTCGGCACGGGGCGCGGTCTCGGGAGGCCTTCGGCGCGGACTGTGGTTTCGCGGGCTCCGCTGCGGGATCGTGCTAGTCGTGGTGGCGTGCGTCAAGGGCGCCTCCGGCGTCCCTGCGGGATCTTCGACCCTTGACCCACACCACCACGACCAGGGAAGGACGCAGCTACGCCCGGAGCCGGTGAGAGGTGTGGAAACAGTCCTGGGGTATCCAACATCCGCCTGGATCCGGGCACCTGTGGTCCACAGCTCCCTCAACTGCGGATCCGGCAGAGATCACGAGCATCAGGTCGGGGGCTGGTACCCCGTCTGGAGACCTGAGACAGGTTATTGCCTGTCCCAAGTCCCCATTTCTTGTTCAAACCCCCAACATCTCACGCGATCCGCTCCCCACATCCCGCCAGGCGGCCGCGACCAACCACTCCGCCGAACGCCCACCCAACCTGGGCGCCGAGTCGTGGATGCGGGTCCAACTAATCGGCGTGTCGGCGACCACCATCCACGACTCGACCAACGAGCTAGGCGCCACGCTCCACGACTCGGCGAACAGTTCACCCCGATCCACGACTCGGCAAGGACCCGCTCCGACCCACCACCCACGACTCGGCGCGCAGCTGATCCCGATCCACGAATCGGCAGGTGGTTGGGCGATCCGCGATCCACGACTCGGCAAGGGACTCACTCCGACCCACCACCCACGACTCGGCGCGCAACTGGCCCCGATCCACGAATCGGCAGGTGGTTGGGCGATCCGCGATCCACGACTCGGCAAGGGGTTCACTCCGACCCACCACCCACGACTCGGCGCGCAACTGATCCCGATCCACGGAGCGGCAGGTGGCTTGGGGCGATCGGCGAGCCACGACGACTCGGGTGAGGGTGTGGCTTGACCCGCGGCTGGGGGATGGGAACCAGGGAGCGGTGCGTTCGGCGGCGGCACGGGCCACGGATGGGGATGAAACGTCGGCGCGAGGTTCGGGGACCATGTGGGGCTGCGAAGCGGGATGGGTGGGATCGCGGTAGTGGGCCGGGGTGCTTGGGCGCGGGTGGGGGTGGGTGGTCGATAGGTGGGGGCTATTAGGTCATAGGCAGGAATGCTTTGACCGGGGTGGTGGGGGCGGCGGAATATTGTATACATGGTTAGTGAGGTTGTGGCCGGTGCTTTCGTCCCGGGGCCTGGGCGTGCTGTGCGGGTGCGTGAGATTGCCGCTGAGTTGCGGGGGCTTCGTGGGGCGTTGATGCCGGTTTTGCATGCGGTGCAGGAGGAACTGGGGTACGTCGCTCAGGATGATGTGGCTGTGATTGCGGACGTGCTCAACCTGTCCGTGGCTGAGGTGCATGGAGTGGTCACGTTCTACAAGGACTTCCGGCGTACGGCGGGTGGGCGGACGACTGTGGGGATCTGTCAGGCCGAGGCTTGCCGGTCGGTGGGGGCTGTTGAGCTGGCTGAGCATGCGAAGCGTGTGACCGGGTGCGGGTTTGGCGAGACGACGTACGACGGACGGATCACGCTCGACGAGATCTTTTGTTTTGGGAATTGTGCGCTGGGGCCGGCGGTGCAGGTTGGGGAGAAGTTGCACGGGCGGGTTACGCCGGCACGGCTGGACGCGTTGCTTGGGGAGGCTCGATGAAGGTCTATGTGCCTAGGGACTCCGCGGCGCGGTCGGTTGGTGCGGATGAGGTCGCGGAGCGGATTGCTGCGGTCGGGGGTGAAGTGGAGATCGTCCGCACCGGTTCGCGTGGCATGTTGTGGCTTGAGCCTCTGGTCGAGGTGGAGACGCCCGAAGGCCGCGTCGGTTACGGACCGGTGGCTCCGGAGGACGTCGATGGGTTGATCGCGGCCGGAATGCTGCAAGGCGCCGGAGCGCGCCTCGGGTTGGTGGAGGAGTTGCCGTGGATGAAACGGCAGCAGCGGTTGACGTTTGGGCGGGTCGGAGTGATCGATCCACTGTCCGCGGAGGACTACACGTCGTACGGCGGGGATACGGGCCTGAGGCAAGCACTTACCATGACCCCGGCCGAGGTGGTCGAGACCGTGGTCGACTCGGGGCTGCGCGGGCGGGGCGGTGCCGGGTTTCCGACCGGGATCAAGTGGCGGACGGTGCTCGGCGCGCAGGCGGACCTGAAGTTCGTTTGCTGTAACGCGGATGAGGGCGACTCGGGTACGTTCGCGGACCGGATGCTGATCGAGGGCGACCCGTTCGCGTTGATCGAGGGGATGACGATCGCGGCGTACGCCGTGGGTGCGTCGGAAGGGTATGTGTACCTGCGCTCGGAGTACCCGGATGCGGTCGCGACGTTGAAGGCCGCGATCGAGATCGCGCGGGCGCAGGGCTGGTTGGGGCCGGACATCCTTGGCTCAGGGTTCGGCTTCGACCTGCACGTCCGGGTCGGCGCCGGTGCGTACATCTGTGGTGAAGAGACCTCGATGCTGGAGAGTCTCGAAGGCAAGCGTGGGATGGTACGCGCGAAGCCGCCGATCCCTGCTCTGGAGGGGCTTTTCGGCCGTCCGACCGTGGTTAACAACGTGTTGTCCTTGGCAACAGTCCCGACGATCCTTGCCAATGGCGCCAAAGCGTACGCCGCGTACGGGACTGGCCGGTCGCTGGGTACGAGCGTCTTTCAGCTGGGCGGGAACGTCGCCCGCGGCGGCATCGTCGAGACTGCCTTCGGTATCACGCTCGGCGAACTGGTGAACGACTTCGGCGGCGGTACGTCGTCCGGACGGCCGGTGCGGGCGGTCCAGGTGGGTGGGCCACTGGGGGCATACCTACCGGTCGAGCAATTCGATTTGCCGATGGATTACGAGGCGTTCGCGGCGGCGGGCGCGATGGTCGGGCACGGCGGGATCGTGGTGTTCGACGAGACCGTCGACATGGCGTCGATGGCCCGGTTCGCGTTCGAGTTCTGCGCGGCCGAGTCGTGCGGCAAGTGCACCCCGTGCCGGGTCGGCGCGGTCCGAGGCGTCGAGACCATCGACCGGATCGTGGCCGGCGAGGACCGCCAGAAGAACCTCGTTCTCCTCGACGACCTGTGCGATCTCATGACCGACGGCTCCCTCTGCGCGATGGGCGGCCTCACCCCGATGCCAGTCCAAAGCGCCGTCCGCCACTTCGGAGAGGACTTCCACGCATGAACGAGCGAAGCGAGTTCATCATTCAGTACAGCCCCCTACGTGCCTCATCGGCGCCCGGAGCGAAGCGAGGACGCCGATGAGCTTGCTCAAGGAACCCGACTTTGGTACGCCGGCTCGCGCCGGTGAGGCCACGGTCGAACTGACCATCGACGGGCTCAGGCTGAAGGTCCCACCCGGGACGTCGGTGATGCGGGCGGCGAAGCAGGCTGGGGTCGACGTACCGAAGTTGTGCGCGACCGACAACCTGGAGGCGTTCGGGTCGTGCCGGTTGTGCGTGGTCGAGATCGACGGCATGCGCGGTACGCCGGCCTCCTGTACGACGCCGGTCGCGGACGGCATGGTGGTCCGGACACAGAACGAGCGTCTCGGCAAACTCCGTCGCGGCGTGATGGAGCTGTACATCTCCGACCACCCCCTGGACTGCCTGACGTGCTCGGCCAATGGTGACTGTGAACTGCAGGACATGGCCGGCGTCACCGGACTCCGCGAAGTACGGTACGGATCCGGCGTCGAGGCCGGCGCGAACCACCTGGATCTGCCGACCGACAGCTCCAACCCGTACTTCGACTTCGAGGCGTCCAAGTGCATCGCCTGTTCGCGGTGCGTCCGCGCGTGTGACGAAGTACAAGGGACTCTGGCGCTGACGATCGAGGGGCGCGGCTTTGATTCGAAAGTCGCCGCGGGTGCCGGGGTGTCGTTCTTCGACTCCGACTGCGTGTCGTGTGGCGCGTGTGTCCAGGCCTGCCCGACCGCAACGCTGCAGGAGAAGTCGGTGGTCGAGCTGGGCACGCCGACCCGGTCGGTCGTGACGACATGCGCGTACTGCGGTGTCGGGTGCTCGTTCAAGGCCGAGCTCCGCGGGGACGAGCTGGTCCGGATGGTGCCGTACAAGAACGGCGGCGCGAACGAGGGTCATTCGTGTGTGAAGGGCCGCTTCGCCTTCGGGTACGCGAGCCACCCGGACCGCGTGCTCGAACCGATGGTGCGGGACACGATCGAGGACGAGTGGCGGACGGTGTCCTGGGACGAGGCGATCTCGTTCACGGCTCGCCGGTTGCGCGAGATCCAGGCGTCGTACGGCCAGGGGTCCATCGGCGCGATCACCTCGTCGCGGACCACCAACGAAGAGGTGTACGCCGTTCAGAAGATGGTGCGCGCGGTCTTCGGCAACAACAACGTGGACACGTGTGCCCGGGTCTGCCACTCTCCGACGGGCTACGGGCTCAAGCAGACGTTCGGTGAATCGGCCGGCACGCAGGACTTCAAGTCGGTCGACGAGGCCGATGTGATCCTGGTGATCGGCGCGAACCCGACCGACGCGCACCCGGTCTTCGCATCCCGGATGAAGAAGCGGCTCCGGCAGGGCGCCCAGCTGATCGTGATCGACCCGCGCACGATCGACCTGGTCCGCTCGCCGCACATCGAGGCCGCTCATCACCTGCGGCTCGCGCCCGGGACGAACGTCGCGATCATCAACGCGATCGCCCATGTCGTGGTCACCGAAGGCCTTGTCGATCGTCCTTTTGTCGACAATCGGTGTGAGGACTTCGCGTCGTGGGAGACATTCATCGGGCGACCCGGGCACAGTCCCGAAGCGGTCGCCGAGCTCAGCGGCGTACCGGCCGAGGAGATCCGCGCGGCCGCCCGGCTGTACGCGACCGGCGGGAACGCGGCGATCTACTACGGTCTCGGCGTCACTGAACACAGCCAGGGCTCGACGATGGTGATGGGCATGGCCAACCTCGCGATGGCAACCGGCAACATCGGCCGCCGCGGTGTCGGCGTGAACCCCCTGCGTGGGCAGAACAACGTGCAGGGCTCGTGCGACATGGGCTCGTTCCCGCACGAACTGCCCGGCTACCGGCACGTGTCCGACGACGGCGTCCGCGAGGTCTACGAGAAGCTCTGGGGTACGCCGCTACTGAACGAACCGGGACTGCGAATCCCGAACATGTTCGACGCGGCGATCGACGGATCGTTCAAGGCGTTGTTCGTGCAGGGTGAGGACATCGCCCAGTCGGATCCGAACACCCAGCATGTCTTCGCGGCACTCGGTGCTCTCGACCTGCTCGTCGTACAGGACCTGTTCATCAACGAGACGGCGAAGTTCGCGCACGTGTTGTTGCCGGGGACATCGTTCCTGGAGAAGGACGGCACGTTCACGAACGCCGAGCGGCGGATCAACCGGGTCCGGCCGATCATGGCGCCGAAGACCGGCAAGCAGGAGTGGGAGATCATCTGCGAGATCGCCCAGGCGATGGGCTACCCGATGCACTACGACTCGGCCGCGCAGATCATGGACGAGATCGCGGTCACCACGCCGACGTTCATGGGTGTCTCGTTCGATCGGCTGGACGAGGCCGGGTCGATCCAGTGGCCGTGCAACCTCGAGCACCCCGACGGTACGCCGATCATGCACGAGGACGAGTTCACCCGGGGCAAGGGGCGGTTCATGGAGACCGTGTACGTGCCGACGTCGGAGCGGTCGACGCGGAAGTTCCCGCTGATCCTCACCACCGGGCGGATCCTCTCGCAGTACAACGTGGGTGCACAGACCCGGCGTACGGCGAATGTCGCGTGGCATCCCGAGGACATTCTCGAGATCCACCCGCACGACGCCGAGGTACGCGGGATCGAGGACGGTGACACGGTCGCTCTGTCGAGCCGGGTCGGGCGGACGACGCTGCGGGCGAAGCTGTCCGGGCGGATGCCGGTAGGGGTCTGCTATACGACCTTCCACCACCCGGTCACCGGGGCGAACGTGATCACGACCGACAACTCCGACTGGGCGACGAACTGCCCGGAGTACAAGGTGACCGCGGTGCAGGTCGACCTGCTCCCCGACTCGGTCGCGGCCACCGCGGAACGCGAACCAGTTATCGCTGGTGGTAGCCGATGAGCGGGGCTACGATCCCGCCGTACGTGCGGCTGGCGAACGAGATCGCGGCCCAGTTCGCACACCGGCCCCCGAGCGAAGCCGCCACCGCGATCGCCACCCACCTGAAGGCGGTCTGGGACCCCCGCATGAAGAACGCCCTGATAGCCCACGTCGAAGCCGGCGCCGAAGACCTCGATCCCGTGGCCGCCCTGGCAGCCCAACAACTGGCAGCCGCCCAGTGAGCCAGCCAACGCCCGACGGCGAAGGCGCCGGAGGCCGGCGGCAGGTGGAGGCCGGCCTGGCCCGAACGCCTTCCGAAGGCCTTGGCCTTCGGAAGCGGCGGGACGCTCTGCCGTGGGATGTGGCTCGGGAGTTGGCTCATGCGGCTGGGCGGCCGGGGCGGGCCGTCTCGCGGGGGTTGGGTGAGGCTGAGGGGGGTGTGCTGGCTACTCCGTTGGTTTCGGCGGGGAATGTGCCGCCGGTGGATCGGGCGGCGATGGATGGGTACGCCGTTTGTGGTGCGGGACCGTGGCGGGTGGTTGGTCGCGTTGGGGTGAGCTGTGCGGCGGGTGTGGTGCTGGCGGATGGCGAGGCGTGCGGGATTGTCACCGGGGCTGCTGTGCCGTCGGGTGCCTCGTCGGTGATGCGGTCCGAGGATGCTGTGGTGGTTGGGGATCGGCTGCACGGGCCGTCCGAGGATGGTCGGCATATCCGGCGAGCGGGTGAGGAATGTGCGGCCGGCGAGCAATTGCTTCCGGCCGGCGTGGTGGTCGACCCGGTGGTGCTCGGGCTGGCTGCCGCGGTGGGGCTCAACCGGCTGTCCGTCATCCCGCCACCGCGAGTCGCCGCCCTCGTCACCGGCGACGAACTCGTGCACCGCGGACCGTCAGGACCAGGCCGAGTACGGGACGCGATCGGCCCGATGCTGCCCGGCCTGATCCGCCGGGCGGGCGCGCCCGGCGCCCCCGTGAACCCCGTGCCGGGAGCGTCAGGTTCCCCCGTGCGGCATTTGCCGGACTCTCGGGGCGAGTTGGTCCGCGCTCTGAGCGACACCGAGGCGGATCTGATCCTCGTCTCCGGGTCCTCGGCGGCTGGGCCGGCGGATCATCTGCGGCCGGCGCTGGCGGCGCTGGGAGCCGAGGTGATTGTCGATGGTGTGGCGTGCCGGCCGGGGCACCCGCAGGCGCTGGCGCAGCTTGCCGACGGTCGCCTGGTGCTCGGCCTGCCGGGCAACCCGTTCGCCGCCCTCGTCGCCTTCCTCACCCTCGGCGTCGCGACGATCAGCCGGATGCGCGGCCTCCCCTTGCCCACGCTGACGAGAGCCCCCGTCCCCGGCGGACTGGCCTGCCACCCGACCAGCACCCGCCTCGTCCCCGTCCGCCTCACCCGACAAGGCGCCGTACCGGTGGGCCACGGCGGTTCCGCCATGCTCCGCGGCGCCGCGGCCGCCGACGCGCTCGCCGTCGTCGACCCCGGCCCGTCCGAAGCGATCGCGGCTCGCCTGCTCCCCCTCGACCCCGGAGCTCGGCCATGGACCGTCTAACCGCCCGCCTGCTCTCCCTCGACCCCGGAGCCCGGCCATGGACCGTCTAACCGCCCGCCTGCTGCCCCTCGACCCGGGAGCCTGCCCATGGGCCGGCTGATCGCCCGTCGCCCGGTCGTCCGCATCACCCCGACCGGCGACCGCTCCCGCCCGGACTCGATCGCGGTCGAGGAACCACTCGAGCTCCGCGTCGACGGCAAACCGCTCGCCGTCACCATGCGCACCCCCGGCCACGACGTCGAGCTCGCGCACGGGTTCCTGCACACCGAGGGCGTGATCGGCAGCGTCGACGACATCCGCGACGCGCGGTACTGCGACTCCCGCGACGACGAGGGCCGCAACACCTACAACGTCCTCGATCTCGGCCTCGCCCCCGACCTCCCACCACCTGTCACCGGCGTCGAACGCAACTTCTACACGACCTCATCCTGCGGCGTCTGCGGCAAGGCTTCGCTGGACGCAGTACGAACGAAAACCCGCTTCTCCCCGGCCGACGACGACGTCCAGGTCCAGTACGACGTACTCGCGGGCCTCCCGGACGCACTCCGGACCAGGCAGCAGGTGTTCGACCGTACCGGCGGACTGCACGCGGCCGGCCTGTTCACCTCGGAGGGCGACCTCCTTGTCGTCCGCGAGGATGTCGGTCGGCACAACGCCGTCGACAAGGTCGTCGGCTGGGCTCTGCTGAACGACCACATCCCGGCCCGCGGCCTGATCCTCATCGTCTCCGGCCGTACCTCGTTCGAGCTGGCCCAGAAGGCCGTCATGGCCGGCATCCCCGTCCTTGGCGCCGTCTCCGCGCCCAGCTCGCTGGCCATCGACCTCGCCGCCGAATCCGGCCTGACCCTGGCCGGGTTCATCCGCAACGGCAGCATGAACCTCTACAGCCGCCCCGACCGCATCACCACACCGGCTCCGGAACGTCAGCAGGTGGGCAGTTGATCACCGTCTCGTCACCGGGACCGGGTTCGGCGAGATAGGTGATCGTGGCGAACTCCCCGACCACCTCGATCGGATACGTCGGCCCGGCGTCGCGGAACGCGGCGATCGTGACCAGGTGATCGTTCTGGAACAGCGGCCGTCCAGGCCGATGTGGATCCGGTAGTCGATGACGTCGGCCCGTTTCACGTACAGCTCGTAGCGCCAGCCGTTGTCGTAGGTGTAGAGAAAGTGCCATCCGGTCAGCTCCGACACGATCCACCCCGCTCCGCTTCGCTGTTGTGGTCAGTACCAGTTCACCGCCGCTGACGCGCCCTCACATCGGTAGCTGTTGCCCATCCACAGCGAAATGTCGAGGCGCGGGAATCGGTGCCGACGTGACTTGCATGGATGACTACGGAGTGACCGGTGCTACCACCGGAGCAGAGGTGTTGCTGACGCTGCCGGTCGAGACCGTCTGGACGGGGATCACGGCCATCGACCGGTACGGCGAGTGGAGCCCGGAGTGCTACTACGGCGCCTGGCTGGATGGCGCGGAGGCGGTTGCCGCAGGCGCGCGGTTCGAGGCGCGGAATCGGTTCCGGGACGGGCTGGAGACCTACGTGACCTGCGTGGTGACCGTCGCCGATGAGCCCTGGCGGTTCGGCTGGGATGTGTACGGCGATGAGGAGCTGCCGTTCGCACACTGGGAGTACCAGCTCGAGGCTCAGGGCGCGACCACTCTGGTGAAGCAGAGATTCACCCACGGACCTGGAGACAGCGGGATGCGGGAAGGCGTTCGGCTGCACTCGGACCGGGCTGCCGAGCTGATCCAGGGACGCCTCGACCAACTGTCCGCCAACATGCGCACGACTCTGCTGGCCATGCAGACGACGCTCGGCGGCTAGTGTCCTGCGTCGAAATCTCTCGCCGAACTTCCGACGCAGGACACTAGGAGGCTTCGCTGGCCTTCGTGGTGGACGGGGCCACCCACAGGGAGTCGGCGGTGCCTTCGGCCACGTGCTCTTCGTAGATGGTGACCTTGTAGGTGATGACGTTCAGGCACTCGTTGAGTTCCTGGATCTGGGCCGCGACATACTCCTGGTGGCCGCGCAGGAGGGCCAGACGCTCATGCTCGTTGCCAGGACCCTGCCGGACGAGTTCGGTGTACTTGCGGATCGTGTCCAACGGCATCCCCGACGAGCGGAACTTGATGCACATGTCCAGCCACTCGACATCGTCCTCGGTGTAGACGCGCCGGCCGTTCGACTCCCGCCGTACGGCGTCTGCCAGCAAACCCTCACGCTCGTAGAACCGCAAGGCGTGCACGCTCAGCCCGGTCCGCTCCGCCACCTGCCCGATACTCAGTCCAGCGTCCATACGCGGCACCCTAACCCCGCAACCAGCTCTCAGAGCAGTGGTTTCAGGGCGGTGAGCGCCTGGTGGACGTCGGCGAGGGTCGTGTAGATGTGGAACGACGCGCGCAGCTTTCCGTCCCGGACAGCCGCGCGGATCCCGGCTGCCTCGAACGCCTCTTTCGCGCCCGGCAGCGACGTACTGACGATCGCGGAATCGCCCGGCGGCAGCCCGAGACCGGCGCGGAACTCGTTCGCCAGGTCCAGGTTGTGCCGTTGGATCGTCTCGACGCCGATCTGCTCGACGATCTCGAGTGCGGGCGCCGCGCCGACGAAGCTGAACCACGCCGGCGACTGATCGAACTTGCGCGCGCCGGGAGCGAGTTCGATCCGCGTCCCGTAGTACGAGTCGTGCACCTGAGCACCGGAGTACCACCCGGCGGCCGACGGACGGCAGCGCTCCTGCAACCGCGGCGAGAGATAGCCGATGGTCGCACCGCGTGGCGACATCAACCATTTGTATGTGTGGGCGATCAGCACATCGACGCCGTCCACAGCCACCGGCAGCCAGCCCAGCGCCTGGCTGGCGTCGATCACCAGCAGCGCGCCGATCTCCTTGCTGGCGGCAACAACCGCGGCCAGGTCGAGAACAGCGCCCGTGGACGACTGGACCGCACTCACCGCAACCAGGTCGATCCCCGGCCGGATCGCGGCCACCAGCTCATCCCCCGGTACGGCGACCACCTCGACGCCACGGTCCGCGTGCACCTGCCACGGGAACACGTTCGACGTGAACTCGACGTCGTCGGTCAGTACCTTCGCCCCGTCCGGCAACGCCGCCGCGATCGGCACCAAGGCCGCGGAGACCGTGCTGCCCACGAACACATCGGCGGCGTCCGCCCCGACCAGCCGCGCGAACGACTCCCGGGCCCGGGTCGTCGACTCGTCCCACGGCTCCCAGCTCGTCGCGCCGACCCGCCAGTCGGACAGCGCGGCCTGCAGCGCCTCCCAGGCCGGTCGCGGCGGCAACCCGTACGAGGCCGTGTTGAGCCAGCCCGGCTCCGGATCCCAAAGCTCCGCGAAGTCCATTGCCCCACCCTACGTGTCACGCAGATGCGCAAGCAGGGCGGCCAACCGGCGCTGAGCCCGGGCCGTGCGGCTCTTGACCGTGCCGATCGGGACCCCGAGCGCTTGCGCGATCTCGGACTGGGTCAGGCCCTCGTAGTACGCGAGTCGCAGCACCTGGCGCTCCCCCGGCCGCAACCGCTCGAGCGCCGCCTGCACCTGCCCGGCCTGCCAGACCGCCACGATGTTCGGCGCGTCCGTGACCACGGTTTCGGTCGCCTGGTCGAAGGTCAACTGCTGCTGGGTACGCCGTTCCCGCCGATAGATGTCCACCGCCGCCCGGCGCGTGATCGCGTAGAGCCACGGCTTCAGCTCCCGCGCCGGGTCGAATCGGTCGGCCGCCCGCCACGCCTGCACGAAAGCCCGCTGTACGGCGTCCGCCGCGTGCTCACGATTTCCGAGCAGGGTGAGCGCGGTCGCGTACATCGGCGCGGAGTAGCGCTCGTAGAGTTCGTGCATCGCCGCCCCGTCGCCGACCCGAAAGCGCTCCCCCAGCGTCTCCTGTTCCATCAAGGTCGTCATGGAATCCCATGCTCGGCGCGGCCACCACCTGCCCACATCGGTGGCGATCACCTATTCGCTGGGCCTACCTACCTATGGGTTGACCTAGACAGCGCTCTAGCTCCTAGTGTCCCGGGCACCAGGAACGGATCACTAGGAGCTGTTACATGCGCTATCGCACGCTGGGTGGGACAGGGATCGAGGTCAGTGCGCACTGTCTCGGCGCGATGATGTTCGGCGCGGTCGGGAACCCCGACCACGAGGACTGTGTCCGGATCCTCCACGCCGCCCTCGACCAGGGCATCAACTTCGTCGACACCGCGGACATGTACTCCACCGGCGAGTCCGAGGAGATCGTCGGCAAGGCGCTCAAGGGGCGCCGGGACGACGTGATCCTCGCGACCAAGGTGCACTTCCCGTTGCACGACGACAGCCGCAACCGCAGTGGGAACTCCCGGCGGTGGATCACCCGCGCGGTCGAGGACAGCCTGCGCCGGCTCGACACCGACTGGATCGATCTCTACCAGGTGCACCGGCCTGATCACACGACGGACATCGAGGAGACGCTCTGGGTGCTGACCGACCTGGTCAGCGCGGGGAAGATCCGTGCGTTCGGATGCTCGACGTTCCCGGCCGAGGACATCGTGGAGGCGTACCACGTGTCCGAACGGCGTGGGTACGGGCGTTTCCGCACCGAGCAACCGCCGTACTCGATGATCGGCCGCGGGGTCGAGCGTTCGCTGCTGCCGACGTGCCAGCGGCTGGGGATGGGGGTGCTCACCTGGAGCCCGCTCGCGTTCGGATTCCTGTCCGGCAAGATCCGCAAGGATCAGCCGGTCGACCTCACGGCCGGCCGGGCCGCCATCGCACCGCACCGCTTCGACCCGTCGCTGCCCGCCAACGCCGCGAAGTACGACGCCGTCGAGCGTCTGATCGAGGTTGCCGAGGGCGTCGGGGTGTCACTCCCGGAGCTCGCGATGGCCTTCGTCACCACGCATCCGGCGGTCACGTCGGTGATCAGCGGCCCCCGCACGATGGAACAACTCGACGGCCTCCTCAAGGCGGCCGACCTCACCCTGGACGACTCGACCCTCGACCAGATCGACGAGATCGTCCCCCCAGGCACCGACCTCTGGGACACCGACGCCGCCTGGCGACCCCCATCCCTCACCAATCCCACCACCCGCCGCCGCCCGATCACCGACCGCTAACCACCGTGGACACTTCCTGATGGTTTGTTTTTGGCGGGGGTGGGTGGGCACCGGTACATCGTCAACCGTAGGAAGAAGTGAGAGCGATGAATCCCCTGCCGCAGTCCACCCGCAATGCCGCGGAGCCCTGGACGGCGAAGGAAGTCCGGCAGTTCGAGAAACTCGCGGCGGAGAACCTGCCACCGTCGGTGATCAGCCTCCGCCTCGGCCGCCCGGTGCCGGCCATCCTGACCAAGGCCATGCAGGCGGGCATCGAACTCACCCCGCTCAACCGCCCGCCGTACGGCGTATGACGCTGACACCCTGACGCCGGGACGGCACCGTCGTACCGTGGAGTGCAAACACGTCCCAGGGAGGGTGTCATGACTGTCCGCAGACCCGGTAGATGGGATCCCGGCGAAGAGCCGTCCCCGGTGATCGACGAGACTCTGCAGGAGGAAGGCCTCGAGCTGACCAACTACGACGGCGTGATCCCCGAGCACCCCGGTGGCCGATCCCTCGGACCGCAGCCCAACCCACCCCGGCGCCCGCCCCACAAGGCACCCCCGGAGGAACCGGCGGAGGAATCGGCGGACAGCTGACCGGAGCGACCCTCCAGCGGCGACGGAGCGCGCGGGCGACGGCGACACCTGCCCGCGTGCATTACCGTGTGTGCCCATGACCGGTAGGTGGGGGGTGACGCCGTGGCAGTGACGATGCGGGACGTGGCGCGGCATGCCGGGGTGTCGCCGAAGACCGTCTCCAACGTGATGAACGGGTATCCGTACATCCGCGAGGAGACCCGGACCAAGGTGCTCGCCTCGATCGACGCCCTCGGCTACCAGATGAACATCTCGGCCCGGAACCTGAAGTCCGGCCGGACCGGCATCATCGCGCTCGCCGTCCCCGAGCTGAGCAACCCGTACTTCGCCGAGCTCGCCGACGCGGCGATCGCGGCCGCCGGCGAGCACGGACTGACGGTGATGATCGAGACCACCGGCGCCGACCGCGACCGAGAGCTGACCGCGCTGGCCCGGCCGCGCGGCCACCTGGTCGACGGCCTGCTGTACAGCCCGCTCGGCCTCGGCCCCGAGGACGTCGAGCAGCTGCGCACGCCGACGCCGATGGTGCTGCTCGGCGAGCGGATCTTCCACGGCCCGGTCGACCACGTGATGATCGACAACGTCGAGGGCACCAAGGCCGTCGTCCGGCACCTGCTCGACCAGGGCCGGCGCAAGATCGCGGTGATCGGCATCCGCCCCGGCGAACAGGTCGGCACCGCGGCCATCCGGTACGGCGCCTACGCCGAGACACTCGCGGAGTACGGCGTACCCGTACCGGCGGATCTGGCCGTGTCCGGCGGGAAGTGGCACCGGTCGAGTGGAGCGGACGCGATGGAGGTGCTGCTCGCGACCGGCCAGAAGTTCGACGCGGTCCTCGCCCTCAACGACACGCTGGCGCTCGGCGCGGTCCGGGCCCTCGCCGCGCACGGGCTCCGGATCCCGGACGACGTCGCGGTGGCCGGCTTCGACAACATCGACGAGGCCAGCTACAGCAGCCCGACCCTGACCACGGTCGATCCGAACCGCGTCCACATCGCCCGGACCGCGGTCGACCTGCTGGTCCGGCGGATGGCCGGGGACGACTCCGAGCACGTGGAGATCGTCGCGCCGTACGAGCTGCACACCCGCGAATCCACGCTCGGCACGGACTGATCAAACCCTGAACTATTGACGCTTCCCGGCCTCTCGGGCATCCTCTCTACACCGATGTAGTACACCGATGTAGAAGTCCCTGTCCCCGCCCCCGCCTGGAGGACACGCAGATGCTTGACGACTCCCCTCCGCCCTTCCGCCCACGGCGTCGAGCAGTACTTGGTGGCATGCTCGGCGCCCTCGCGCTCACCGGTTGCGGCACCCTCGGCAGCAGACCCAGGGTCCGGGAATGGAATCTGTTCGGCGGCGGCGACGGTGCCCGCCTGCTGCAGATCCACCAGCAGTACGTCGCCGAACACCCCGGCGTACGGTTCGAGGCGACCACGCTCGCCTGGGGCCCGCCGTTCTACACCAAGCTCGCGATGTCGGCGGCCGGCGGCCGGGCGCCCGAGGTCGCGACCATGCACATGTCCCGGCTGAAGGGATTCAGCCCGACGACGATGCTCGACCCGATCCCGGTCGACCTGCTGAGTGCCGCCGGGGTGCACCAGTCCGACTTCCTGCCGGCGACCTGGGACCGCTGCGTGATCGACGGCAAGCTGTACGCCGTTCCGCTCGACCAGCACCCGTTCGTCCTCTACTACAACACCGAGATCTGCAAGAAGGCCGGGCTGCTCGGACCGGACGGCAAGATCAAGACCGTCAAGGGCGTGACCGAGTTCCTCGACATGCTCCGGGCGGTCAAGGAGACCACCGGCAAGTACGCCGTCTCCGTCGACACCACCAGCCCGTGGCGGCTGTGGTACACGCTGTACGGCCAGCTCGAGGGCGGGTTCTTCAGCGAAGACGGCAAGCAGCTCGTGATCGACGACGCCAAGGCGCTCGAGGCTCTGGACCTGATCGCGAAGCTCGCCGCCGAAGGGCTCACACCGCGCTCGGCGAACTACGCAGCGCTGGTCGCCCAGTTCACCAACGGCGAGGCCGGGATGAGCTTCAACGGCGAGTGGGAGGTCACGACGTACCAGACCGCGAAGATGCCGTTCAGCATGGCGCCGTTCCCGGTCGTGTACGACGTACCGAAGTTCCAGGGGGACTCGCACACCTTCGTGCTGCCGCACCAGGCCCACCGGAACGCCGACGACACGAAGGCGACGATCGAGTACGTCGCCTGGATGCTGAAGCACAGCGTCGAGTGGGCGGCCGGCGGCCACATCCCGGCGTACCAGCCGGTGGTGAAGAGCGCGGAGTATCTGGACCTCAAGCCGCAGGCGGAGTACCGCAGCGTCGCCCCGAACGTGCTGTATGACCCGGACGCCTGGTTCAGCGGTTCGGGCGCCCAACTGGAGAACGAATCCGCGGCCGCCTTCAGCGGGATCGCAACCGGTCAGGCTACCCCGAAGGCCGCGCTTGCCCAGTTCAAGGCGGCCACCCAAAAGCTGCTCGACACCCCGTCCCCGGTCTGAAAGGAGGACACCATGGCTGTACAGACACCACCTCGTGCCGTCAGCACCACCCGACCGGCCGCGGCGAAGCCGGCCGCGGGCCGGCCGTGGCAGGAGCGTTGGAGCGGCCTGTTCTTCGTGGCGCCGTTCCTGCTGCTGTTCGCGGTCTTCCTGCTCTGGCCGATCGTCTCCGGGCTGTGGAACAGCTTCTTCAACACCAGTCTGGCCGGGGTGAAACACCAGTTCCTCGGCCTGGAGAACTGGCGGGAGATGGTCGGCGACCCGGCCGTCTGGTCGTCGCTGAAGAACACCTTCGTCTTCACCGCGATGAGTACGCCGCCGCTGGTGATCATCGCGCTCCTGATGGCCCTGCTCGCCAACCGCAAGGGCCTGCTCGGCTGGCTGCTGCGGTTCTCGTACTTCGCGCCGTTCGTCCTCCCGGCCACCGTCGTCACCCTGATCTGGGTGTGGATCTTCCAGCCCGGCTTCGGTCTGGTGAACGGGCTGCTGACGGCCGGTGGGTTCGCCGAGATCGACTGGCTGAACACCGAGAACCGGGCCATGCTCGCGATCGTGATCACCACGGTCTGGTGGACCGTGGGGTTCAACTTCCTGCTCTATCTGGCCGCTCTGCAAGGGATTCCGGCCCAGGTGTACGAGGCGGCCGCGATCGACGGCGCCAACGGACGGCAGCAGCTGTTCCGGATCACGCTGCCACTGCTGAGCCGGACCACCGGGCTGATCGTCGTACTGCAACTGGTGGCGTCGCTGAAGATCTTCGACCAGGTCTACCTGATGACCGACGGCGGGCCGAACTTCGCGACCCGGCCGATCATCCAGTACATCTACGAGAACGGCTTCACCAACTACCGGATCGGCTACGCGTCGGCGATCTCGTACATGTTCTTCGCGGTCATCGTGGTGGTCGCGCTGCTGCAGTTCAAACTGTTCTCCGGCCGTAAGGAGGCCGGCGAATGAGGACGACGTGGACCTTCCCGAAGGTGGCGAGCATCGTCGGGGCTGTGATTCTCGCGGTGGTGTGGCTGGTCCCGCTGCTGTGGGCCCTGGACACCTCGCTCAAGCCGGAGCCGGAGACGACCCGGTCGCCGATCACTTGGTTGCCCAACGCACCGACCGCGGACGCCTACCGCAGCGTCATCGACCAAGGTGACCTGATCCGGTGGTTCCTGAACAGCAGTGTCGTGTCCGTCCTGGTGACCGGCCTGACCCTGCTCGTCTCGGTACTGGCCGCCTTCGGGTTCTCACGGACCCGGTTCCCCGGCCGGCGGGTGCTGTTCGGGCTGATCATCGCCGGCATCCTGGTCCCGCCCCAGGTGCTGATCGTGCCGCTGTTCCAGGAGATGACCGGGCTCGGCCTGGTCGACACCTACTGGGGCATCGTGCTGCCGCAGGTGGTCGCACCGGTGATGGTGTTCGTCCTGAAGAAGTTCTTCGACGGCATCTCCCGCGACTACGAGGACGCCGCCCGGGTCGACGGCGCGTCCCGGTGGCGGATCGTCTGGAGCGTGATGGTGCCGATGTCGCGGCCGATCCTCGTTGCCGTCGGCATCTTCACCTTCATCGGGGCCTGGAACAACTTCCTCTGGCCCTTCATCGTGACCACCGACCCGTCGATGATGACGATCCCGGTCGGTCTCGCCAACGTGCAGGGCTCGTACGGCCTGCGCTACGCCCAGATCATGGCATCCGCCGTGCTGGGCGGACTTCCCTTGCTGATCGTCTACGCCCTGTTCCAGCGCCATGTGGTCCGCGGCGTCGGCGACGCAGGTATCAAGGGATGACTACACCCATCACGACAGGAGCAACCTGGTGCCCTCTGCCACCCTGACCATCGATCCCGCGTTCACGATCGCGCCCGTGAACCGCCGCACCTTCGGAACGTTCGTCGAGCACATGGGCCGGTGTGTGTACACCGGTATCTACGAGCCCGGCCACGCGACCGCCGACGAGGACGGCTTCCGCAAGGACGTCCTCGAGCTGACCCGGGAGCTCGGCGCCTCCGTGGTCCGCTACCCGGGCGGCAACTTCGTCTCCGGCTACCGCTGGGAGGACGGTGTCGGCCCGCGCGAAGGACGGCCGCGCCGGCTCGACCTCGCCTGGCACAGCATCGAGACGAACGAGTTCGGCCTGGACGAGTTCATCCGCTGGTGCGCCAAGGCCGGCGTCGAGCCGATGATGGCGATCAACCTCGGTACGCGCGGAGTCCAGGAGGCGCTCGACCTCCAGGAGTACGCGAACCACCCCGGCGGTACGGCGTTGTCCGACCTGCGCGAGCAGCACGGCGCATCGCCGTACGGGATCAAGTTGTGGTGCCTGGGCAACGAGCTGGACGGTCCGTGGCAGGTCGGCCACAAGACGCCCACCGAATACGGGCGGCTCGCGGCCGAGACCGCGCGGGCGATGCGGATGATCGAGCCCGACCTGGAGCTCGTCGCGTGTGGCTCGTCGTCGTCCGCGATGCCGCTCTTCGGCACCTGGGAACGAGAGGTCCTGCGGGAGACGTACGACCTCGTCGACTACATCTCCTGCCACGCCTACTACGGCGACGACGACGGCGACACCGCGTCGTTCCTCGCATCGGCGGTGAACATGGACCGCTTCATCGAGTCCGTGGTGGCGACCGCGGACCACATCGGTGCGGAACTGAAGAGCCGCAAGAAGATCGGCATCTCCTTCGACGAGTGGAACGTCTGGTACCGCGACCGGTCCCGGCGGACCGACGGCCCGGGCGACCAGTGGGAGGTCGCGCCGCGGCGGATCGAGGACGAGTACAACGTCACCGATGCCGTTGTCGTGGGCAACCTGTTGATCTCCCTGCTGCGGCACAGCGACCGGGTCGGGGTCGCCTGCCTCGCACAACTGGCCAACGTGATCGCGCCGATCATGACCGAGCCCGGCGGCCCCGCCTGGCGGCAGCCCACCTTCCACCCGTTCGCGATCACCTCCCGGCTCGCGGCCGGCCAGGTCCTCCAGGTGCGGACGAACTCGCCGACTGTCAGCACCACGAAGCACGGTGAGGTCCCGGCAGTCGACGCGGTCGCGACGTACGACGAGGGCCGGCTCACGGTCTTCGCCGTCAACCGCTCGACCGAGGGCCCGATCGAGGTCACCATCGACGTCAGCCGGGCCGGCGTCACGACCGTCGACGAGGCCGTCCTCATCCACGACGCGGACCCGCTCGCCACCAACTCGGCCACCCAACCGGACCGGGTCACGCCGCAACCGCTCGAATCGGCGCAGCTGGCCGACGGCAAGCTGACCATTACGCTACCGGCGATCAGCTGGACAGCGCTTTCTCTGTCGACGGACTGATGGTGCTAGGTCAGACTGGGTGGCCGTGAGCACCCAGTCTGACCTTGCCGAGACCACTCGCCTGGAAGCCTTCAGTGACGGCGTCTTCGCGATCGCGATCACCCTCCTGGTCCTCGAACTGCACAACCCCGAGCTCGAGGAGGGGCAACGGCTGTGGCCGGCCTTGCTGCACGAGTGGCCGCAGTTCGCCGCCTATCTGACCAGCTTCGCGATTCTCGGCGTCATGTGGGTCAACCACCACTCGCTGTTCCGCCAGATCCAGCGCGCCGACCGCGGGCTGATGTTCCTGAACCTGTTGCTGTTGCTGTGGGCCACGTTGCTGCCGTTCCCGACCAGTCTGTTCGCCGAGCACCTCAGAGACGACTCGATCAACGCCAGCGTCGCCGCGGCCGTCTACAGCACCAACCTGACCCTGGCCGCGATCGCGTTCAGCCTGATCTGGTGGCACGTCCTGCGCAAGCACCTGGTCGAGCACAACATGACGAACGCGCAGGTCCGGAGGTCGCTGCTCAGGTACTCGATCGGCACCTTGATCTACGCGGCCTGCATCGGGCTGTCCTTCATCTCCGCGCAGGCAACGCTGCTGGTCGTCTTCCTGCTGGCGGTGTACTACGGCTTCGAGCAGCTCAGGACACGCGCCTGAACTGCGCGATGTGGATGCCGGCGGCGATCTCGACCTGGCCGATCTCGGAGTAGCCGCGGGACTTGTAGAGGCTGACCGCCGGCGTGTTCGCCGAGCCGGTGGAGACGACACTGATCGGCCGCGGTTCCAGCTGGTCGAGGTGGTCGAGCAGGGCGCGTCCGTGGCCGCGACGGGCGTGCGCGGGGTCGACGATCAGGCGGGAGATGTCGACGGTGTCGTTGTCCGGGAGTTCGTAGGCGACCGCGCCGACCAAGGTGTCGCCGTCATACCGGCCGAGCCAATACTCGGTGGACGCCATCAGGCCGGCCAGATCCTCCTGCAGCGGCGGGATCCCGTCGAACCCGATCAGCTCGGCCTCGACGGCGTACGCGGCGTGCTGGATTGTCAACAATCGCTCGGCGAGGGCCTGGTCGGTCAGGTCGAGGGGTCTGATCACGCGCGTCAGGCTACGTCAGGCTGCTCTCCAATAGCCGAGCGCCTTCACCCGGTTCTTCGGTACGGCGAGATCCTTCACGACGTACGCCGTGAGCGCCCGGGTGGTCGCGGTGTCGCAGGCGATCCACACGTAGGCGTCCGGGCCGATGAGCTCGGAGAGATCGGCCTTGAGGGTGTCGACCAGCTCGGGACGCGGAACGGTACGCAGCTCGTGACGCTCGGGGTCGATGCGGAACGGCAGCTCGTGGTCACCGTCGTGCGTGGTCTTGAACCAGATGGTCGCCGGCAGCTTCGGCGCGACCGCGAGCAGCGAGTTGATCGCCGGCAACGAGGCCGGGTCGCCGATCACCAGCATCCGCTGCGGCAGCGGATCCGGAACCTCAAAGCCGGTCCCCTGCACGGTCGCCTCGATCGTGTCGCCCGGCTGGGCCTTGCGGGACCAGTCGCTGGCGCACCCGTCGTGCAGCGCGAACTCCAGGCTGAACGTGCCGGTCTCGGCCTCCGGATCGACCAGCGTGTACGCGCGTTGGTGCGGCTTGCCCGCGTTGTCGAACCACAACCGCACCCACATGGTCGGGTGCACACCGATCGCCGCGAGCAGTCCGCCGTCGGTGAAGTGCACCCGACGGTAGCGCTCGGTGACCTGTTCGGCGCCCGTCACGGTGCAGGTGAAGTCCTTCCCGCGGAACAGCTTGAGCACCACGCCTTCCCAGCCATGCCCCACTGCGCACCTCCAGCGACAATTGCCCTTGCGACCACGATTCCTGCTTTGTAAGTTAGCGCAGCCTAACCTAACTGAAACGAGGGCCCGTTGTGAATGCGAGGGTGTTCCGGGACGCGTACGGCGTTCCGCAGCTGCAGGCCGGAGACCCACTTGCCCTCGTCTATCTCCAAGGCGTCACCACCGCCCGGGACCGGGCCTGGCAGATCGAGCTCGAGCGCCGCCGGTACCTCGGGACGAGTGCGGCGTTCCTCGGTCCGGAAGCCGCCGGCTGGGACGTGTTCGCCCGGCAGGCCCGCCTCGCGGACACGGCTCAGCGCTGTTTCGAGGCGCTCGACGACGAGACCCGCGAGTGGATCACGGCGTACGTCGAAGGTGTCAACCACGGGCTCCCCGGTGGGGCGGCGCGCGCCCCGGAGTTCGCCGAGACCGGGCTGAAGCTGCAGGAGTGGGAGCCGTGGACGCCGCTCGGGATCTGGCTGGCGATCCACGTCCTGTTCGCGGGGTTCCCGTCGAAGCTGTGGCGGACGCATGTCGCCAAGCACCTCGGTGACGAGAACATCGAGTTGTTCAGCTCGGAGGGTCCGCGGACGGCCGGAAGCAATGGGTGGCTGATCCCCGGATCGCACACCGCCTCGGGGCAGCCGATCGTCGCGGGCGATCCCCATCGCTTCATCGAGAGTCCCGGTGTCTACCAGCAGATCCGGCTGACCTGCCCGGAGTACGACGTCCTCGGCCTCGCCGTCCCGGGGGTCCCGGGGATCGCGCACTTCGGCCACACCGGCAAGGTCGCCTGGGCGATCACCAACGCGATGTCCGACTACCAGGATCTGTACGCCGAACAACTCCGCCGGACCGAGTCCGGTGTCGAGGCCCTCGGGCCTGACGGGTGGACGTCCTGCACCAGGCACACCGAGGTGGTCGAGGTCGCCGGCGCGGATCCGATCGAGATCGAGGTGATCGAGACCGATCGCGGCCCGGTGATCATGGACGGTATCAGCCTGCGGTATCCGCCCCGAGTGACTGGCCGGCTGGGTTTCGAGGTGCTACCTAAGTTGCTTCAGGCAACCACTGTCGCTGACGTCGACGCGGCAGCGGAGATCTGGGTGGAGCCGGTCAACGTGATCCTCGCGGCCGACACCGCGGGCGGACTGCTGCATCGGACCGCCGGACTGGTCCCGCGGCGTCACCTCGACAACCGGCTCCGCGTCGTACCGGCCTGGGAAGCGGACCACCAGTGGGACGGCTGGCACGATCCGATGCCGCGGGCAACCGTCGACGGTCCGGCCGTGATGGCGAACGCGCGCGAGCTGGCGGCGCCGCTGGGCGTGGAGTTCGCGGCCTTGCATCGGTCTCATCGGATCCGGGACCTGATCGCCACGCGGTCCGACTGGTCGGTCGGCGAGATGCCTGAGATCCACACCGACACCTTCCTCGGATCGGCGGGCTCGATCCTGGATCTCCTGGCCGGCTTGGCGGATCTGTCTCCGGAAGCCGTTGCCCTACGCACCGAGTTGCTCGACTGGGATCGCCGGATGGACGCCGCGAGTACGACGGCGTCGTCGTACGCCGCACTCCGCAAGGCGCTCGTGTCCCGGCTGGCCGATCACTTCATGGTGCTCGAGAACGCCGAGTGCACGGAGCTGTTCGCGCCGTGGATGGACACGCTCACGCATGTCTCGTACGCGGTGGAGAACCTGCTGAGTGCGGACCTCCCGGACATCAATGTGAGCTGGCTGACGCGGGAGGCGCTCGAGGAGGTCGCAGGCCGGAAGCCCCGGCCGCCATGGGGTGAAACCCATCAGCTGGCGCCGCTGCATGCGCTGCGGGGTCCGGTCTTCGCAGCGGACGAGGAGCCGTTCGATCTCGGCCTGTCCGGAGACCACCACTGCGTCATGTCGACATCGAGCCTGCCCGGTCTGACCGACGTGTGCATCCGCGCCTCCGCCGCCCGCTATGCCTGGGACCTGGCCGATCGGTCCGCCAGCGCCTGGGTCGTGCCGCTGGGTGCGTCCGGCGTACTCGGGGATGCTCATCACCACGACCAGCTCCCGTTGTGGTTGAGCGGAACGCTGGCTCCGGTCCGGGGTGAACTCACTAGGGAGGATCGGAGCTTCACCACGGAGGTCGACGGTCTCGGCACGGTTCACCTCGAGGAGTCCGATCCCGAGCGGGACCTCGATCTCATCTACGAGTGGGTGACGGCCGAGCGGGCGACGTTCTGGGGAATGGGTGAGCTGTCTCGGGACGAGGTTGCCGCGACGTACCGGTTCCTGGACTCGGTGCCGACGCACCACGTTTACGTCGTACGACTGGACGACGTACCGGTGGCGCTGTTGCAGACCTACGATCCGCAGGCGGATCCGGCGGGGGCGGCGTACGACGTCGAGGCCGGGGACCTCGGGCTGCACCTACTGATCGCGCCCGGGGAGCGCCGGCCGGGCTTCACCGGCCAACTGCTCGGCGCACTGGCTGAGTTCATCTTCGGCCACCTCGGGCATCCGCGCTTGGTGGTCGAACCGGACATCCGCAACACCCGAGCCATCGACCGCTTCCATCGCACCGGCTTCACCCTCGGCCGGGCAGCCAAGATCACCCACCCGGACGGCACCACGAAAACAGCCCAGTTCGCCTTCCTCACCCGGGAAGCGTTCTACGGCTGAAGGTCAGTTCTTGACGGCGAGGACTGCGGCGATCAGGCGTTGCCAGTCGGTGAGTTCTTCGGGGGCGTCGGGGTTGCGCCAGTTGACCGCGGGCACCAGGCCGGGGTCGAGGACGGTGAAGCCGTCGCCGAAGAGCGCGAGAATCTGCTCGTCGGTGCGCCAGCGGCCGCGGCCGAGGGAACCCTGCAGGACCTGCTCCAGCTCCTGGCTGCGCGGGTCGTTCTCGCTGCGGAAGTGGCTGATGAAGACGTAGCTGCCGGACGCGATCCGGTCGTACCAGAACCGGACCAGGCCGGCCGGGTCCTCGTCGTCGTTGACGTGGTGCAGCGTGGCGCTGAAGACGACCGCGACCGGCTGGTCGAAGTCGATCAGCCGCGCGTCCTCGCTGTCGTAGATCGCCTTCGGGTCGCGCAGGTCGGCCTGGAGGACGGTGGTGTTCTCGTTCTCCGCCAGCAGGGCTCGGCCGTGGGCGAGCACGATCGGGTCGTTGTCGACGTACAGGACCTTCGCCTCGGGCGCGTACCGCTGGGCGACCTGGTGGACGTTGTCCGCGGTAGGCAGACCGCTGCCCAGGTCGACGAACTGCCGGACCGGGGTGCTGGTGATGATCTCGCGGATCGCCCGGACCAGCGCGCCGCGGTTGTCCGGGGCGATCTGCCGGGAGCCGGGCAGGTCGTTGATGAACTTGTCCCCGAAGGCCCGGTCGATGGCGAAGTTGTCCTTGCCGCCGAGCAGGTAGTCGTACGTGCGGGCGATACTCGGCCTGCTCACGTCGAACCCGGGGAACGGTGCGTTCTCCGTGACCTGCTCGTCTGCATCGGCCATCGCGGCGGTCCTTCCGATCCGGTGGTGACAGCAGTCACTCTAGGCGACCCCGGAACTACCTCGCTCGGCACCCCGGCCAGTCTTTGCGCACCCTTGTCCTACCGGCCGGTCAGCGGGCATGCCGCAACGGCCGTCGGGTTCCGGCACGACGGCCGCTGTGCTACCGGCTGAGTGCGGTGACTTGGTCTGGCGGGCCCTGCCACCGGGTGTCTCAGGTCAGGACGGTCTTGGACTTGTCGCGCTCGCGGGCGGCCGGATGGCGCTCGCGGGGTGGCTCGTGCACCGAGAGGTCAGCGGTGCGTGGAGCCGGGCACACGGGGCCGCGGTGAATCGGTCCGCCTCCCAGCCGCCGGCTCTTCCACTGCTTCTCTTCGTAGTCGTAGTAAGTGTCGACGCCTCCGACTGTCATCCAGTTCCTCCCGTCGAACCCCCCGTCCCCTGCTGGCCAATCCACAGTCCGTCACGAGACCCCTGTCACACAAGCGATTCCTGAAATCACCATCGATCAACAGGGTCGAACGCCTTGTTCTGTTGGATTCCGCCGGAAATGTGCGTCCTTGGAAAGTCTCAGACAGCAATGATCGCAACGCCGTGAGCTGGCAACCGGACACCGTCGGTGACCGTGTCCGCGTCCCCGAAGGCCATCACCACCCACGACGGAGCCTCGTCGACCGGTACGACGGCCTCGCGGGCCGCCAGGTTCGCCACCACCCGGAGGCTGCCACGGGCCACGACCAGCCAGTCCCCGCCGGGATCGAACGAGATGCCGACCGAGCCCAGATCGTCGTTGCGCAGCTCCGGCATCCGGGCGCGGAACGTCAGCAGGTGGTGGTACCACGCCCACAACTCCCGGTGCGGTGACGCGTCCAGCTCGGACCAGTCGAGCACCGAACTGCGCCAGGTTTCGGGGTCCTGCGGGTCCGGAATCTCGTCGGCGTTCCAGCCGTGCGCTGCGAACTCGCGCCGCCGGCCGGTCCGGACCGCTTCGGCCAGCGCGGGCTCGTCGAAGTCGGTGAAGAACCGCCACGGCGTCGAGGCACCCCACTCCTCGCCCATGAACAGCATTGGTGTGTACGGCGAGGTGACCACGAGCGCGGCGCCGATCGCGAGCTGGCCGGGTGTGAGCGCGGGCCGGTCACCGAGGGCGCGGTTGCCGATCTGGTCGTGGTTCGACGTGTAGGCGAGGAACTCGGTCCCGTGATGCTTCGCCGGATTGACCGGCCGGCCCCAGTCCGCACCGCGGAAGGTCGAGTACGACCCGTCGTGCAGGAACACGCGAGTCAGGGTCTTCGCGAACACCTCCGGCGCACCGAAGTCCACGTAGTACCCGAATCGCTCACCGGTCAGCAGTGAGTGCAGCGCATGGTGGAAGTCGTCGCTCCACTGCGCGGTCATCCCGAGCCCGCCCTCGGCCACCGGTTCGACCGTGCGCGGTTCGTTGAGATCCGACTCGGCCACCAGACCCAACGGCCGGCCGAGCTCAGTGGACAGGTCCGCGGTCTCCAACGACAGCTGCGCGAGCAGATGCATCGGGCTGTCGTCGACGAGCGCGTGAACGGCGTCCAGCCGCAGAGCGTCGACATGGAAGGAGTCGAACCACCGGAGTGCGTTGTCACAGATCCACCGGCGTACCTCGGTGCTGCCGGTGTCGTCGAGGTTGACCGCCGGACCCCATGGCGTCGTGTGGTTGTCGGTGAAGTACGGACCGAAGCTGGCCAGGCGGTTCCCACTAGGACCGAGGTGGTTGTAGACGACGTCGAGACACACGGCCAGTCCGGCGTCGTGACAGTGGTTGACGAACCGCTGTAGTGCTTCCGGGCCGCCATAGGGCTCGTGGACGGCGTACAGATGGACACCGTCGTACCCCCAGCCGTGGCGGCCTGGGAACGCAGCGACCGGCAGCAGTGAGATGACCTCGACGCCTAGCAGCGCCAGATAATCCAGGTGCTCCGCGGCCGCGTCCAGCGTGCCTTCCGGGGTGAACGTCCCGATGTGCAGCTCGTAGAACACCGAGCCGCGCACATCCCGGCCCATCCAGTCTTCGTCCGTCCACGTGAAGCGGTCCGCCTCGAACACTCGACTGAAGCCATGAACGCCGTCGGCCTGCCAGGCACTGCGTGGATCAGGCAGTGGCTCGCCGCCGTCGACGGAGAACGCGTAGTCGGTGCCGTGGCGCGCCTCGACCACCTCCCGCTTCCACCAGCCGTCGGCCGCCCAGCGCATCGGCAGTACGCCGTCCCGCAGCACCAGGTCCACCGACGACGCGGCGGGCGCCCACACCGAGAACGTGTGCATCTGGTTCAGCTCCTGACGAGCAGAGCTACTGGGAGATCTTCCAGGAGCTCGTGGATCCGGGCAGCCCCACTACCCACTTCGCGACCGGTCAACACGTTCTTCCATTGTCCACTCGGCAACACCACAGTGCTGTCACCCCAGCCACCGAGGCGGTGCAGCGCCGCGGGCAGTCTGGTCGCCACAGTGAGGACTGCGTCGCCACGGGCGAAGGCGACCGCGTGACCGTTGGAGGTCGGGAGCGGGGCGTAGCTACCGGCGAACGCCTCCGGGTACTGCCGGCGGACGCGCAGCGCCCGCGAGGTGACGAGCAGCTTCTCGTCGGACAGGTCGTCCGGCTTGGCGCCGTCGTCCAGCCTGCGCAGCCGGTGGATCCGGTGCTGGTAGTCCACTGGCCGCCGGTTGTCCGGGTCCACCAGCGACAGGTCGACCAATTCCGTGCCCTGGTAGACATCCGGTACGCCGGGCATCGTGAGCTGGACCAGCTTCTGGCCGAGCGTGGCCGCCCGGACGAACTCGGTCTGTCTGGCGGCGAAGCGTCGTACCGACTCGAGTACGGCGTCATCGTTCAGAACTGCCGTAGTGAAGGCGGCGACGGCCTGCTCGTACTCCTCGTCCGGCGAAGTCCACGTGGTGTGGCGCTTGGCCTCGCGGACCGCCTTGAGCAGATAGGTCTGCAAGCGATCCTCGGAGAGCGGGCCGCCGTCCCAGGTGCCGAAGAGCGTCTGCCAGAACAGGTACTCCGTACTCCCGTCCAGCACCGGACTCCGGTGATCCTCCGACAACCGCCGCCACTCGCGGACCGCCTCGGACCAGGCCGCGGGCTGCTCCGACAGCACACCGAGCCGCGCACGCACGTCCTCGGACCGCTTGGTGTCGTGAGTGGACAGCGTGGTCATCGTCTTCGGCCAGTGCTGGTTCAGCCGGGCCGCGAAGGCGTGGAACTCCTCCGGTGTCACACCGAAGTGCTCCGGGTCCCCACCGACCTCGTTCAACGACGTGAGCCGGAACCACCGGTAGAACGCGGTGTCCTCGACGCCCTTCGCCATAACGGGTCCACAGGTCTGCTGGAACCGCACGATCAGCTCGTGCCGCGCGTGCTCGTCGATCCGGCTCGCGGTCCCGGTCTCCTGGCCGAGCAGCAGGTGCAGTACGACGTCCAGCGTTTCCTGCCGGTCCTCATCGAGGTTCTCCCGAGCCTTCGCGGCGGCCCGCTCCAACGCGTGCATCGCCCTCGCGGACGGCTGCTCACCGGGTACGACGTACGCGCGGTAGACGTCGAAGTGGACGAGCAGCTCGACGACCACCTCGTGGAACGCACGCCGGGTGTGGTCACGCAGCCGAACGTCCTCCTGGCAGATGTGCGCGAGGAGCTCGACGAGTCGATGGACCTCGGCGTACTGCCCTTGCCTGACCACCTCCCGTTTCGCCTCTTCCACCACCGGGCTGAAGTCGGCGGGGGCGCCAGACAGCTCGGAGTGCAAGGCCGCCAGCGGTGCGGCCCCGGCGGGGTCCACGAACAGACCCCCGACGCGGAGGAGAGCGTCGTACCCGGTGGTGCCGGCGCAGGGCCAGTCACTCGGCAGCTCTTCGTCACCTTCGAGGATCTTCTCGACCACAACCCAGGCACCGGCGGTGCGCTCGGCCAGACGCCGCAGATAGCCACGCGGGTCGGCCAGGCCGTCCGGATGGTCGATGCGGAAGCCGTTGAGCTTGCCCTCGTGCAGAAGCTCCAGCAGCAGCTCGTGCGTGGCATCGAAGACCTCCTGCGTCTCCACGCGCACCGCGGCGAGGGTGTCCACATCGAAGAAGCGCCGGTAGTTCAGTTCCTCGTCAGCGACCCGCCAGTGCGCGAGGCGGTACCACTGCTCGGTCACCAGCTCCGCGATCGGCAGGTTCTCGGTGCCCGGCCGGAGTGGGTACTCGTGGTCGTAATACCGCAGTACGTCGCCCTCGACCGACAGCTCGCCGTCCGCCAGCACCCTCCCGATCCGCTGACCGAGCACCGCCATCAACAACGGCTGGTTCCCCGAACCCCAGTCCACGTCGAACCACTCGGCGTACGGCGAACCCGGACCGTCCCGCAGCACCGACCAGAGCGCCGTGTTGAGCCGCGCCGGTGTCGGCACGGCCACGTGGTTGGGTACGACGTCCGCTACGGCCCCCATGAGATGGTCGGCCAGCCGTGTCGCGAGCCGATCGAACGCAGGGCGACCGCCGGCCGGTTCGGAAAGGCGGCTGTGGTCCACCACGTCGTACCCGTGGGTGGAACCGGGCGCGGCCTGGAGGATCGGGGACAGGTAGGCGTGGGAGATCCCGAGGCCGTGCAAGTACGGAACTACTGCCGCGGCGTCGTCGAAACCGAACTCGGCGCGCAACTGCAACCGATATGTGGCCTGCGGGACCCCGGTCATCCGGCCGCCCGCGCCCGGGTCAGGACGAGGGTGCTGCGGGACTCCAGCCGCACTGTGCTCCCGGCGGCATGCGGCTCGTCGGTCGCGGTTCCCTGGGCGGTCGTCGTGTCCACGACCACGGTCCACTCCTCGCCGTACTCCTTGGGCGGGAGGAGGAAGTCGACCGGCTCGTGGTCGCTGTTCAGCAGGATCAGGAACGAGTCGTCGACCACGGGCTCGCCGCGCGGGTCCGGCTCGGAGATCGCGTCGCCGTTCAGGAAGACCGCGATCGCGCGGGCGTCGTCGCGCTGCCAGTCACCGTTCTGCATCTCGGTGCCCTTCGGCGTGAACCAGACCAGGTCGCCGAGTCCGTCGACGCCGGTGTCGCCGTGGAAGAAGCGGCGGCGGCGCAGCACCGGATGGTTGTTGCGCAGCTTGACCACGGCCTGGGTGAAGGCGAGCAGATCCTTCTGCGAGTCGGTCAGTTGCCAGTCGACCCAGGAGATCTCGTTGTCCTGGCA
Organism: Kribbella sp. NPDC026596; assembly: GCF_040638415.1. Taxonomy (NCBI): domain Bacteria; kingdom Bacillati; phylum Actinomycetota; class Actinomycetes; order Propionibacteriales; family Kribbellaceae; genus Kribbella; species Kribbella sp. NPDC026596. Next base: position 8,447 of record NZ_JBEZYF010000036.1, on the reverse strand, counting down.
GTAGACGTTGTTGTTGCCGCTCTGCGTCCGGCCGAGCTCGTCGCCGTGGGCAACCATCGGCACGCCTTGCGAGATCAGCAGTGTGGTGAGGAAGTTGCGCTGCTGCCTGGCCCGCAGCCGCAGCACCTCAGGGTCGTCGGTCGCGCCCTCGGCGCCGCAGTTCCACGAGCGGTTGTGGCTCTCGCCGTCCTTGCCGCCCTCGCCGTTCGCCTCGTTGTGCTTGTCGTTGTAGGAGACCAGGTCGCGCAGCGTGAAGCCGTCGTGCGCGGTGATGAAGTTGATGCTGGCCAGCGGCCGGCGGCTGTCGTCCTGGTACAGATCGGACGAACCGGTCAGCCGGGACGCGAACTCGGCCAGCGTGTACTTCTCGCCGCGCCAGTAGTCCCGCACGGTGTCGCGGAACTTCCCGTTCCACTCGGTCCACAGCGGTGGGAAGTTCCCCACCTGGTAGCCGCCGTCGCCGACGTCCCACGGCTCGGCGATCAGCTTCACCTGGCTCACCACCGGGTCCTGCTGGACCAGGTCGAAGAACGCCGACAGCCGGTCGACCTCGTGGAACTGCCGGGCCAGGGTGGCCGCCAGGTCGAACCGGAACCCGTCGACGTGCATCTCGGTGACCCAGTAGCGCAGCGAGTCCATGATCAGCTGCAGCACGTGCGGGTGCCGCATCAGCAGGCTGTTCCCGGTGCCGGTGGTGTCGTAGTAGTGCGACCTGTCCTGGTCGACCAGGCGGTAGTACGCCGCGTTGTCGATGCCCTTGAACGACAACGTCGGGCCGAACTCGTTGCCCTCGGCGGTGTGGTTGTAGACCACGTCGAGGATCACCTCGATGTCGGCCTCGTGCAGCGCCTTCACCATGGTCTTGAACTCGGTCACCTGCTGACCGCGGGTCCCGCCGGCGGCGTAGTCGTTGTGCGGCGCGAAGAAGCCGATCGTGTTGTAACCCCAGTAGTTCTTCAGGCCGAGCTCCTGCAGGTGACCGTCCTGGGCGAACTGGTGGATCGGCATCAGCTCGATCGCGGACACCCCGAGCTCTTTGAGGTGGTCGATGATGGCCGGGTGCCCGATCCCGGCGTACGTGCCGCGGATGTCCTCCGGCAGCGCCGGGTGGGTCTTGGTCAGGCCCTTCACATGCGCCTCGTAGATCACCGTCTCGTGGTACGCGTGCCCCGGCGGGCGGTCGTTGCCCCAGTCGAAGAACGGGTTCGTCACCACCGAGAGCATGGTGTGCTCGCGGTTGTCCATCGTGTTCAGCTCGTCGGGCTTGGCGAACCGGTAGCTGAACAGCGACTCGTCCCCGTCGATCTGGCCGTCGATCGCTTTCGCGTAAGGATCCAGCAGCAGCTTGGACGGGTTGCACCGATCTCCCCCGGCCGGGTTGTACGGCCCATGCACCCGGAACCCGTACCGCTGTCCCGGCTGCACCGCCGGCAGGAACGCGTGCCAGACGAACCCGTCCACCTCGGTCAGCTGGACCAGCTGCTCATCCCCGTCTTCGTCGATCAGCGCCAGATCTACTCGTTCCGCAACCTCCGAGAACACCGCGAAGTTCGTCCCGGCACCGTCGAAGGTGGCGCCGAGAGGATAAGGACGGCCAGGCCATTTCTGCACCAGATGACAGTAGCCACCCCCACCCCCGAAGGAGGTATGGCGGGGTACTTTGCTGCCGAGAATTAACCCCGGTCCGTGGCCGATTCACTACGCTCCGAGGTACTTCGGTAAGTGACTGCCGTGACCCGTGGGTAACGAGTAGAGTCTTGGCCTTGTGAAATCGCCTTCCGCCCGGCGACCTGTCTTCCTCGACTCGACCGGGCAACGCCGTCGTGCTCTGCGCAAGGCCGGCGCGTTCCTCGCCATACCGTTTGTCGGCTACCTGATCCTGATGACCAGCAGTCTGCTCGGCGGTCCTCGCCTGGACACCCCGCTGGTCCCGCTACCCGAGACAGCCACGAAGCCCAAGCATCGGCCGCAGATTACTCCACCACCGGCCGCCATTCAAACGATCGAATCAACTCCGGGCCCTGACGGGTCGAGCGAGCCGAGCAGCACGCCGTCGGACACGCCGGGGAGCACGCCCTCGACTACCCCGACCGTTCTGACGTCCCCGGGCGTCCCCTCGACTCCGGGTGTCCCAGTGACGCCGACTGTCGCCCCGACGACCCACACCACCGGCTCACCCAGCGTGCCGCCCGGCAACCCGACGGCAGTGCCGACCTTGACACCGACGCCGGCACTGACGACGACCGCACACAGCGGCAACAAGCCCACGACGCCTCCCGGCCAGACGAAGACGCCCGGCAAGCCGTGAGCCGGCCGGTCGCACGACGCGCCAAGCCGGTCCCGCTCCGCACCCATTGGGTCGTCCTGACCATGTTGCTCGTCTGTCTGTCGAGCATGCTGCTCCTGAACGGCTACACGCATCACATGTTCGGCGCGGAGCCCGACGGCGCGGTCAGGTCACCCGGCAAGCTCGGCGGAGCGCCGCCGTCGATCGTCAAGGGTGGGCCGGTCATCGACGCCGGCCAGGGACAGCCGAGGTCGGTGTCACCGAAGCCCCGGACCATCGCGCTCACCTTCGACGATGGACCGGATCCGGTCTGGACTCCCAAGATCCTCGACTTACTGAAGGCCGAGCACGTGCACGCGACCTTCTTCGTCGTCGGCACCGCCGTCGCCGAACACCCGGACCTGGCCCGCCGGATCGTTGCTGAAGGCCACCAAATCGCGGTGCACACCTTCACGCACGCGAACCTGACCACCGCGGCGGGCTGGCGCCGGGACCTCGAGCTGCGACAGAGCCAGTCGATCCTGGCCGGTGCGACCGGCGTCACCACGACGCTGCTCCGGCCGCCGTACTCGTCGGTGCCGTCCGAACTGACCGACCGCGACTGGGAGACCATCGAGGCCACCCGCAAGGCCGGCTACCTGACCGTGCTGAACAGCCAGGACAGCGAGGACTGGCGCCGGCCGGGCACGACGCAGATCATCGCCAACTCGATGCCGCGCAGCAGGGCCGGACAGGTGCTGCTGATGCACGACGCCGGTGGTGACCGCAGCGAGACCGTTGAGGCGCTGTCCAAACTCGTCCCGAGGCTGAAGGCCCGCGGATTCCGGTTCGCCACCGTCAGCGACGCCGTCGGCCTGCCGGACCCGACGCGGAAGGCCGGCCTGATGGACCGAGGCCGCGGTCTCACGATGATCTGGGCGATGCGGATCAGCGACGGCATCCTGAAGCTCCTCACCTGGCTGCTGTACGCCGCCGGGGCCCTGGCCGTGTTGCGGGCGATCACCACGCTGATCGCGGCGCGGCGTCATGCCCGGATGCGGGACTGGTTGTACGGACCGCCGGTGACCGAGCCGGTCAGTGTGATCGTCCCCGCGTACAACGAGAGCGCGGGGATCGAGGCCGCGATCAGATCCCTGGTGGCCTCGGACCATCCGCTCGAGGTGATCGTGGTCGACGACGGTTCGACCGACGGTACGGCGGACCTCGTCGAGTCACTGCGAATCCCCGGAGTCCGGGTCATCCGGCAGGCCAACGCCGGCAAACCAATCGCGCTCAACACCGGTCTGCAGGCCGCCCGGTTCGAGCTGATCGTGATGGTCGACGGGGACACGGTGTTCGAGCCGGACGCCGTCCGGATGCTCATCCAGCCGTTCGGGCATCCGGCCGTCGGTGCGGTCTCCGGCAACGCCAAGGTGGGCAACCGCGGCGGGCTGCTGGGTCGCTGGCAGCACATCGAGTACGTGATCGGGTTCAACCTGGACCGGCGGCTGTTCGACCTGGCCGAGTGCATGCCCACCGTGCCGGGTGCGGTCGGCGCGTTCCGTCGTACGGCGCTGGAACGGATCGGTGGACTGAGCGACGTGACGCTCGCGGAGGACACCGATCTGACGATGGCGTTGTGCCGGGACGGGTGGCGCGTGGTCTTCGAGGAGCGCGCAGTGGCGTGGACGGAGGCTCCGGCGTCGCTCGATGCACTGTGGCGGCAGCGGTACCGCTGGTGCTACGGCACGATTCAGGCGATGTGGAAGCACCGGGGTGCCTGGGTGCAGCGCGGCCAGGCCGGGAAGCTCGGTCGGCGCGGGCTGACCTACCTGATGCTCTTCCAGGTGCTCCTGCCGCTGCTCGCGCCCGTGGTCGACGTGTTCTCGATCTACGGCCTGGTGTTCCTCGACCCGGTGCGGGTGCTGCTGGTCTGGCTCGGCTTCATGGTCGTGCAGTTGGGCATGGGCCTGTACGCGTTCCGCCTGGACGGTGAACGGGCCGGGCCGTTGTGGACGCTGCCGCTGCAGCAGTTCGTCTACCGGCAGCTGATGTACCTGGTGGTCATCCAGTCCGTGTTCACCGCACTCGCCGGCACCCGGCTGCGCTGGCAAAGGATGGAACGCTACGGAAGTCTGCAGGCGCCCGCGAGCACCGAAGGATTTCCCTAGACCGTGCGCCGACCGCTTCCTGGGCAGGAACTTCTTGCCGAGGATGCCGGGCAACCGGCCGCCCGCCCAGCGGCCCGACCCGGAGGAGCGCAGCTATGCGATCTTTCATCACCCGTCCACGCGCCGCGGCAGTCCTGCTGGCCAGCTCGGCGCTGTTGTTCACTCCGCTCGGTGGCCAGGCTTCGGCCCGGGTGCCGGCGGACCGACTGCCGGCGGCTGACTGTTTCGTGCCACCGGCCGGCGCCGCCGCCAAGGGCGGTCACGGCCCGGACACCCGGGACATCACGGTCGCCGAGCAGAAGGCGATCGAAGCCCGCACGGCCCAGCTACTGAAGGCCAAGGCCGCGCGCGGGATCGCCGTACCTAAGGGTGCGCTGGCCGCCGCGAGCGTCCCCGTCTACGTGCACGTGATGCGTGACGCGGCCGGGAACGGTGACGTCACCGACACCCAGATCTCGCAGCAGATCGCCGTACTGAACAAAACGTACGCCGGTCAGGAGTCGTCGGAGGCGGCGAACACCGGCTTCACCTTCACGCTGGCCGGTGTCGACCGGTTCAACAACAGCAATTGGCACAAGGACAAGCAGAGCAGCACCTACCGCAAGCAGACCCGCAAGGGCGGCGCGAACGCCCTGAACATCTGGCTGGTCGACTTCGCCTACCTCGGCATCGCGACCTTCCCGTGGGACTACGACCGCAGCCCGGGGATCGACGGCATCCGGGTGCACTACGACTCGCTGCCGGGCGGCGGGATCGCCAACTACAACCTCGGTGAGACCGCGACCCACGAGGCCGGGCACTGGCTGGGGCTCTACCACACCTTCCAGGGTGGCTGCACGAGCACGAACGACGAGGTGTCCGACACCCCGGCGCAGAGCAGCTCCACCAACGGCTGTCCCACCGGGCGCGACTCCTGCTCGTTGCCTGGTCTTGACCCGATCCACAACTACATGGATTACTCCTACGACACTTGCTACAACCAGTTCACGCCAGGCCAGAGCACCCGCATGAGCAACATGTGGACCGCCTACCGAGCCTGAGCACTCGACGTGGTCACCCCGGCATGCGTGGCCGGGGTGACCACTTTGTTTTCACCGTGGGGTGATGCCGTCGAGGAGGCGGTGGAGACCCCAGAGGTACTGGTCGGTGGTGACGTAGCGGGACATCGTCGGCGCGGCGGCGGCCGAGCGGGGGAAGACGTCCGGCGGGATCTGGTCGAAGGCGGCCCGGCGCCGGGCAACGCGGTCCGCCTCGGGCGGTAGCGGGCCGGGGTCGGTCTCGTCGGCGACCTCGAGGGCGATCGCGCCCAGGACGTAGGTGATCAAGAGGTACGTCGACCGGGCGGCGTCGGCCGGGTCCAGTCCGGCACCGCTGAACAGCTCGAGCAGGCGCTCGTTCAGGGCCGTCGTCCGCGGACCGTCCATCGGGCCACTCAGCAGCAACGCGGCGGCGCCCGGATGCGCGACCAGTTGCTCACGCAGCTCGATCGCCAGCGCCTCGATCCGGTCCCGCCACGGCCGGCTCTCGTCGGCGAAGGCGCCCGTGCCGGCCTCGCCGAGCAGCTTCTCCACCAGCCCGCGGATCACCGCGGCCTTGTCCGGGAAATAGGTGTAGACCGCGTTCGGCGCGACGCCGACCTGAGCCGCGATCCCCCGGATCGACGCCTGCCCGGTCTCATCCAGGAGCCGCAGCGCCGCGTCCAGCAGGTCGTCCTCGGTCAACGTCCGGCGTGGTCCGGGCCGGCCTCTCGTCGCCATGCGTACCTCCTTAACTCTGGACAGCGTACAGGATTAGGTGCACACTAATTCTGTACGCCGTACAATTTCTTGGGAGGGGACATGCGCCGTACCACTGGAGTTCTGTTCATCGTCGCGGCGGTCAGCTTCGCCATCGCCGCGTCCGTCCTGTCCGCGACCTTCGACTGGCCGGACATCCTGCGCGAGCCGGCCGACAAGGTGCTGACCGAGTACACCGACGGCGGGACCAGCCTGACCTGGACCTGGTTCGCCGTCGCGTGGACCTACGGGTTGCTGGCGATCCCGATCCTGATGTTGCCTAGAGCAATCAATCGGGAGAGCTCTACGCTGTTGCGGATCGCCACCGTGCTCGGCGCGACTTCCGTACTGTTGTCGCTGATCGGCTTCCTGCGCTGGGTTTTCGTCGTACCGCCGCTGGCTCGCGCTCACGCCGCGGGCGACACAGGGGTCGCGGCCGCGTGGACCGCGCAGCATCAGTACGGCGGCGCACTGATCGGCGAACACCTGGGCGAGTTGCTCGGGATCGCCTGGAGCGTCGGGGTCAGCGTGTTCATCCTGCGGACCTCCGTACTGCCGCGGTGGATCGGCTGGGCGGGCTTGGTGGCGGGCGTCCTCTATCTGGCCAACCAGGGCGACATCCTGTCGACCGCCGTACCGGACTTCCCGGTGTGGGACGCGGCCGGACTGCTCGGGAGCACGGCGTGGGGCGTGTGGACCATCCTGCTCGGTGTGGGACTTTACCTAAGGCAATCAAGGTCTCACTTGGAGTAGTCGATGCTGAAACGCGCCACGCTTCTCGCCGGTGTTCTCCTACTGGTCACGGCGGGGTCGGTCTCCGCGTCCACGATCTCGGAGAAGCCGCTCGTCGTCGGGGGGACGCTGGCGAGTGTGACCGAGGCGCCGTGGGCGGTGGTGCTGACGAACACGCAGTCCGCCCGACCGACCGGGCGGTGGTGTGGCGCGGTCCTGGTGAGGCCGGACAAGCTCGTCACTGCGGCGCACTGCATGATCAAGCCCGCGTCGACGTACGCCGCTATCCAGGGGCGGGCCGATCTGACGGATGACAGCACCGGACAGGTGTCCGGGATCAGCAAGGTGTGGATCCATCCCGGGTACAGCACGAACGACAGCCACAACGACTTCGCCGTACTGACGCTGTCGAAGCCGTTCACCGATGTCCCGGTGCTCGGGCTGGAGACGAACCCCAAGGCCGACCGGCGGGGCGTCGTACCGACGGTCTACGGCTGGGGCGACACCGACGGCACCGGTCCCGAGGACACGCTGCAGAAGCTCGCCGTCCCGGACCTCGGCGACGCCACCTGCCTGGCCAACAAGGAGTACGTCGCCAACGGGTACGCCGCCGCCTCGAACATCTGCGCCGGCTACCTCGACGGCACCGCCGACACCTGCCAAGGCGACTCCGGCGGCCCGTTGGTCCTCAACGGCCGCCTGCTCGGCCTGGTCTCCTGGGGCAAGGGTTGCGCCGAGCCCGGTTTTCCTGGCGTTTACGCGGAAATCGCCCCTGTCGTCAAGGTGCTACGGGCTCAGCTCCAACAGGTTCGTTAGCCCGAAACATACCTGTCAGTACCGGTCTCAGTTCGTCACCGCCCGGACACAGTCCGAAAACATCAAGTCCTTACCTTTCTGGTCAGCTACCCCGTTGTCCAGTGAGGAGAAGGCATGGCGCAGACCAGACGTCAGTTCCTGCAACAGGTCGGTATCACCGGTGGAGCCGGTGTGCTGTACTCCACGATGTCGGCGCTCGGCCTCACGGGCGTCGCTGAGACGCCCGCGTACGCCGCCCCGTCGCGGGTCGAGCTGAACGGCCGCGGCACCAAGCACGTCGTCGTCCTCGGCGCCGGGATCTCCGGCCTGACTTCGGCGTACGAACTGCTCAAGGCCGGCTACAAGGTCACCCTGCTGGAGGCCCGCAACCGGCCCGGTGGCCGCAACTGGACGGTCCGCGGCGGCACCGTGGAGACCGATCTGGCCGGAAACACCCAGCGGGCGACGTTCTCGCCCGGCCAGTACATGAACGCCGGCCCGGGCCGTCTTCCGCAGCACCACGTGACGCTGGACTACTGCCGTGAGCTCGGCGTCGCGATCGAGCCGTTCGTCAACCAGAACGCCGACGCGTACCTCTACCGCGAAGGCGCTACAGCCCTGTCCAACAAGGCGATCCGGCACCGGACGGCCAAGGCGGATGTCTACGGCTACGTGGCCGAACTGCTCGCCACGGTCACGGATCAGGGC